>JAQGOE010000163.1 GCA_028293725.1 Gammaproteobacteria bacterium | reverse complement strand
ATATGTGGAAGGGGCGGGCGATCAGTTTCGTGGCGGCGCTCACTCGTCCGCTGACCTATCTGCGCGACAAGGGCTACCTCAATCTGTCGCCGGAGAAGTATCTGGAATACTTCGAGCTCAATGTCCTCGAGGAATTGGTGTGGGAGCACCACGGCAAATACGGAGAGCTCTTCGACACGATCGTCGCACCCTTGCGATCGTATTTGATCACGTTGCCAGGCTATCAGCGTAACAAGCTGAAAAAGCAAGATCAGAAGACGCTCGAGCAGCATGGATACATCACCATGCAACTCACGAGGATTTTCAACGATTTGACGTACAACTTTGGTCACATCTTCAAGTGCAAGGTCGGCGATGTGGACTTTTTCGATGTGGTCGTGAATCGCCGTCTGCTGGTCGTACTGCTGCCGGCGCTCGAACGTGCGCCAGATAGCCTGCGGATGCTGGGGAAGCTCATTGTTGGCAGCATCAAACAGATGATGGCGGGCTGTTTGGGCAATCGCGTCGAAGGTGTCGTACGCGAGATCATCGACTCACGCCCGACCAACGCGAGCGTTCCGTTCTACTGCATCCTTGACGAGTATGGGTACTACTCCGTTATTGGCTTCGCGGTTGCACCAGCTCAGGCACGCTCGTTGGGCTTTGCGGTGATTTTTGCAGCGCAGGACTTCTCCTCGTTGAAACGCTCCAGTGCCGAGGAAGCTGACGCAACCTGGGAAAACACCAATGTCCGTGCGGTGGGACGGCTGACCTCCGGAGAAGAGAGTGAGACTTGGCGCCGTGTGCAAGGGGCGGCGGGCCAGTCTACTCAGGCGGTGATCTCAGGTTACGAGCGCCAGACCGGGGCGCTCGAGGAGAGCTTCCGTGTACACGACAATGTGCAGATCGAAAAAGGCAGTCGGCTGGACTATGACGATCTGGCAGCGCAGGAGAATGGGGAGTTCACGCTGCTCATTGGCAAGAAGGAGCGTGGGGGCCAGAGCGGGGGCGTGCGTGTGATTCGCGGGATGGGCTTCTACACCGCAGGCCCCGCACCCAAGGAGATGCGCATCAACGACCTGATTCCGGTGGAAGCGCCGGAGCCGGCCGACTTGCCCCAACATCGCAAGGCCGTTGAGGCGCTGATGAGGAGCTTGGCCGATGGCGCCGCATTCGCAGACCTGGTTAGGCGGTGTATCAAACCGGACGCAACCCTGATCGGACTGCATCAGACGTTGGAGGGCAATTATGTGGACAAGGAGCGTCCAACGCTCAGTCGGCCCGATGCTGCGCTAGCGGTGCTCGGGGCCTGGTTGAAGGGGAATCTTGTGTCAAAGCCAACGGAAACGTCTGGCGAGCGCACCTCGAGTACAGCTGCGGTAGCCGAGCGCGAGCCCGCAGCGGAGCGCCCCATACGACGGGCCACGGCGGAGCACCGGCCGGGAGCGCCCCCTGATCGCGTCGGCACGGACACAGCCCGTGTAGACAGTCCCGGTGGCGTGCGCAGCGCGCAACAGATGCTGGCGGAGCGCGCCCTTTCAGCGGTGTGCGCGATCGTGCAGAACACTCCGAAGAAGGCCGCCGCTTCCGCCTATTCGACAGCGCGTCCATCCGAGGACGCCTCTGACCGCGAGATTCGCATTGATGTTCCGGAGACGAATCTGGTGCAGGCGACCAACGAGGATGCGCTCACTTTCATGTCAAAGACGTTGCCGATCGTGCGCGCTTCGCCGACCGCGCAGCCGGAATCGAAGGACGGAGACAGCCTTTATGCGCAAATGGGCGTCGCTGAGCGCAAGCGTCTCCTGGATATCGAGATGGCCGGGCGAGGGAAGCCTTTCGAGACCCTGGAAGCGAAGTTCGCGGCGGAGGAGCGTATTGAGGCAGTGCACGCCAGTATCGCGCACGCCACGCAGTACCCCGCGCAACCGGTCCCGGAACGGCGTACCGCGGGGCAGATGCGCCTCACCTTGAGTGAGATTGCACAGCGTTGCCAGCAGGAGGTCAAGGCGGCACTGAAGCCCCTCGTTGAGAATACTCAAAATGGACGATAGGACGGTTTGTGCATACACTCCGCAAAGGAGCATTCCCTGGAACCACGAACGGAGAGCCACGGGGTGAGCAAGTTAAAGCCGGTCGCCCGAGCCGCGCGCCTGGTGTTCGTCACTATCCCTGCAGGACTGGTTGGCTGGCAGCTGAATCAGCAACTCTTTGCCTGGGTACGCTCACTGTGGGGTCGGGCCGTGCAGCCTGCCTGTCCCCACTGCGACGGTGGGGTGATGATCCGTGCTCGAGGCAACAACATGACGTCTGTGAGCCCGAACGCGGTAGGTCCATCCCTCTCGGGCTGGGTGTGCACGTCCTGCCGGTTCGCAGTGTTGGCATCCAATCCACGCGCTCTGAGCAACGATGTCGCTCACTACCGGCGGGAGCGGGCTCTGTCGGTGTTCCGAACGCTGTCCGGCGCGACCAGGAGCCACCTCGTGCGTCGGCACCGAAGGGGCGCTCGTATCCTATTTGCGGTCGCAGTGCTTACCTTTGCGTGGTTCGTGCACATGGTGGTTGCCGGCGTGCCGATGAGAGTCGCCCTCACGTGGGGGGCATTCTCACTCATGTTTGCGGTACTTGGCCTGAAGCGCTCGTACCGCGCTTGGCAGGTTGCCTCGGGCCGGCTGTTTGAGGCAGGTGCATTCGCGCACTGGTTTCGACACGAGAGGTGGCTGTGCTAGATCTTCCAGCTCCCGATGT
Source organism: Gammaproteobacteria bacterium (assembly GCA_028293725.1). Next base: position 418 of record JAQGOE010000163.1, on the reverse strand, counting down.
CTACCCATACGGTCCAGCCACCCTCGAGTGCGTCTTGCAGGCAGCGGCGCAACAGGCCGTGCCATCCAACGTCTTGCTCGCGATCGCCAGCCAGGAGGCGGGTACGAATGGCCAGGTCGTTGCAAACGCGAATGGCAGCTTCGATTTGTCACATTTTCAAATCAACACCGACACATGGCGGCGGGAGCTCGCACCGTATGGGGTGGGGTTGGCGGACTTGCGATGGCGCGGATGCTACAACGCCATGTTGGCCGCCTTCATCTTGCACAAGCGACTGCAGGAGCCGGATGTGGATTTCTGGCGCAAGGCTGCGAACTATCACAGCCGGACACCACAATTCAACCTCCGGTATCGGATTAGGCTAATGCTGCTCTCGGTCGAGTGGGCACGTTGGCTTCAATACACCTACTCGACCGTA
>JAQGOE010000135.1 GCA_028293725.1 Gammaproteobacteria bacterium | reverse complement strand
TCGAACCAACCTAGTCGGTAAGTTTCTTCATCAGTGCGAGGTGATAGTTTTCGGTCGCCTCGTCTACCGGAAACATACATTCCAGGCGCAACTCCTGCGCCGCCACCGTCTGTGGGGTGCCGACGGTCGCGACCATGGAGAAGTAATTCAACAGCCGGTCGTCCTTGACGAAACTGATGGGGATGACCGGCAGGTCGCTCGCAGTCCTCATGGTCTTCGACGGGGCCTTCCACTCGGGTTTCACAGCCGGATAAGCGAGCAGGGCGCTCAACAGCTCCTGGGTTTTGCCGTCGACGAGCCGTCCGACGGACTCACGATAGACACGCTCGAACAGGCTCTTTGCCACGCTTTCCCAATTCGCGATGAACGGCCGCAGTCGCTCCGGATCGAACATCAGGTGCAGGATGTTGCGCGGATTCTTATGCGTGGCCTCCGGAGTGAAGGAATTGAAGAAGCGTGGCGCGGCATCGTTTGCCAGGAGCACATTCCAGTAACGATCAATGACCACCGCCGGAAACGGCTCATGTTGGCGCAACATACGCTCCAGGGCGCGGTTCACCCCCTGCATCTCCTGCACATTCCAGGCGCCCTCGGAATACAGAGGCGCGAAGCCCGCGGCCAGTAACAAGGTATTGCGGTCGCGCAGGGGTATATCGAGCGCCTGGGCGATGTCCATCAAGGTCTGGCGACCCGGCGCGCTACGGCCGCTCTCGATGAAGCTGATGTGTCGTTGGGACACGCCCGTATCGATGGAGAGATCGAACTGGCTACGGTGCCGTGTATCGCGCCAATGCTTCAACAGGGCGCCCAACTCACCGCCGGGCGGCTTCGTACCGGAATTTACTGAAGTCCTCATGAGCTTCATAGTACTGCTGGGCGGTAGCACTTCAATTACCTCACGGGTAATCGAGTGGCGGAAGGCAGCAGGAGTCGAACCTACCAGGAAGCGTCTGACGCCCCCTCCTGGGTTTGAAGCCCAGCCGTACCACCGGGTACGTGTGCCCTCCGAACGAGCGAGATTAAGCTAGATATGCCAGCCGCTGTCCTGGCGTAACACGTGTGAATCCCTCACGCGCCGCGTGTAGCCCACGCGATCGAAGAATTCCAGGATCTGCACCGTCCGCTTGCGACCTAGGCCCAACTCGTCACGGTAGCGAGCGGCGTCTATCGTGCCGTTCTCTTGCGCGAGCCTCGTGATGATGGCGGCGAGCTCACCGACACTGTCGCGGTCGTAAAAGAGATCGCGCACGACTTGAAACACCGTGCCTTGTGTGACTGACTTGCGTAATACCTCGCGTACGCGTTCTTCGGGCTCGTGGGAAACGGCGGCGAGGTCGCGGACCCACGGCGGATCGAACTTCCCGGTCGAGATCAGGGGTTGCAGCTTACGGGCCAGCACCTGATCAGCGGCGGACAGAGCAACAGTGTGCTCCGGCAGGTGCAGCCAGGGTCCGCTGCGAATGACCAGCTGCTCATGCACCAGCGTGGCGATCAAGGCGCGCCAGAGCGCGTCGGACAAGTCGGGTAGGGCAATCCGGCGCAATCGCCCGATATCCGGTCCGGGCTCGTCGGGCACTTGTTCGTGAAATTGACGTAAAGCCGCTATGGCTCGATCGCGCAACGCCAACCAGTGTGCGGGATACAGTGCGAAACGCTCTTGACCGGAGTCGATGGTCACCGTGTCCGCGGGAAGGAGCACCTCCTCAGGTGGCAGGCCCATCACTCGCGCCAGCTCACTCATTTTCACGCCATGCGGTGCGTCTCGAAGGAGGTGCCCAACACCCTCTCCGGCGACCAACTTCTCGAGAGCGCCGAGCCAGCGCAATCGTTCGGCGGAGCGTCGTTTCCTCGATGGCGCGGCGGGGTCGAGCACCACACCTCCGCCGACAGTGTGCGTCGCCTGCGCATCGCGAACGATGAAGCGGTCGCCGGGCGTTGCGCAGACAGGCTTGTCGAACACCAACTGCACGCGCGCAGATTCGCCGGGAGCCAACTCAGTGGAATCGAGAGGTACTACGTGAGCAACATGATGTCCCGTTCCCAGATGCACATGCAGAGGTGCCCAGGAGGTGAGGCGCCGCGAGCCATCGCCAGCGAGCAGCTTCAGACGAACATCGACGCGCGGTGTGGGTACAAACGCCCGCGGGTCGGCAAGCCAATCGCCACGACCTATCGCACTTGTTTCTATGCCTGCCAGATTCAAAGCACAGCGTTGACCGGCGCGACCGTTGTTAGTGGCTCGGTTCTGCGCGTGGATGCTTCGAACACGCACCTGGGTCCCGGACGGCATGATGGCCACCGTGTCTCCCGTCCCGATCTGTCCAGAGAACACAGTTCCGGTGACAACAGTGCCGTGTCCGCTGAGGCTGAACACACGATCCACGGCGAGACGAAATAGGCGCTGGTCGCGTCGGACGGGAAATTGCGCGGCCGTTGCATGCAGATGGTGACGGAGCAACTCCGTACCGGGATCGTTAGCCGCCGTGGCATTGAGCCCAAAGATAGGCGCTCCGCTCAATGCCGTGGGCGCCAATGCAGCCGCAATCTCCGCCCGCACTTCGTGCAGACGACGGCTATCGACACGATCCGTCTTCGTCAATGCAACGGCACCGAGTGAAACGCCCAGCAACTCGAGAATGGCAATGTGCTCGCGTGTCTGGGGCATTACGCCGTCGTCGGCAGCAACAACCAGCAGTGCGAAGTCGATGCCACACGCGCCGGACACCATCGTATGAACGAGGCGCTCGTGGCCAGGAACATCGATGATGCCGAGCACGTCGCCACCTTCGAGCGGCGTGTAGGCATAGCCCAGCTCGATGGATATTCCGCGTGCTTTCTCTTCCTTGAGCCGGTCCGTGTCCACCCCTGTCAGGGCCCGGACCAGTGTCGTTTTGCCGTGATCGATGTGACCGGCAGTGCCGATGATCATCGTCCGAACGCACTCCACTGCGTGATGAACTCAGGCTCCTCCGCTGGCTCGAGACAACGCAGGTCCAGCCAGAGAGTTTTATCAGCGATGCGTCCTATGACAGGGCGGGGCAGGGCTCGCAGCAGGGCTTCGAGACGATCCAAGCCGCCCCGTTTGCCGCCGGCAGGCCGTATGGCGAGGCCATGACTCGGAAGCCGGTCGACGGGCAGGGCGCCGCTACCGATCTGACTGTTCATGGCGGCGTCGGCGACTTCGTAAGCCAAGCCCAGGGCCTTTTGCACGATCGGTTGCATTCGCACGGCTTGTGCCTGCATGGCGTCTGCCGGCCGTGTGAGTTGCCGCAAGGTGGTCAGCCGTTCGCTCAGAAATTCAGGCGCGCGATACAGGGAAAGCACCGGTTCCAACGCCGCCAACGTCAGCTTCCCAACACGGAGGGCCCGCTTGAGAGGATGCTTTTTCAGTTTGGCGATCAGATCCGCCCGACCGACGATGAGGCCCGCCTGCGGGCCGCCCAACAGCTTGTCTCCACTGAAAGAGGCGAGATCCGCGCCGGCCATCATCGTGTCGCGGACGGTGGGCTCCTTCGGCAGGCCCCAGCGCGCCAGATCGACGAGCGAGCCGCTGCCAAGGTCCACTACGACAGGCATGGATTTCGCTCGCCCTAACTCAGCCAGCTCGTCCGGGCCGACGCTGTTGGTAAAGCCGTTAATGACGTAGTTGCTGGTATGCACCTTCATCAACAGCGCGGATCTTGGGCCGATTGCGTCCGCGTAGTCAGACAGGTGGGTGCGATTCGTCGTTCCGACTTCAACGAGCTTCGCGCCCGCCTGCCGCATGATGTCCGGAATACGGAATGAGCCGCCGATCTCGATGAGTTCGCCGCGGGACACGATGACTTCGCGCCGGGCAGCCAGGGCGCTCAGGATCAACAGCACGGCCGCCGCATTGTTATTGACGACGGTCGCGGCTTCCGCGCCGGTCAGATCGCAGAGCAACTGCTCGACGACCGCATCGCGCTCGCCGCGCCGTCCCGAATCAAGATCGTATTCCAGGTTGACCGGGGTACTCATGGCCTGCACGACGGCGCTCACGGCTTCCTCCGGCAGGACCGCGCGCCCGAGATTCGTATGCAACACGGTGCCGGTCAGATTGAACACCGGCCGCAATTGCGGCTTCGTGGCCGCGCCGAGCTTTTGCTCGAGTACGGCGGCGACGTGGTCGTCTCCCAGAGAGGCGGGATTCAGAGAGCCGGACAGCGCTTCCCGACGCAGGTCATCGAGATGGGCGCGAAGAGCGGACTTCACCTGGGTGCGTCCGTGGTGGGCCAGCAATTCACCCAACGCTGGTTGATTGAGCAACCGGTCGAGCGAGGGAATGGCAGCGGCCCCGGCTTTCATGGCTCAGACGATTGCCACAACAGGGGGTTGCCGCTGCCGCGATGGAAGCCTGCCTCGGACATGAGCAGATCGAGCGCCAGGCTGGCGAGGTCGTCAGCCACCGGCTCGACTGCCATGTCGTGCTCCTGGTAGCGCAGATCTTGCGGTAGGTGTTGCAACGGTCGCAGGTTTCCGCGCGCACCGCCACCGAGCCGCCTTCGCTCGAGCCGGTGTCGATCGAACGATAGTGAACGCCTTCGGTGCTCTCACAGTGACTGCATTTCACGCGTACCAGGTGCCACTCAGTGGCACACAGCGAGCAGTGCAGATACCGATAGCCCTGATACGCTTTCTCAGCGCGTACGACGCTCGCGACCGGGAGGGTGCCGCAAATCGGGCAAATTCCGGGCACATCGATGTTACCAACATGGTCCGCGACGACGTCGTGACTCAGAGTGCACACCATCCGCGTCCAATAAACCTGCAGCGCAGCCATGATAAAGGGCGCGCCCTGCGCATCGATGCCGTGGCCGGCAGAGTTCAGGAGCAGGTGAGCCTGCTCGTCCAACGCCTCGGCGGAAAGCTCGCGAATTCCCCGACAGGTGGCTGCCACCCCGCCTGGAAATCCGGGCGCCGCGGCAATTGCATCGCACAGCTCCAGCAAAACAGCTCGCCAGGCGCTGTCGCGAGGCCAGCCCGACGCCTCCAGTAATGGCATGCCGTGCTCGCGCGCCTGTTGCATGCGCTGTTGGTCCTGCGCACTCGCAGGCCGGCCTGCGGAGCTTGCCAGTAACTTCTCGAGCGCATCCTGCTGCGCCTTCGCAACGGCAGCCATGAGACGCAGGTAATCGCCCACCGCATGACCTTCGCTCAATTTCAGAAGGCGTGCGGCGCGGTCGGAGAAGACTTTGGCCGGGTCGGGAAGCCGGATGCGCGGGATCGTGCGCTGCGCGAAGGCTTCAATCTGAGCGGGGTCGAGAACTCTCTGCATGCGTCATTATCTCGCGAAACCAGGCGCGATGGTGCTTCCATGCCCAGCCCGGCGTCACGGTGCCACGGGTCATGGCACGTATTGAGCCTTTGACCCAGATTGCAGCATAAATGTGCACGATGATTGTACTAATGAGTACGAAGCCGCACAGCGCGTGCAACAACGCGCCCCAGCGGATCACGGTGATCGGGAAGTACTCGGAAAAGTAAGCACGCCAAATGACGATACCGGTCAGCAGCAGGCCGGCCAGACACAGGACGACGCTGTAGAAGACGAGCTTTTGGCCCGCGTTGTAGCGTCCAACTTCGGGGAGTCGCTCTTCCCGGTTGGATATAACGTCCATGATCCGCCGCAGCCAGGCCCAGTCGCGCGGCAGCATGCGGTTCTCGTGAGCCATCTTGGCCGCGTAGAAGATAAACGCCACGATCATGAACAGGCCGATGAACGGATGTAGGATCCGGTCCCAGGGACCGCCGCCGAACAGGTTGGTGAACCAGAACAGCGCCGGATGAAACAGCGCGAGCCCGGACAGGGCCGCGAGCACGAAGGCCATGGCCACGAGCCAGTGGTTGATCCGGTCTTTGGCGGTGTAGCGCACGATAGTCGCGCGGTGCACCGGGTCGGAGCTGGTGGGACGGATGGTGGTATCGCTCATGGAGCCTTCTCCTGCGCATGCGGCGTATCCGGTTGCGGCCCTTGTCGTGGTGGCACCGCGCCCAGTTTCTTCGCCATCTCGGCGGCTTCCGCCTCGTCCTCGTCGTCCGTCTCGTCCGGACCGATTCCGACGTAGTGGAAGAACCCGGCGATCGCCGTGAACGCCATGGCGGCGAGCGCGAGGGGTTTCGCAAAGCCCTTCCAGGTGCTGACCATCGGACTGATGTGCGGGTCTTTCGGCAGGTCGTTGTAAAGCTCAGGCTGATCGGCGTGGTGGAGCACGTACATGACGTGGGTCCCGCCGACGCCCTGCGGGTCGTACAGACCCGCGTTCTCGAAGCCTCGCGACTTGAGGTCCTCGATGCGCCCGGCAGCGTGCTCTTTCATATCCTCCTTGGTACCGAACACCAGGGCGCCGGTTGGGCACGACTTGATGCACGCCGGCTCGAGTCCAACCGCAACCCGGTCGGAGCACAAAGTGCACTTGTATGCCTTGTGATCCTTCTTCGAGATGCGCGGTATGTCGAACGGGCAGCCGGTGACGCAGTAGCCGCAACCGATGCAGCTTTCTTCGTGGAAATCCACGATGCCGTTGGAGTACTGCACGATCGCGCCCGGTGACGGGCAGGCCTTCAGACAGCCCGGGTCCTCGCAGTGCATGCACCCGTCCTTGCGGATGAGCCACTCGAGGTCGCCCTTCGTGTTTTCGACTTCCGCGAAACGCATCAGGGTCCAGGTGTTCTCGTCCAGGTCGTGCGGGTTCTGGTACTGCCCGATGTTGGTTCCGACCTCACCGCGCAGATCGTTCCATTCCATGCACGCGACCTGACACGCCTTGCAACCGATGCACTTCGTGGTGTCAATGAGCTTGGACACTTGCTGGGTGCCCACGGGAATGCGGATTTCCGGCTCCGGCAGGGTCGTAGCCGAGCGGCGGACGATATCCAGCGATTGCAGCGCCATTAGAGCTTCTCCACCCGGACGAGGAAGGACTTCGATTCCGGGGTCTGCGAGTTGGCATCACCGACGAAGTTGGTCAGTGTGTTGGCGATGAAACCCGGCTTGGCCAGGCCTTTGAAGGCCCAGTGAATCGGCACACCGACGTGATGGAAGGGCTTGCCGTCGATCTCCAGCATGCGCAGGCGTTTGGTCACCACCGCGACCGCCTTGATGTAGCCGCGGTTGCATTCGACCTTCACCATGTTGCCGGACTCGATGCCCAGCTCCTTCGCTAGCGCATCGCCAATCTCAACAAACTGCTCCGGCTGAATGATGGCATTTATCCGCGCGTGCTTGGTCCAGAAGTGGAAGTGCTCGGTGAGGCGATAGGTCGTGCCCGCATGCGGGAACTGGTCGGATTTGCCAATAGCCTTGCGGTCGTCGTCGAACATCCGTACCGCCGGGTTGTTCAGCGACAGCGGCTGGTTGGCGCTGAGCGGATTATTCGCCAGCGGAGTTTCCATGGGCTCGTAATGTTCGGGGAAGGGGCCTTCATTCATCCCGCCGCGGGCAAAGAACCGGGCGACGCCTTCCGGATTCATAATGAAGGGGCCCATGCCGTGCGTGGGATCCTCGTCTGCCTTGAAGTCCGGGATGTCGGCGCCGCCCCAGGCAGTGCCGTTCCAGGAGATGAGCTTACGATCTGGATTGAAGGGCTTGCCGCTCGGATCGCAGGAAGCGCGGTTGTAGAGGACACGCCGGTTCGCCGGCCACGCGAAGGCCCAGTTGACCGTATTGCCGATACCGGTCGGATCGGAGTTGTCGCGGCGGGCCATGAGGTTGCCGGTCGGCCCCCAGGCACCGCAGAAGATCCAACACCCGCTCGAGGTGCTGCCGTCGTTGCGCAGCTCGGCGAAACCCGCGAGCTGCTCGCCGGCCTTGCGGGTGATCTTCGTCGGGTCCTTCGGGTCGGCGAGATCTTTGAGCGCCTTGCCCGAGTACTCCATGGCGAGCTCCTGCGCGCTCGGCTCGTTGGGGCGCGCGTAGGGCCACGACAGGTTGAGGATCGGGTCGGGAAAGGCTCCCCCGTCGGCTTTGTACATCGCTCGCATGCGGGTGAAGAGCTCACCCATGATGTATAGGTCAGACTGCGCCTCCCCGGGTGGCGGCGCTCCCTGCCAGTGCCATTGCAACCAGCGCGCGGAGTTGGTGAGCGAGCCGAACTCCTCGGCGAAACAGGAGGTCGGCAGGCGGAAGACTTCCGTTTTGATCTGTGCCGGGTCGACGTCATTGTGCTCGCCGAAATTACGCCAGAACTCCGAGGTCTCCGTGGCGAGCGGATCGGCGATGACCAGGAATTTCAGCTTGGCGAGTGCCAGGTTGAGCTTGTTCTTGTTGGGGGCCGCGGCCAGCGGGTTGAATCCCTGGCAGATGAAGCCGGTCATCTTGCCCTGGTTCATGAGCTCGAAGAACTGCAGCATGTCGTAGAACTTGTCGAGCTTGGGCAGGTAGTCGTAGCCCCAGTGGTTCTCCGCGGTCGCGGCGTTACCCCACCAGGCTTTCATGAAGCTCACCATGAACTTGTCGAGGTTCTGCCAGTAGCTCAACTGGTTCGGCCGCAGCGGCTTGAAGGCACGCGCGGCGATGAACTGATCCCAGGTCTGCTCCTTGTCGACCGGGAGGTTGATGTAGCCCGGCAGGAGCTGGGTCATGAGACCCAGATCGGTGAGCCCTTGAATGTTGGAATGCCCGCGCAGCGCGTTCATGCCACCGCCGGCGATGCCGATGTTGCCGAGCAGGAGCTGCACCATGGCGCCGGCGCGGACGTTCTGCGAGCCGACGGTGTGCTGGGTCCAGCCCAGCGCGTACAGAATCGTCATCGCCCGGTTGGTGGTGGCCGTCGAGGCCATCATCTCGCAAATCTGCAGGAATTTTTCCTTGGGCGTGCCGCAGACGCGCGCCACCATCTCCGGTGTATAACGCTCGTAGTGTTTCTTCATCAGCTGGTAAACGCAGCGCGGGTGCGCCAGCGTCGGGTCCGTCTTCACGTAACCATCCGGCCCCATCTCGTAGTCCCAGCTGGACTTATCGTAGTTGTGCTTCTCCGCGTTGTACCCGGAGAAGATGCCTTCGGTGAACGAGAAGTCCTCGCGGACAATGAACGTGAAGTCGGTATAGCTCTTGACGTACTCGTGCTGGATCTTGTCGTTCGTCAGCAGGTAGCTGATGACACCGCCCAGGAACGTGATATCCGTTCCCGTACGGATCGGCGCATAGACGTCCGCCACTGAGGCGGAGCGCGTAAAGCGCGGATCCACGACGATCAGCCGCGCCTTGTTGTGCGCCTTCGCCTCAGTGACCCATTTGAACCCGCACGGGTGCGCCTCGGCGGCGTTGCCTCCCATGATCAGGATCAGGTCGGCATTCTTGATGTCGACCCAGTGATTCGTCATCGCTCCACGGCCAAACGTCGGGGCAAGACCTGCCACCGTCGGGCCGTGTCACACACGCGCCTGGTTGTCGAAAGCCAGCATTCCGAAGCTGCGCATCACCTTGTGGGTGAGGTAGCCGACTTCGTTGCTGGACGCCGAGGCTGCCAGCATCGCGGTACTGACCCAGCGGTTGACCGTCAGGCCGTCCGCATTCTTGGCGATGAAATTCGCATCGCGATCCGCCTTCATGAGCTTCGCGATTCGGGTGAGCGCGTCGTCCCAGGTGATCCGCTCCCAGTGATCCGATCCCGGCGCCCGGTATTCGGGGTAGCGCAGGCGGCTTTCGCTGTGGACGAAATCGAGCAGGCCAGCGCCCTTGGGGCACAGGGTTCCGCGGTTCACCGGATGATCCGGATCGCCCTCGATGTGGATGATGCTTGCCTGGGCATTCTTTGCCGAGTCACCTAACCCGTACATGATGATGCCGCAGGCTACGGCACAGTACGGACAGGTGTTGCGCGTCTCCGTGGTGCGCGCGAGCTTGAACTCGCGCACTTCGGCCAGAGCCACGGATGGGGAGAACCCCATCAGCGCGAGACTCGAGCCGGCCAGGGAGGCGCCGGTGACGGCCAGAAACCGGCGCCGGCTGATTTCAACCATGGGAATCCCCTTTGGGTACCTGCGTTTAAGTTCAGTGTAACGCTCGCCGTAGGGCGGTCAAGGCGCGTTCGGAAGGCAGCGGTCGTGGGTTGAACGTTCGTGCTGTAGCTTGTACGTCTCGGCGGTGATCGCATCGTGTTGGTCGCCTTCGCACCTGACGCGGCTAGCTCTTGCCGCCCCCGAGATGCGCTGCACAAATTTAACGAATCCGTTTGAGCTACGCGGCCCCTGACCGATACCTAAGTCGTAGGTGCGGTACTTGCAACAAGTAAGGCGGCGTCGGATGTTCGACGTACACAGATGAACTGGGAGTCGCATAAATGTTCGAAAACAGGCTCAAACCCCTGAACCTGAGCGAATCAGGCAGTCCACCCGCCAGCTTCGAGGTCAGCCCGGCGTCGAGCCAGGCCGGCGGTGGCAAAGTGATCCATGACGCGCGTGGCAACGCCGTCTGGCAGTGGGGCGTCGCGACCGGCGTATTTGCAGTGATCAAGTCGAACGAGCTGCTGAACATGCTCGACGATCCGAGCCTGGCCCTGGAAGGGCAGATGGCCGGCAGCGAATGGGCGGGAGACCCGTACAACCGCCGCTGAGATCATGAAATACTAGCCGCGCGCCAGAGGAGGCCCTAGGGAGAGGTCTATGAATCCAGCGACGCGGCTCGGACCCCTCGGACAGATCGCCAGGTCCGTCAAAGACATCGAGCAATCCGAGAGTTGGTATCGTGACACCCTCGGGTTGCAAC
>JAQGOE010000122.1 GCA_028293725.1 Gammaproteobacteria bacterium | reverse complement strand
CACGCTCATAACGCTCCTTGAACGACGGGTCGTTCTGCCAGCGTTCGGGCGGAAACGACTTCGCAACCGAGTGCTGCGCGGTCAGTCCATCGAGAAAAGCGCGCATCGGCTTCGAGAGCGCCTCGTAAGCGGCAGAGCAGCTCGACCACAGCGTGTCGCCTCCCGATGTAGGAATGCGCTTCGCGGCGAGAATCCCGGCGAGCGGCGGTGTCTCGGTGAACGTGACATCCGTGTGCCAGTTGTCGTTGTCCGGAAGGAAGTCCGCGTGGGTATCGAGCACCAGGATCTCAGGAAGATCGGGAAGCAGCGGATAAATGGGATGGACGTGAAGAGGGCCGAAGCGCGCCGCGAAACGGGCCTGTGCCTGCGGGGTAATCGGCTGGTCGCGGAAAAAAAGAATCTGATATTCGACCAACAGCTCGCCGAGACGGTCGATTTCGGGTTGCGACAGCTCCGTCGACAGGTCGACGCCCTCGACCAAGGCCCCGAGGGCACGAGCCACGCGTGTTACCTGGATAGCCACTTCTGAACCTTTCCTCTGCGGCGAGACTGGACGTCAGGGTGTAACGTACACAGGATGCCCTGGCATTCACCACCTCCATTGTCGCTCTACGTGCACTTCCCCTGGTGCGTGCGTAAGTGCCCTTATTGCGATTTCAATTCGTACACGCTGCATGGCGAGCTCGATGAGCGCCGTTACGTCGAAGCGCTGGAGCGCGATCTGGAAGCGCAGGCGGCGGACGTAAAAGGTCGGGAGGTCGTCAGCATCTTCTTCGGGGGCGGTACGCCAAGCCTGTTCTCACCGGACGCTATAGGACGGGTGCTGGCAGCGGCGCGCCGACATCTCACGCTGGCCTCCGACGTCGAGGTGACAATGGAAGCGAACCCCGGGGCCATCGAGCGCGGCCGGTTCGGAGACTATCGGGCGGCCGGACTCACGCGGGTGTCATTAGGCGCGCAGAGCTTCGATTCCCGGCTTCTCGAGGCACTCGGCAGGATCCATTCGCCCGACGAAACGCGGCGCGCGGCGACGGAATTGCACGCCGCCGGCCTCCACAATTTCAACCTCGACCTCATGTACGCCCTACCAGGACAGGACGTCGACGGCGCCGTTCGCGATCTGCGGGAGGCGCTGGCACTGGAGCCGGCGCACCTGTCGCACTACCAACTCACCCTCGAGGCGGGGACAGTGTTCGCAGCGCAGCCACCGGAGCTACCGGAAGACGACCTGGCGGCCGAGATGCTGACCGAATGTCTTCTGCGACTCACGGACGCCGGCTTCGAACACTACGAGGTCTCCGCGTATGCGCGGCCTGGCAGGCAATGTCGCCACAATCTGAACTACTGGACCTTTGGCGACTACCTGGGTGTGGGCGCCGGCGCTCACGGCAAGTTGAGCTTCCCCGGGGCTTCCGAGGCCATTGTCCGGACGCTGCAGCTGCGCGAGCCCAGGCGCTACCTGGCCTCCGTTCCCGCCGTCGTGACACGAAACCCGGTCCCGCACGATCAATTGCCCTTCGAGTTCATGCTGAACGCCTTACGGCTCGTGGACGGCTTCGACGCGGCGCTCTTTTCGGAGCGGACCGGACTCGGCTGGGACTCGGTTGCGCGCCAGATCGGGTCGCTGGTGGAGCGTGGTCTGCTGCTCAGGTCGGGAGCAAGCTTGCGCCCCAGCCCACAGGGTCTACGGTTCCTCAATGAGCTACTGCTCACTTTTGTCAGCGAGACTGTCCCCAAAAGCGCACAAATGGCCGACCCTTTTGGATTGTCAACCGCGTCTTGAGACTCCGCGGACCGGGCGGCACGGGCTTTATTCACAGGCCATGGGTCGCACATTGGAGAATGAGCGCATTACGCGCTATACCGACCATGTAGCACAATGAGTTCGTCGTAACCCATTGAGAAATAAGGGGCAAAAGGGCTGGTCATTTTTTGACCAAGGTAACAAATATGCAATCTGGCCGGGAAATGGGGTGCCGCGCGAGAGCGTCATCCACAGAGTTATCCACAGCTTCTGTGGATAAGGAAACGCCAAAGTCGGACCTTGCAGCCCCTGGCGGGACCTGGGGCTGAGCCCAGCACCCGGCGACCCTCAAACGCCTCTTGAGGCCGGCCGGAAGTGCCGCTAAACTCGCGCGCCCTTTAAACCGGGTGCCGTCGCCGCCATTTATGGCGGACCCGCTCAGAAGCGCCGCTGGCGACTTCGAGCCTTTGAATAGAGAGATGCAACCATGAAAGCCGCCACCCACCCCGACTATAAAGAGATCACCGTGACTTGCACGTGCGGCAACACGTTCAAGACGGGCTCGACTCTTGGACAGGATCTGCAGGTCGAGGTTTGCTCGAACTGCCATCCGTTCTACACCGGTAAGCAGAAAATGGTCGACACGGCAGGTCGCGTGGACAAGTTCCGCAAGAAGTACGCGGCTGCTGGCGGCGTCAAGGCCGGTTAATTCCTCGGCCGGGGGGCGCCGCCCGCTCGAGGCGGCGCCCCACTCCGGCACCCGCCCGAACCCAACACGCGGATTCACGCGTCGGCATCGGGCGACCTCTCCAAGTCCTCAAGGTAAAACGCGCTTCATTTGCGCGGCTGCGCCTCTCCCAAAAGACCTACTCACCGGTAACCGTACCGGCGTTGCTCGTGCGCCTTGATTCGGGGCACAGACCATGTAACCCTCTTTGGCTCACGCCCGGTGCCCGAAGCGGACCGCGTAGCTCCCGATATCTTTGGACTGAAAAGCTTTCTACCGCATGAGCGACAAAAAATTCGAGCTCGTCGATCGAGCGACCGAGCGCAAAGCGCAGCTACCCGTCCGCAGTGGCACCATCGGTCCTTCGGTCGTCGACATCTCGACGATTCAGAAAGACCTCGGGGTCTTCACCTTCGACCCCGGGTTCGGGATGACGGCGGCGACGGAAAGTCGCATCACCTATATCGATGGTGATGCCGGACAGCTCATGTACCGCGGCTATCCCATCGAGCAGCTCGCCGAGAAGAGCTCGTTCACCGAGTGCGCCTACCTGCTGTTGCTGGGCGAGCTGCCGAGCCGCAAGCAGCTCGACGAGTTCACCAACAACATCCGCCATCACACGATGTTGAATGAAACGCTGCTGCGTTTCTTCAACGGCTTCCATCACAACGCCCACCCGATGGCGATGGTGTCGGCCGTGGTGGCCTCGATGTCCGCGTTCTATCACGACACGATGGACATCTATAACCCGCGCCACCGGGAGATTTTCGCTCATCGCATCATTGCGAAAATCCCGACGATCGCCGCGGCCGCGCACAAGCACGCCATCGGCCAGCCGTTCGTATATCCGCGCAACGATCTCGATTACTGCAGCAACCTGTTGCACATGTTGTTTGCCGTACCGTGCGAGCCGTACCAGATCGACCCGATCGCCTCGCAGGCGCTCGACCTGCTGTTCGTTCTGCACGCCGACCATGAGCAGAACGCGAGCACCTCAACCGTGCGTCTCGCCGGCAGCACCGGCGCGAATCCCTATGCGGCGATTTCGGCCGGCGTCTCGGCGCTCTGGGGCCCGGCCCACGGCGGCGCCAACGAGGCCGTGCTCTCCATGCTCGAGCAAATCGGCACCGTGGACAACATCCCGAAATTCCTCGACATGGCGAAGGACAAGTCGAGTCACTTCAGGCTCATGGGTTTCGGCCACCGCGTCTACAAGAATTTCGATCCGCGGGCGAAGATCATCCGCGAGATGTGCCACAAGGTGCTGGCGCGGCTCGGACACTCCGACAATCCGTTGTTCGAGCTCGCCCTGCGCCTCGAAGAGATCGCGCTCAAGGACGAGTATTTCGTCTCGCGGAAGTTGTACCCGAACGTGGATTTCTATTCGGGTGTCATCTACAGCGCCATCGGCATTCCGCGCTCGATGTTCACCGTCATGTTCGCGATCGCGCGCACGGTCGGATGGGTCGCGCACTGGCAGGAAATGATCTCCGACCCGGGCATGCGGATCGGGCGTCCCCGGCAGCTCTACACGGGCGCCACGAAGCGCGACTACAACGAGATCACCAAGCGGGGCTGACCTCCGGCACCGGCGGGGCGGTCACTACTCGTCGAGCAGTGACTCCACCTCGAAAGCGTTGGCTCGTCGCATGGGCTTGCCGTCGACCGGGCTCACCGGCGCCTGACGGATGCCGTCGGTCGGAAACACCGTCGCCTCGATCTCGAAGTCGTCCACCTCGAAACGGATTCCCGGGTAGGCGAGCACGCGCTCCGCATTCATCTTCACGCGTTTTTCCGTTACTTCGTACGGAACGCGGCGATCCATCAGTTTCAGAGCAACCGACTCCGCTGTATCCGTAAACAGGTGCAACTGCACGTCGGAGTGTTCGGTGGCCGTCCCACTCAACACGGGACCGACCAGCCGCGGCTCGAACTCCTCCAGGTAACGCATCGCGCTGAGCGCGGCTCGGCGCTGGGCGTACAGGGCCTCGGTGTGTGATTCGCCCCCAAACAGGCGTTGGTATTCAACGAGCGCTGTTTCTATCTCGGTGTTCTTCGGCAGAACCGCGGAGCCGTCCGAGACGCCCAGCCGTTCTGCCGCTTTCTTCTTCGCCACGAAAAAGTCTCGGATACCGTGTTCGGCCATGATGCGCGCGGCTTCTTGTGCCAGCGCGCGCCGCAGGTTGTCGCTGCGGCCCGGATGTTTCCTGGTCATCGCGTATTCTCTAGGGCTTCGCCCGACTTCTCTGCGGGTCGCGACGACCCGCTACATCTTGCGGCGCTGCGCGCCGGGGGAAGAACCTCCTACTTGCTCCGGGCTAAAAGATCGGCTCACCGCCCGCCTGTCCGGCTGGTCCTCCTTCCGCGCTTTGCGCCATTGAGCCTTGGTCACCGGCCGCCGGGAGATGGTCGGCCATGAAAATCTCCGAGATGCCGTTCGGGTTCTCGGCACTCACCAGAGCGCCGGAATCAGGCGATACCCGCAACGTCACGATGCCGTCCGGCATCGGGCGCTTCTCCTGCGGAACACCTTTCAACGCCTCACGCATGAAATGTATCCAGATGGGCAGCGCCGTCCGCGAGCCTTCCTCGCTCCCGCCCAAGGGGCGCTCCTGGTCGAATCCAACCCAGACGGTGGCGACGAGATGGGGCGTGAAGCCATTGAACCAGGTGTCTACGCTTTTATTGGTCGTGCCGGTTTTTCCCGCGATGTCAGCGCGGTTCAGCGCCAGCGCCCGTACACCTGTGCCGTGTTTGATCACGTCAGCCATCATGTCCGTCATGATGTAGTCATTCTGCGGGGAAATCACGCGCGGTGCCAACTGTTCCGGTAGCAGAGGACCGGGTCCGCCCCGCACGCTGTCCTCGCTCTGGAGGACCTGTTCCGGAGTTCCGTTCAGCGTCAGGTCGCTCAAAGTCGTCGGGTGCTCGCATTCTTCGCACGCGATTTTCGGGGCCGCCCGGTAAACGACCTCACCCGCGGCGTTCTCGATACGATCAACGAAGTAAGGCTGAACCCGAAAGCCGCCGTTCGCGAACACTGCATAACCGGTCGCGACCTCCAACGGGGTGGCCTGGAGGGTGCCGAGCGCCAGCGTCAGGTTCTGCGGCAACACCCGCTTGTCGAATCCGAAGCGTGTCACGTAGTCGGTCGCATACGGGGTGCCCAACTCACGCAGCAAACGGATCGTGACCAGGTTGCGCGAGTGCGCGAGCGCCGTCCGCAGGCGCGTGGGTCCGCCAAAAGCGCGCTCCGAATTCTCCGGTCTCCACGAGCTCTCGATGCCCTGCCCTTCCAACACAAAGGGAGCATCCAGGAGCGTGCTGGCCGGCGTGAAGCCATTTTCCAGGGCAGCGGAGTACAGGAACGGTTTGAAGCCCGAGCCGGGCAGGCGCTTCGCCTGCGTGACACGGTTGTATTTGTTGGTGAAGTAGTCGAAGCCGCCGACCAGCGCGGCGATGCTGCCGTCGTGCGGATCCAGGGCGACGAGCGCACTCTGCGCCGCCGGTACTTGTCCGAGTTGTGCGTGTCCGGAGGCGTCGGCGATGACGTAGACAACGTCGCCGCGTGCCACGATCTCCTCGGCGCTCTTCGGTGGGGGACCCACGGTTTCGTCGGCGCCGGGCTTGCGTGCCCATGACATTCCGTCCCAATCGATCTCGGCGAAGCCGCGCGCTTTGGCGTAGACACGCACGGTCTTCGCCGCTATGGAAACGACGACCGCCGGCGAAAGATTGCCGACCGACACGTACTCGCCTACCAACTCCTCCAACCGGTCGGGGTTGCCGTTGGCAGGCAGCTCGACGTGTCCCACCGGACCGCGAAAACCGTGCCGGCGATCGTATTCGATGAGCCCGATCCGTAGCGCCCGGTTGGCGTCCGCCTGCAGGCGTCCATCGATCGAGGTGTACATCTTGTAGCCGGCGCTCTCGGCGTTGGCGCCGAATCGCTGCCGCAACTCGAGTCGCGCCATTTCCGCGATGTAGGGCGCCTCCGTGGCAAACAGGGGCGCATGAGTGCGCGCCACGATCGCCTCTTTCTGCGCGGCCCCCGCCGTGGCCTCATCGATATAACCCAGCGCGAGCATGCGCCCCAGGACGTACGAGCGACGCACCGCCGCGAGCTGGGGATTCACTATGGGGTTGTAATGCGAGGGCGCCTTGGGGAGACCGGCGATGGTGGCGGCTTCCGCGACCGTGAGTTGGTCCAAGGTCTTGCCGAAGAAAGTCTCGGCGGCCGCCGCCACCCCGTAGGCGCGCTGGCCGAAGAAGATGTCATTCAGATAGAGCCCGAAGATCTCCTGTTTGGAGAGTTCGTGCTCCATCGCGTAAGTGACGAATGTCTCCTGCAGCTTACGACGATATGTCTTATCGAGAGTCAGGAAGACGTTGCGGGCGGCCTGCATGGTGATCGTGCTGGCGCCCTGGGTCTTGTCGCCCGAAATGAGGTCCACGGCCACCGCGCGCACCACACCGAGATAATCGATGCCGTGGTGCTCGAAGAAACGATCGTCCTCGGCCGCCAGGAAGGCATGTTTTACCAGGTCCGGGATCTGGTCGTAGGTGACCGGAATACGCCGCTGCTCGCCGATTTGCGCGATCAGTGCGCCATTGCGGGTGTAAACACGCAAGGGCACCTGCATCTCGACGTTGCGCATTGCCTGCGCCGTGGGCAACGAGGGCGCCAGGTACACATAACTGCATATAAACGCATACGCGCCGAGAAGTGTGACCAACATCACACTGCCGGCGGTGGCGACCAGGATCCGAAACCAATTCCATTTCACAGAAAACAACTCTCTCTGCTTGCGCTCCCCACAGGGGCTATGCATAGTAGCCGCCGTTTCAAAGGCAAACTCACCGAAAGGTGGGGACGCAAAGCTTCCGGTCTACGGGACGTATGTACCTACGACAGCGGGGTTGCCGGTTTCGAACGTTAACTCACTCCGTACGCAGATCCCAAGCGCGCGGGGGCGCAGGTTCGACCGAATCCTCGAATTGCACATATCCCGTATCCCTTGAGCGCCAGCGTCCCCAGCATACTTGGACAAGGCGAAGCTCGAATCGTTGAGTAGGACCACCGCGGCGGCTGCGCATCGTGATGCCTTTGGCAGTTCCGATGCCCGGCGGGTGTCCTGCAGCAGAACGGCGCGGATCCGTGAGGCCTCTCACGTTCAATTTAACTTTGCGCTGATATATAGTGTTTCCAGAATTGAGATGGGGCGGTCATTTTCAGGCGTAACGTCCTGAAAAGGAAATAAAAATGTTCCTCCTGCAGCGAAAGTATCGCCCGCTTCTGGGACTTGACATAACCACTTCGTCCGTAAAGCTCATCGAGCTGGCGATGGCGGGTGGGCAATATCGGGTCGAAGCCTATGCGGCCGAGCCTACGCCTCAGAATGCGATCAATGAGAAGGCCATCGTCGATGCGGAAGCCGTCGGCGAGGCGATCCGTCGTGCCGTCAAGCGCGCGGGCGCAAAGACGAGCGACGTGGCGGTGGCGATCAGCGGCGACGCCGCGATCACCAAGGTGATCCAGATGCCACGCTCCCTGCGCGCCGGCGACCTCGAGGGTCAGGTGGAGATGCAGGCCGACCAGTACATCCCCTTCCCGATGGACGAAGTCAGTTATGACTTCGAAGTCCTCGGACCTTCGGAGAAGGATTCCGATACGAACGACGTGCTCCTCGTCGCCACGCGCACCGAAAATGTCGAACAGCGCCAGGCGGCGGTGAAGGCGGCGGGACTCACGGCGAAGATCGTGGACGTCGAGGCCTTCGCCCTCGAGAACGCCTGCAAACTCATGACACACCAGATGCCGGACGGCGGCATCGACCGGACGATCGCGGTCGTCGATTTCGGCGCCAGCAGCACGACCTTCAGCGTGTTGCGGAATCTGAAAGTGGTGTACACGCGCGATTTCGCCTTCGGGGGCCAGCAGCTCACCGAGGAAATCATGCGCACCTACGGGCTGTCGATGGAAGAAGGCGGCCGCGCCAAGAAAGAAGGCGGCCTGCCGGGCAACTACCAGTCCGAAGTGCTCGACCCGTTCATCGACGACATGACCCAACAGGTGAGCCGCTCGCTGCAGTTCTATCTCGCCTCCGGATCCGGGCGCGAGCAGCCGGAAAAGATCCTCGTGTGCGGCGGTTGCGCCAACATCCCGGGAGTCGCGGACGTGATCTCCAGCCGCGTCGGCATCTCCGCCGAGAAGGGCGACCCTCTCGGTCAGATGAAGCTATCTTCCCGAGCCAAGGCACAGGCCGTCCAACGGGACGCCACGGCACTTCTCACGGCGTGCGGGCTCGCACTGCGGAGTTTCGACTGACATGCCACGCATAAACCTCCTGCCCTGGCGCGAGGGCGAACGCAAGGAACGCAAGCTTGCCTTCACGGTCGCGCTCGGTGTCGCGGCCCTGGCCGCCGGTCTCACGGCGTTCGTCGCCTATATCGCGTTCGGCTCGATGGTCGAAGCCCAGGAAGCGCGCAACGAGAAATTGCGCGGCGAGATCAAGGCCGTCGACAAGCAGATCGAGGAGATCAACAACCTCGAGAACTCGAAGCAGAAATTCATCGCCCGCATGACCATCATCGAGCAGCTGCAGCGCTCCCGGCCGGAGATCGTGCATGTGTTCGATGAGATCGTGAAAACACTTCCCGACGGCGTGTACCTCACCGCCGTGAAGCAGAACGCCAGCAAGTTGAAATTCGAAGGCGTCGCCCAGTCCAGTACCCGCGTGTCGTCCTTCATGCGCAACATCGATGGCTCCGACTGGCTCAGGAATCCGGAGCTCGAAGTCGTGCAGACGAGCAAGGCCACCGGCCCCGGCTCGAACTTCACTCTGACCGCCGAAGAAGCGCCGAGCGCGGCCGGTCCAGATGATGGCAGCGGGCCCAAGGCCAAGAAGGGCGGCAAGTCCGGCAAAGTCATGGCGAGCAACGGGGGTCGGCAATGAACCTGCTGGAAGAGCTGCAATCGCTCGACCCACGCGACCCGGGGCGTTGGCCCTTCGTCGTGCGCGCTGCTGCGGTTGGACTGTGCTTCGTGGTGTTGACCGGGGCGCTCACTTACTTCTTCGTATGGGATGAGCAGCGTCCCGAGCTGCAGCGGCGCGAGGATGTCGAGGCGCAGTTGCGCCAGGAGTTCCGCGCCAAACATGCGAAGGCCGTCAATCTCGATCTCTACAAGCAGCAGCTGAAGGACATCGAGCGCTCGTTCGGCGCCTTGTTGCGGCAGCTGCCGGGCAAGACCGAAGTGCCCAACCTGCTGGTGGACATCTCGCAGACCGGCCTGTCCGCCGGCCTCGAGGAGAAGTTGTTCCAGCCCCAGGGCGAGCAGAAGAAAGACTTCTATGCCGAGCTGCCCATCAAGATCCGCCTCACCGGGAGCTATCACCAGTTTGGTCAGTTCGTCAGCGGCATCGCGGCCCTGCCGCGTATCGTCACGTTGCACGACATCGAGATCAAATCGGAAAGTAAGGATGCGTACGATCAACTCAGCCTGGAGTTGACCGCGAAAACCTACCGTTATCTCGACGAGGACGAGATCGCTGCCGGCGAAGCCGACAAGAAGAAGACCGCCCATCACGGGCCCGGCTGAGTCAACGGCATAACGCGAGACCTAACATGCAACCTAGGCACAAATTTGTTCGTATCTGCAGCGCTCTCGCTTGCGTTGCCTACGTGGGCCTCACCGCGTGCTCGAGCGCGGATGACGATCTCGCGCGCTTCATCGACGACACGAAGAAAGAGCCGGGTGGTCGTGTGGAGCCGCTCCCCGAGGTGAAGCCCTACGAGACCTACACGTACGCGGATGCCGAAATGCGCTCGCCATTCCTGCCGAGCAGCCCGAGTGCGGGCGCGGGATCGGCCGGGCTGCGTCCGGATTCCAAGCGCAATCGTGAGTTCCTCGAGCAGTTCTCGCTCGACACATTGAAGATGGTCGGAACATTGAAGCTCGGAGGCCGCGTGTACGGTCTCGTGAAGACCAAGGACGGCCTCGTCCATCGTGTCTCGAGCGGCAACTACCTCGGCCAGGCCGACGGCAAGATTTCCGATATCACCCCTTCCAAGATCAGTCTCGTTGAAATCGTTCCCGACGGCCTCGGCGGGTACATGGAGCGGCCCGCGGGGCTGGCTCTGAACGAGTAAGCAGCAGCGTAGGTTTCAGGGAGTTTTCAGCAATGCGTCTTCATCGCCGACCTGTCTTCCGGATCCTGAGCACGTGCGCGTCGCTCGTGGTTCTGGGTGTACTCGGAACACTCCCGAGCCAGCCCGCGCGTGCAGCCGACGCGCCCAGGCTGGAATCCATCGACGTGCAGCCACTGCCCGGGCAGCAGCTGCAGGTGACCATGAAGTTGTCGGGCCCCGCGCCGCAACCATTGTCATTCACCATCGATAACCCGGCGCGCATCTCTTTTGATCTGCCCAACACCGAGCTCGCGTTGCCGTCGCGTCGTATCGACGTGCACACCTCGGGCCTCGATTCGATCCTCGCGGCGGAGGCCAAGGATCGCACCCGCCTGGTGCTGAGCCTCGACAAGTTAGTTCCCTATGACACGCGCGTCGATGGAAATAACATCATCGTGATGCTCGGCGCCGCGAATCCGGCGACCGCCCGTGCCGCCACCGGCGGCGTCGCCTCCAACGCGGTTCATGTCGGCGCCAGCGCCGATACCGGCGCGCGCGAGCTACGCAGCATCGATTTCCGCCGCGGCGCCGACGGCTCTGGCCGTATCGTCGTGAAGCTTTCCGACCCGCACATTCATATCAACCTGCGCCAGCTCGGCAGCCAGATCGTTGTCGATTTCAGCGACGCAGGCCTCCCCGCCCCGCTGATGCGCCGTTATGACGCGACCGACTTCGGCACACCGGTGAGCGGATTCGACGTCACGCGCGTCGGCAACGGCGCTCGCATCGCCATCAACGCCACCGGCGACTATGAGCAGCTCGCTTATCAGTCCGACGATCAGTACGTCGTCGAAGTGCAGCCCAAGCGCAAGGCGCAGGTCGCACAGGAAGACAAGCCGGTGTACACCGGTGAGCGCCTCACGCTGAACTTCCAGGAGATCGAGACCCGGGCGGTCCTGCAGCTTCTCGCGGACGCGAGCGGCCAGAACATCGTCGTGAGCGATTCTGTGACCGGCAATGTAACTCTGCGCCTGCAGAACGTGCCGTGGGACCAGGCTCTCGACATCGTTCTGCGCACGAAGGGACTCGATAAGCGCAGGCAGGACAACGTCATCATCGTCGCGCCGCAGGAAGAGTTGGCGGCCCGCGAGAAGGCCGATCTCGCTGCCAAAAAGGACATCCAGGAGCTCGCGCCGTTGCGCGCCGAGTATCTGCAGGTGAACTATGCGAAGGCGGCTGAGATGGCCGCGCTCATCAAGACACAGAGCGGCTCGCTCCTGTCCGCCCGCGGTAGCGTCGCCGTCGACGAGCGCACCAACACGTTGTTGTTGCAGGATACCGCCGATCGCCTCGGTGACATCCGCCGCCTCGTCGCGACGCTGGACATCCCGGTGCGGCAGGTACTCATCGAGTCCCGCATCGTCGTCGTGACCGATGACTTCGAACGCGACCTGGGTGCGCGCGTTGGTCTCACGACCGTTAATGCCAACGGTAATGGCGTTGTCACCACGTCCGGAACCGCGGCGGCGTCCGACTTGATCACCAGTTCTGCCGCAACGAATTCCGCGGCGAATGCGGGCAATCCGTTCCCCGTCAGCATTCCTTCGGGTGCGGCAGCGCCGGAGCGTTACAACGTCAACCTGCCGGTCGCGAATCCCGCCGGTAGCTTTGCGCTCGGTATTCTCGGCAACAACTTCCTGGTGGACCTCGAGCTCTCCGCCGCGCAGGCGGAGACCAAGGCGGCGGTCATTTCCTCGCCCCGTGTCATCACCGCGAACCAGAAGGAAGCCACCATCGAGCAGGGTACGGAAATTCCCTACCAGCAGTCGGCCTCGAGCGGCGCGACCACGATCAGCTTCAAGAAGGCGGTGCTGTCACTGAAAGTGACCCCGCAGATCACGCCGGACAACCGGATCATTCTCGATCTCGATGTCAGGAATGACAGTATTGGTACCATCACCGTCCTCTCCGGCGGTGTGAACGTACCCTCGATCGATACGAAGGAGATCGCAACCCAGGTGCTGGTGAACGACGGACAGACCGTCGTGCTCGGCGGCATCCTTTCGACCACTGCGCGCGATCACGCCACCAAGGTGCCTTACCTCGGCGATATCCCGGTCCTTGGCAACCTCTTCAAGACAACGGCCAAGACCGACAACAAGGATGAGTTGTTGATTTTTGTGACGCCCAAGATCGTTCGTGAAGGCGTCAACGTGTATTGATGCGGCAGGAACGCGTCACCAACCCAGTTTCTCAGGTAAAAGGAACATGCGTACATTAGCGTCGATATTCGCCGCGGGAGCCCTTGCGCTCGCGCTGAGCGGTTGCGGTGACAGCGGCAACGGGGAGCTCACCACGGGCACCGGTGGAGCCACCGGAGGGACCGGTAGTACGACCGGCAATGGTGGTTCGACAAGCACGGCTCCCGTGTACTCGCTGGGCAATGGCACGGGCGCCGGCTTTCAGACCGGCATGATCGGACTGACGAGCTCTACCCTTTCTGCTGGCGGAAGTACGAGTCTGACGGTAAACATCGTCGATCAGACCGGCACGCCTTACACCAGCGCGACGCCGACCACTATCACGTTCAATTCGACGTGTATGAGTCAGGGCCTCGCAACGATCGTGGCCTCCGGCACGAGCGGTTCGGGCACGGCAGCTGGCATGATCACCACTACCAACGGCACTGGATCTGCAACTTACGCTGCCAAAGGTTGCAGCGGCGCTGATGTCGTCACTGCTTCTGCTGTCGTTGGTACCGCCACGCTGACGGCGACGGGTACAGTCAACGTTGCCGCGGCGAACATCGGATCCATTCAATTCGTCTCCGCGACGCCCCAGGTCGTCGGTCTAAAGGGTACCGGGTTGGGTGAAACTTCAACCGTGGTCTTCAAGGTGGTGGATTCGACTGGCGGAGCCCGTCCCAACGCGGCCGTGACGTTCAGCTTGAATACGACTGTCGGCGGGATGAGTATTTCACCGACTTCGGCAACCTCTGGGGCCGATGGCACCGTGCAAACAGTCGTGAGTGCCGGAACCGTTCACACCTCGGTGCGGGTAACGGCAACGATCGCCTCTCCGGCCCTCAGTACTCAATCAAGCGTGTTGACGGTTACCACTGGCTTGCCGGCATCTCGCGGGTTCTCACTGGCGGTCGGAGCACCCACTTACGGTACGGGACCCAGCAACCTCGCATGCCCGAATGTTGAAGCCTATACCCAGGATCTGATTCCGGTCCCCATCACGACGCAGCTTGCAGACCGATATAACAATCCGGCGCCCGATGGCACTGCTGTTTCGTTCACTACCGATGGTGGTCATATCGTAGGCAGCTGCACGACGCCCTTGGCGGTCCCGGGCGATGGCGCTTGTAAGGTCACCTGGACTAGCGCCAACCCGCGTCCTCAGCTCAACTTTGACACCCCGCCGCTGCTGGCTGCAGGCCGCGTCACGATTCTCGCTACCGCGATCGGCGAAGAGTCGTTCACCGACGTGAACGGCAGCGGCTTCTGGCAGACGGGTGATGCGTTCGACGACCTTGGCGAGCCGTATCGTGACGACAACGAGAACGGCCACTACGATTCTGGTGAGTATTTCCTCGACTACAACCAGAACGGTAAGCGGGACTCAGGGACAGGCTCTTTCGTGGGTATCACTTGCTCGGGCACCGCCGCGGGCTCTACTTGCTCCACCTCTACACTCGCGATTAGCGTGTCCGCGACGATCATCATGTCGACCGGCGGCGCTCAGATCACTTCCAATACCGTTGCTGGGCAGGTGACCCACGGGGCGACCACAGCGCTCACGTTTAATGTACAGGACCAGAACGGCAACCCGATGGCGGCCGGCACGACCGTCACTGTGACGGCCGATGCGGGCGTGGGGACGATCAGCCCGGCGACCGCGAGCTTCATCCTGGGCTGCCAGGGTAATGTCGGCGGTACCAACTTTACGTCGACCGTAATTGGTGCGGCATCGCCCGGATCCGGAAATGTCACGATCATTGTGGTCTCGCCGGGCACCAAGTCGCAGACCATCCTGAGCATTCCGTTCACGAACAATTGATGGGTGTTCGTTAGACGCATGCCACGCAGCGGCCGCCTTCGGGCGGCCGCTTGCTTTTGTCACGGGCCAAAAGCCACTCTCGACGCTTTTGTTATGCTCGCGGCCACCTATGCTCGGCAAGACCAACGTATTTCTCGTCGGCCCCATGGGGTCCGGCAAAACGGCTGTGGGCCGGTATCTCGCGCGTCTGCTGGATCTGACTTTCCACGACAGTGACGCCGAGATCGAGCGCCGCACCGGCGTTGATATTCCCTTCATATTCGAGAAGGAAGGCGAAGCGGGCTTCCGGCAGCGGGAACGGGAGGCCATCGAAATCCTTACCGCGATGGACCGTATCGTGCTCGCCACGGGGGGCGGCGCCGTGCTGCTGGGCGAAAACCGCCGGCATCTGGCCGATCGTGGCTGCGTGGTTTACCTCGAAACGTCCGTCACCCAGCAAGTGGAGCGTGTGAAGCAGGGGCGCACGCGGCCGCTGCTGAGCAACGTCGATTCGACGTCCAAACTTTCGCAACTCCTGGCCGAGAGAGCGCCGCTCTACGGCGAGATCGCCGATGTCGTCGTTTCGACTGACGGGCGGAGAGTTCGTAGCGTCGCGGAGGATATTCTGCGTGAGCTGGGCTCGTGGGCGGTGCGGTAGGAGGCGGAGGCTCCCGGCACGTTCGATGCATAAGCACGTATACTGCCGCGCGGATTACGCCAGACTACCCCGGCGTCGTGCAGTCACGTGAATACTCTGAAGGTCGAACTAGGCAGTCGTAGCTACCCGATTCTGATCGGCGATGGCCTGCTCGGCCAGC
This sequence comes from Gammaproteobacteria bacterium, assembly GCA_028293725.1. The sequence goes on along the minus strand of JAQGOE010000122.1, from coordinate 40,349 downwards.
CGGATCTGCTGCGCCAGCATGTGCCGGCGCGCGATGTGCTCATCGTCAGCAACACGACAGTTGCCCCGCTTTACTTGGACACACTGTCGGCCGCTCTCGAGCCGCGTCGCGTCGTCGAAGTCATTCTGCCGGACGGCGAGTCCCACAAGACCCTGGCGAATGTCGCGCGAATCCTGGATGTCCTGGTGGCGAATCGTTTTGCCCGGGATTGCACGGTCGTGGCGCTCGGCGGCGGTGTCGTAGGCGATATGGCCGGGTTCGCTGCCGCCACCTACCAGCGTGGAGTCTCTTACGTGCAGGTGCCGACGACCCTGCTGTCCCAGGTGGATTCATCGGTCGGCGGCAAGACCGGGGTCAATCATCCCGGGGGCAAGAACCTCATCGGCGCTTTTCACCAGCCCATTGTCGTGCTGGCGGATACCCACACCCTCACGAGCCTGCCTCCCCGCGAGCTGCGAGCCGGGCTTGCCGAGGTGATTAAATACGGGCTCATCTGCGATCCGCAATTTTTTGCGTGGCTGGAAATCCACATGGAAGAGCTCCTGGCGGGCGATCCAGCCGCCGTGGCGCGCGTCATCCATCGCTCCTGTGAGATCAAGGCGGAGATCGTCGGACGCGACGAGCGTGAGCAGGGGGACCGCGCGCTGCTGAATCTCGGACACACCTTCGGACACGCCGTCGAGTCCGCGACCGGCTACAAGCAGTGGCTGCATGGCGAGGCGATCGGGGCAGGGCTGCTGATGGCTGCCGCTATGTCACGGGAGTGCGGTCTCATGACCGCCGAAGACGTGGTGAGGGTCGAGAGGTTGATTGCCCGCACCGGCCTGCCCACCCACATCGACGCTGTATCGCCGGAGACCGCCCACGAATACATGCGCATCGACAAGAAGGTCCAGAGCGGGCGTATCCGCCTGATTCTGCTGCGGAAGATCGGGGAAGCCTTCATTACCGCGGACTACCCGGAGTCAGCCCTGGAGCGGACGCTCCGAGAATATTTCGGGCCCGCGCGTGGATGACATCGTGTCAGGTGGCGACGATCTCGCTCCGTACGCCGCCCACGAGGAGCAATCGCGCGGTCGGCGCTACGCGGAGCCGAAGCCGGAGTTCCGCGGCGAATTTCAGCGAGACCGCGATCGCATCATCCACTCGAACGCCTTTCGCCGCCTCGTCTACAAGACGCAGGTCTTCGTCAATCACGAAGGCGACCTCTATCGGACGCGGATCACGCACACCATCGAAGTGGCGCAGATCGCGCGCTCCGTGGCTCGCGCCCTGCGTCTGAATGAGACCCTAACGGAAGCCATTTCGCTCGCCCACGATCTCGGCCATACGCCCTTCGGCCACGCAGGCCAGGACGCGCTCAATGATTGCATGCGTCCCTACGGCGGCTTCGAGCACAACCTGCAGTCCTTGCGGGTGGTGGATGAGCTAGAGGAGCGGTACGCCGAATTCCGCGGCCTCAACCTCACGTTCGAATGCCGCGAAGGTATTTTGAAGCACTGCTCCGTACGCAATGCCCGTGAGCTGGGCGAGCTGGGTGAGCGGTTCATCAACCGCCGGCAGCCCGGCCTGGAAGCCCAGATCGCCAATCTCTCGGATGAGATCGCGTACAACAACCACGACGTCGACGACGGCATCCGCGCACAGCTCGTGGACCTGAGCGAACTGCGCGAAGTCCGCCTCTTTCGGCGTCAGTACGATGCCGTGGTCGCGCAATACCCAGCCCTCGGCGAGCGGCGGCTCGTCCACGAGATCATCCGCCGCATGATCAATTTCATCGTCGTCGACCTCATCCGCACCACCCAGGCCCGCCTCGACGAGGCTCAGCCCCGCTCAATCGACGACGTCCGCGAGCTTTCCAAGCCCCTCGCCGGCCTCAGCGACACCGCCCGCGATGAGCATACCGAGCTGATGGAGTTCCTCCGTGAGCGCGTCTACAAGCACTACAAGGTGCTCCGCATGACGTCCAAGGCCCGCCGCGTCCTGAAAGCGCTCTTCGGGGCGTTCTTCGAAGACGTAAGTCTCATGCCCCCCGAACATCGCGACCTGGCGCTGCACTCCGAGACCACCCAGGGCGCCGCCGGCCGCGCCCGGGCGGTCGCGGATTACATCGCGGGGATGACGGATCGGTATGCGATTTTGGAGCATCGGCGGATGTTTGATGCTGGGGAGCGGACGTGACTGAGCTTTCAGTCTGCTAACGCGGCGTCTGCCGCTTTCCATATTGCACCGCCCTCCTTTTTGTTGCCGAAACCCGGCAATGCTGCGGGCGCACACGCCTGCATCTTCATGTTTTAACAGCCTTTGGGCTGGCGACTGAGATTTAGGTCTGCGCGCGTCAAAAAAGTGCAATTGACATAAGTATCTGACAGAATTAGAGTTATGTAATAAGAAATCGCACTGCAACATGAATAAAACCAGCAAAGAAAAAGAAGCAGTGCTCAACGTGTTTGCCGCACTGGTCAGGCCACTCATGCGTGTTGCATTTGAGTATGGAATTTCGGCTGGCGAGATCGCGGGAGTCGTGCGGCGCAGTTATATCCAAGCGCTCGAGAGCCGTCTGCTGGAGCAAAAGAGACCAACAACAGATGCTCGGCTCGCTGCCGTGGCGGGACTACCGAGGTCGGATGTTAGTGCGCTTCGCGATGCACTCCGTGTCGGTGCTCCACACAGCATGAGAGCGACCGTCAGTCTCGATCAAATCACTGCACTGTTAACGGCGTGGCACACGCACTCCAGCTTCTCCGGCGCGTACGGCCTTGCATCGGAGTTGGATTTGGTGCCCGTTCCCGGATCTCCACGGCGCTCTTTTAAAGAGCTGGTTGCCGTCGCGTGCCCAGGTGTCGACGAAGACGCCCTGCTGGACGAGCTCGTTGCCGCCAGGTCGGTCGAGGTCATTGACGGCACGACCGCGCGATGTTTGTCGCGTGCGTACGTTCCCCAAGGGGCGGACGTTACTCGAATTGAGCGGATGGGACGTTTTCTGGGCGTTGTGACGGCCAACTTCGTGCACAACCTTTTACGCACCGGCAATGAGCCGGTGTACTTCGAACGCACCGTTGTTTCAGATGATCTGCTGTCTGAATCCGGGCGTGACAAATTTCTGGCTCTTGCTGGTGAGCGGGGCCAGGAACTCCTGGCGGAACTGGATACTTTCCTGACGCGGTTGGCTTCATCCGAGCAAAACGAGTCAGGGCGCAAGTACGGCGTTGGAATCTATTTCTTCGAGGAAGAGGCCGCCGAGCAGGCGGATCAGCAGCAGTCCAAAAAAACTTACGACAGTGTGGGCGGCAAGGCGGGGTCGGTCGAGGAGATCGACGTACTCGCAGGATTCGGACGTAAAGAATGAATCGCCGCTCGGGGAGGAAGGGTGAAGAGCTTAGTCGCGACGTTTGTAACGGCAATCCTTGGCGCTGCTGGCGCTGCGGGATACGCAACCACCAATAACACAGGGGTCAAGGAGCAAAGCGCACCGCTTCTCCTCGTTGGCCCAGTCGAGTCCGTCAACGCGAAGCATACATTTGCGGTCGTGTTGGGTCAGAAGGTTCTTATCGGAACGTCTGATCGCGTCACTGTGGGTGATACCGTAGCGGTTTACGGCGAGTCATTAGGTGACGGAAGTCTCAAGGCCGCCAAAGTTGTGTCGGAGGGGCTCTACGTACCTGGCGCAACTTCCATTTTCATTTCGGGAACCGTACAGCAGGTTCAGCCATCGATTGGTCGTGCGACCGTCAGTGGTCTTTCCGTCGACCTGACATCTCTTATGGCGCAGGGGGCCGTGACGCCTGCTGTTGGAAGCACACTGGAAATCACGGGCACTCAACCGGTCAATAACGGGCTTTTTGTTGCCAGTGGTATCAGCGGCGGCGGACTCAGCGCAGCTGGAATCAGCGGCGGGGGCAAGTCGGCCAGCGGCATCAGCGGAGGCGGACTCGGCGCAGCTGGAATCAGCGGCGGGGGCAAGTCGGCCAGCGGCATCAGTGGCGGCGGACTCAGCGCAGCTGGAATCAGCGGCGGGGGCAAGTCGGCCAGCGGCATCAGTGGCGGTGGACTCAGCGCGGCTGGGATCAGCGGCGGGGGCAAGTCGGCCAGTGGCATCAGTGGCGGTGGACTCAGCGCGGCCGGGATCAGCGGCGGGGGTAAGTCGGCCAGCGGCATCAGCGGAGGCGGACTCAGCGCAGCTGGAATCAGCGGAGGTGGTAAGTCGGCCAGCGGCATCAGCGGCGGCGGACTCACCGCAGCTGGAATCAGCGGCGGGGGCAAGACGGCCAGCGGCATCAGCGGTGGTGGTCTCTGACGGCACCGGCAATTAGCCGCGCAAGCAACTAGAGTGGAAGTGCGGGGTACGATGGCGTCGTACCCCGCCAACCTTAACTTTGATGCACCGCATTTGCGTCAGCGAGGAGTTCTTCGACCGCGTCGCAATAAGGCCTCAATCGCATTTCTAAGCAAAAGCGCCAATAACTCCCCCTTCATTTAACGTTTACTTATGCGCATTATTGAGGGCGCACAAGTAACTACGCTGATTCCACTGTCGAGGAGTTGGATTCGACATTAGCAATGGCGTCCGCTCAACATTTGAACGCGTCGAGGCCAAATGATCCAAATCAACAGATCGGTCGCGGCAATGCTGTGCTACGTGAGCTACTTCGCGAGTTGGCGCTCACGCTAATTCCGCGTGGGATGACGCCAAAGACGTTTAGTGAATTGTCGCGACACGCGTTCGTATACGCGGCAGCGCGAATTTCCAAACAGGCCAACGGCAGAGTCAATTGCTCGAGGGTCGCCGCTCTTACGGGGCTAAGTCGCGCCGACGTCAAAAAAATCCTGATGAATGGCGACTCCTTGAGTCCGGTGGGCCGCTCCGGACAAATGCCGATCGAACGAGTGCTGCACGCCTGGCGCGCGGATCGTCGATTCAGTGATCATCGTGGAAATCCCAAGCGACTGAGAATTTCAGGTACATCGACGTCCTTCGCTTGCCTCGCGAAACTCTATGGAGGTGATGTTCCCCATCGCGCCGTGTTGGAAGAACTGCGTCGAATTGGCGCAGTACGCCGAGACGGCAATGACGTCGTACTAATGACTGCCAAAGCCTTTGGGCAGCGCCGCCGACTTGCCTCCCTGTCGCTGGTAACCCCTGCGCTCATCGACGGAATCCGTCTCGCTGCAACGGACGAAGCCTCAAACAAGCCGCCCTCCATCTACCGACTGGCAATTCCGGTAAAGCCGGATCTTAACGTCGCGATTGTGCGTGATCGCTGCCTTTCAACGGTGACAACGATGCTAAATGGCCTCGAAGAGTCTTTGGGCGGACAAATTGCTCCGGCCAGGAGCCGGGGAGCGCAACGATATTCCTTCGTCGTGACGGTACTGTTGACTGAGAACAGAGTGGGCGAGTCCGAGGGCCAGTCCGCGGAAGTGCGCGCAGGCCGGACGGTCAAGAGGACACGAAAGTCTTCGGGCAAAAATACGAGAGGATAAGCATGGACGGGGGTTCGAGTCGCGTTAAGTCTGACTACACGCCAGTGCTCACGGCCATTTTCGACCTCATGTTGACCGGCGGCATGCAAAAGGATGAATTGCAGGCTTTGTCTGCGCATTCTTTGGAAGCAGCTGCAAAGAAATCGCCACGCGATCGGAAGATTGCAACAGAAGGTCTTCGGGTGATCGCTCTAGTCCTCGACGCGTGGCACCGCGACCGTCGCTACTTGAACGCGAAAGGAGAGCCTCGTGCGGTACGCCTACTTGGCCCAGCTCCAAGTGTGGAAGCTCTCATCCGGGTGGAGAGCAGGAATGGGGACGCTGAAGATCTAGCGTATCGTTTGAAGTCGCTTCGACTTGTGGTATCCGCTGGGCGCGGGTTGTACAGGCCGACCAGCGATGTCGCACTGATTTCCGCGCACGATCCCCTCGTGCTCCAACATGTCGCAAAATCTCTGCTGATGCTGTTGGAAACGATCTCACAAAATTTGAACGGCAACGCGAGCTCCGAACCTCTGATCGAGCGGTTCGCCGAGGTGCCCGACCTTCCAAATGAATGCATTCCTGCGTTCCAAAGATTTACCAAAGTCCATGGATGGATACTCTTGAGGACGGTCAACGACTGGCTCGAGTCGAGGCGGGCGCGAAGAACCAACCGCGCTAAAACGCGAAGCGCAAGAGCTGGAATTCACGTGCACGCCTACGTTACTCGCGCAACCAAGCGAAATACTTCACGAAAATCCGCTCGAGTCAGGGTTTAGCCAGCTCATCCCTCAACGCCTTCCGCAAAATCTTCCCCACGTTGGTCTTGGGGAGGTCAGGTTTGAAGTAGACGTGTTTGGGGGTTTTGTAGGCGGCGAGGGATTTGCGGCAGAAGTCGATGATTTCGCGCTCGGTTAGGGAGGGGTCTTTGCGGACGACGAAGAGGGCGACTACTTCGCCGGAGTGTTCGTCGGGCTGGGCGACGGCGGCGGCTTCGAGGATGCCGGGGTGGGTTACGGCGACGGCTTCGACTTCGTTGGGGTAGACGTTGAAGCCGGAGACGAGAATCATGTCTTTTTTGCGGTCTTCGATGTAGACGAAGCCGTTCGCGTCCATGCGGCCGACGTCGCCGGTGCGTAGCCAGGCGTCGGGTAACATCACCTTCTCGGTTTCGTCGGGGCGGTTCCAGTATCCCTGCATCACTTGCGGGCCGCGGACGCAGATTTCACCGACTTCGCCAAGGGCGAGGTCTTTGCCCGCATCGTCCTTGATGACAACTTCGGTGGAGGAGATGGGCAAGCCGATCGAGCCGTTGAAGTCCACGTCGGGGGGATTTATGCAGGCGCCCGGTGAGGTCTCGGTGAGGCCCCACGCCTGTGTCAGGATGTGGCCGCCGGTGGCCTCTTTCCAACGCTTGGCCACGGCCTCCTGGACCGCCATGCCACCGCCGAGGGTGATCTTCAGAGCGCTGAAGTCGATTTTGTCGAACCCCGGTGCGTGCATCAGCGCGTTGAACAGCGTGTTGACACCGCTGATGAAGGCGAACGGGTACTTCTTCATCTCCGCGATCACGGCGGGGAAGTCGCGTGGATTGATGATCAACACGTTCTTCCAGCCGAAGCGCGCGAACAACAAGCAGTTCGCCATCAGGGCGAAGATGTGATACAGCGGAATGGGTGTAATCAACACTCCGTTCTTGCCGCGAAAATACTCGCCGATCCAGGCTTCGGCCTGCAGGATGTTGGCGCACATGTTGCCGTGGGTGAGCATGGCACCTTTGGCGACGCCGGTCGTGCCGCCGGTGTACTGGAGGAATGCCAGGTCCCCCGGCCCGAGAGCCACCGCTGCGAGTTTGAATTGTTTCCCTTTGAGTACTGCCGCCTTGAAATCGGCGGCGCCCTCGATGTTCCAGGGCTTCACCTGCTTGCGCACGCGGCGGATCACGAAGTTGACGATCCAGGATTTGGGAAACGCCAGAAAATCGCCCACGGCCGTCACGAGAACATGCTTCAGTTTCGTCCGCGGCAACACTGCTTCCACGACGTGCGCGAAGTTCTCGAGCACGACGATTCCCGTCGCGCCGGAGTCGGCGAGCTGGTGTTCCAGTTCCGGTGCCGTGTAGAGCGGATTGGTGTTGACCACCGCCAGTCCGGCACGTAACGCTCCGAACAGCGCGATGGGATACTGGAGGGCATTCGGCATCATGATGGCGAGGCGGTCGCCCTTCTTGAACCCCATCATCTGCAGCCACGCGCCGAAGTGACGCGACAGCTCGTCAAGCTCACGATAAGTAATGCCCTTGCCCATCTGCACGTACGCAGTCCGGTCGGCATGCGCGGTGCAGGTGGTTTCCAGAAGCTCCCTCAGCGAGCGCAGCTGGTTCGGATCGATGTCCGCGGGAACCCCCTGCGGGTACGATTTCAGCCAGATTCTGTCCATCTACACCCCCTCAACGATTCTTCTTAAGAAGCGGCTCGAGCCCCTGCCAGACCGTATCGAGCACCAGCGGCTCACCGCGGGCGTTCGGATGCAAACCGTCCTCCTGCATGAGTGTGGGGTCGAGCGCGACCTTCTCGAGCAGGAATGGCACGAGCGGCAGGTGGTATTGTTTGGCGATTCCGGGATACATGTCGGCGAACTCGTTCGCGTAACGCGGACCGTAGTTTGGCGGTATACGGATCCCCAGTAGCAGCACGCGTGCGCCGGCCGCCTGGGAAAGTTGCACCATTTTCGTGAGATTTTCTTTTGTCGCGGTGCTCGGCAGGCCGCGCAGGCCGTCGTTCGCGCCTATCTCGAGAATCACCATGCCGGGGTGATGAATTTCCAGCGCGCGTGGCAACCGCTGCAGGGCGCCGCCGCTGGTCTCACCGGTTACGCTGGCGTTGACGACCTCGTATCCGTAACCTTGTGCCTGAAGTCGCTGCGCAAGCAGCGCAACCCAACCCTGCTCTGGCCGAATCCCGTAGGCGGCACTAAGGCTGTCGCCTAGCACAAGGATCGTACGGTCGGACGCCACCGCGTTTTGGAGCGCGATGAATAGCAATCCGATGCCGAGCGCCCAGGCGCAAGTGATTCGTGACAGTGTGCTCAAGGCCGAGAACCTCTCCAAGCAGGTTAGCAGTCCCGAAGGGCCGTTGACTATTGTGCACGGTGTCTCGCTCGACATCGCGGCCGGTGAGTCGGTTGCGATCGTCGGTTCGTCCGGCGCCGGCAAATCTACGCTGCTTGCACTGCTGGCGGGGCTCGATCTGCCGACTACGGGTCGCGTGCTCCTGGAAGGAACGGATCTTACTCAGCTCGATGAGGACGGCAGGGCGCGCCTGCGGGCGCAGCGTGTCGGCTTCGTCTTCCAAGCGTTCCACCTCATTCCCGCGCTGACGGCGCTGGAGAATGTCATGCTGCCTCTCGAGCTCGCGGGAAGGCCCGATGCCCGCGGCGCCGCGCTCGAGACACTGGAGCGTGTCGGTCTGAAGAGTCGCACGGGCCATTATCCGCGCCAACTCTCCGGTGGCGAGCAGCAGCGTGTGGCGCTTGCCCGGGCCTTCGTGACGCGGCCGGCCGTGTTGTTTGCGGACGAGCCCACCGGAAATCTCGATACGGCGACCGGCGGTCGCATCGGTGAGTTGCTTTTCGAGCTCAACGAGCATTCTCACACCACGTTGGTGCTGGTGACCCACGACCGCACACTCGCTTCGCGATGCGCTCGGGTCGTTACCATGGAAGCGGGCCGCGTCCTTCCGGACGCCATCGAGACACAAGGCTCCCCATGACGGAGCAATCATGACAGGCGCCCAGATCCCGGCTCGCAATGGAATCAAGCTCATCCGCGCTCTGCCTCTCGGTCTGCGCATGTTGGCGCGTGAGTGGCGCTCGGGTGAGCTCGGCGTCCTACTGCTCGCGTTGATAGTTGCCGTGGGAGCCCTGACTGGCGTTGGCTTTCTGGTGAGCCGCATCAGCACGGCGGTAGCTTCGCAGGCGATCGAGGTGCTGGCGGCCGATATTCGTCTCGGGTCTCCGCAACCCATCAAGAAAGATTATGTTGAAGAAGCCACGCGCCGTGGCTTGCAAACCGCGCAAGCCACCTCGCTCATCAGCGTGGTCTTCAACGGCGACGCCAGCCAGCTCACCAACATACATGCCGTCACACAGGGCTATCCACTTCGTGGGCAATTGCTGATCGGCGCGGAGCCTTTCGCCTCGGGAACCCCGGCGCACGGGCTGCCGTCTCCCGGTGAAGTGTGGCCGGACTCGAAGTTACTCGCATCTCTCGGGGGTCGGATCGGCACGTCGCTATCAATCGGTGCGGGTACATTTCGGGTCACTCATGTCCTGATCTCGCGGCCGGACCAAGGCGGCACATTCGCCGATCTCACTCCAACACTGCTCATGAACGCGGCCGACCTGCCCGTGACCCAACTCATTCAGCCCGGAAGTCGTGTCAGTTACGCCGTGCTGTTCGCTGGCGCCCGTGAGCGGATCGATCCCTTCGAGACCTGGCTGCGCGCCCACAAGCAACGGGGCGAGCGCTTGCGCGATATCGCGGACGCAAGTCCGCAGATCAAAAGTGCGGTAGATCGGGCCGGCCGCTTCCTCAGCCTCGCGAGTCTGGTGAGTGTTCTCCTGTGTTCGATCGCCGTCGCGATGTCAGCGCGTCGCTATGTCTCCCGCCATCTCGACACTGTCGCACTTCTGAAAACGCTAGGGGCAACACGCGCGTTCTCCCTGAGCATCACCCTGTTCCAGCTCCTGGTGATCGCGCTTCTTGCCGCCGCGCTGGGGTCGGTGATCGGATATCTGGCGCAGGAATGGCTCGTCCGGACGCTCCGCGGCCTGCTGACGACGACTGAGCTGCCGGCTGCGAGTCTGACACCCATCGGCATTGGATTCGTGATGGCGATTGCGCTGCTGTCAGGATTCGCTTTACCGCCCCTGTTGCAGCTGTCACGTGTACCGGCACTCCGCGTGCTCCGCCGCGACGTCGGACCGCCGCAGCCTCTCATGATTCTGGCCTTTGGGCCGGCCGTCGCGGTGGTGGTCCTGCTGATTTATTGGGTGGTGCTCGACTGGCGGCTGTTCATCGGCTTTACGGGCGGTCTGGCCGTCTTCATCACACTGCTGACGCTCTCCGGTGCACTGCTCGTCTATCTCGCCGGCCGGCTGCGAGGCAGTGTTGGTGTCGCCTGGCGCTATGGTGTTGCAAACTTGAGTCGGCGCCGCGCCGAAAGCGTCGTGCAGATCGTCGCCTTCGGGACGGGGATTATGGTTCTGTTGCTGCTCAGTATCATTCGTGGCGACTTGAACAGCGACTGGCGCAGCAAGCTGCCGACGAATCTTCCCAACTATTTCTTCATCAACATTCCGCCTCCCGAGCGTGACCGGTTTATCGGGTTCCTGACCGCGCATGGCGCCCGTACCACGCGCGTGATGCCCATGATTCGCGGCCGCCTGACTGCGATCAACGGCCGCTCCGTCGATGAGCTCCATTTCGAGGGCGAGCGCGCCGACAACTTCGCCACGCGGGAGCAGAATCTCACCTGGACGACTGAGCTGGGTTCCGATAATCGTATTGTCGCTGGAAACTGGTTCACCTCGGCCGATACAGGCAAGCCGCTCGTCTCTATCGCGACCGAGTTCGAGGAGTCTCTCGGTGTGCACGTGGGAGACAGTCTGATGTTCGACGTCGCCGGGGAGACGTTCGACGTGCGTGTCGCCAGTGTCCGCAAAGTAAAATGGGACAGCTTCCAGCCGAACTTTTTCATCGTGTTCGCGCCGGGTGTGCTGGATGACACCGTCGGGTCGTACCTGACGAGTGCTTATTTCAGCGCCGCCAATGCCCGACCGCTGGCGCAGTTGGCGAGAACGTTCCCGAGCGTCTCGATATTCGATATCGATGACCTGCTCGCACAGGTTCGCTCGGTGTTGGACAAGGCTGTGCTGGCCGTGCAAAGCGTGTTTATCTTTACGCTGTTCGCGGGTTTGACAGTACTGTTGGCCGCCGTGCAATCGAGCCGGGATGAACGTCGTTACGAGAGCGCGATGTTACGCACGTTGGGCGCGAGCCGTAGCACCGTGCTACAGGGCGTGCTTGCCGAGTTCACCACTCTTGGGCTGCTTTCGGGGCTGCTGGCGGCTGCGGGTGCATCAACCGCCGCTTACTTCATGACTACCAGGGTGCTCGAGCTACACTACACGTTCGAGCCGTGGGTCTGGGCGGTGGGGCTGTTTGGAGGCGCTCTGTTAGTCGCGGGGAGTGGCTGGATTGCAACTCGGTCGGTTGTGAATCAGCCGCCGCTGACGACTCTGCGCGCGGGCTAGGAGCCTGTCTGAGCAATGATCGCCGTAGCGAGGGCGACCCAGATCGAGCAGCTTTCTGCGATCGTTTTCCGCGCATAGCGTTGACTATGTAAGGGAAACGATCGCAGAAAGCTGCCGATCTGGGGCGGCCGCAGTAGGCGAGCATTGCTCAGACAGGCTCCTAGGGCCCCGGGGGCTACTTCGAGATCAGCGCGCGCGCCTGTTCGGCCCAGAACAGTGCGTCGACGTAGGCCGCCCGGATGAGGTGCGGAGGCAGAGAGGCAAAGACCACGTGACTCCATGCCGCGCGCTCGTAGGCCCGCGTGCATTGCAGAGCCTCACCGAGCGGACCTTCACCGGCAACGAGTGCCCGGGAAACTGAAACAGACAGTGGCAACTCCTCGACGATCTTCTGCGTCGGCATGCCGACGAGCGCGCCGAGGAGGGAAAACAGGCCGGTGATGAAGAAGGGCCCGCAGTCCTGCGCGCCCGCGAGGCGGCCAAGCTGCTCGCACATGCGGGCGCGGGTCATCGCGTGCAAGTAGAGGCTGGGCGGCCGGTCCTCGAAGCCCTGCAAACACAACAGCGCGCACAGCTGGCGTAGGCTCTGTATCCCCAGTATCACGATGGCCTGCCGGATGGAGTCGATTTTCCGCGGCAGGTTGTAGTAGCTGGAGTTGATACAGCGCAGCACGTGGTACGACATCGCGACGTTCTGACTCAACAGCGTCTCGACTTCATCGAGCGAGAAGTCTTCGCTTTGTAGCGATGCCACCAGGCGCAGCGTGCCCAGCCGGCTCGAGGGCACCCGCTTTGCCCGGAAGGTCTGCGGATGCTGCAGAAAGTTGCCCTGAAATCCATCGAAGCCGAGCGCGATGCAGTGCTCGAACTGTTCGACCGTCTCCACCTGCTCGGCGATCAGATTGAGCTTGCGGGCCTTGAACGCCTTGACGAGGCTCACGAGCTCGTCGGGCTCGAACTGTGTGATCTCGATCTTTACGATATCGGCAAATTCGAGTAGCAGCGGATCCGTGGCGCGCGGCGAGTAATCATCGAGCGCTATCCGGTGACCTCGGGCGCGGAGCGCCTTGATTCCCTCAATGACCGCGGGTTTGGCGCGGACCTGCTCCAATACTTCAATGACGGCCAGCTCCGGCCGTATTGGCAGGTCCGGCACGGTGGTGAGCAGTTCCTCGGGAAAATTGATATGGATCGGCAAACCGCCCGCGAGCCGCTCGAGGCCGATTTCCAGGGCGGCGTTGGTGACGACTTGCAGCGTAGCCAGTCCGGGATCGGTGATCTCGGCCTTGGTCGAGCGGGGCGAATGCCTGTACAGCAATTCGTAGGCGACCACAGCCATGGCCGCGTCGTAAATCGGTTGCCGGGCTACGAACACCTCGACGGGGGGCGTCGCGGTGACTATGGGGTCCGGGTCCTGTTGTGCATTCTTTTGTTTGCCCATGGGCCTGCGCAGTCGTCGTCCGCGGGAGAAGAGACCAATCCGGTCGCCGTCGTCGGTCCGACCGGCCGGCGACCCGGTATTGTCTGCATCGGCGGGTTGCTCCGCGCCATGAGAGTTGCTGGCCGCTTCAGTGACTGATTCGCGACTCCGGTCACATGGGGCGTTAGCCAAGCTCCTGGGCTAACGCTGGATGCCGATGGTGACCCAGGAATCAGGCTCGGCGTCGCCGCGCCAGGTCAGCCCTTCAATCGTCAGCTGGTAGTTGCCGGGACCCAGAGCGGAGCTGTTCAAGGCGATCCGTAAATGTCCGTTCGAATCCTTGGCGAGCTCACTGATGACGGCGACGCGTCCCTGGTCGATGCGATCGATGGTGACGCGAAAGATTTTGTAAGGCGAGCGGGACTCATCGATTTTGAAATCCGCCAGTTGCGTGGCGCCACCGCCGATGGTGATGGCAGGCGTGTTGGACCCGCCCTCGCGGCTGGGCAGAAGACGAATCTCTCGTGTGCTGGTCGCCGGGTCCAGCGGACGCTCGGCGGCCTGACTCTGCAGTTTGTTGATGCGTTGAGTCTTGCCCGAGCTGTCGCTCATCACGAACGAGAGCGCGATGGCCAAACCGATGACCGCAGCGGCAAGTCCGAGAGTGACTTGCGGCTTCTGCCAGAACGGTTTCTTGCTTTCCTGCCAGGGTTCCGGCTTGCCGCTGGCTTCGAGGAGTCGCAGTCCGGCGTTGACACGCTCGGCGAGTCCCAACTCGTCGAGCACGTCCGGATTTTCGCGACAGAAGCGCTCGAATTCAGTGGCTCCCTTGAGCGGGAGGCGTCCTGACAGATAGCGTTCGACAACCTGGTTGCGGGCGATGAAGTCCCGGTCCATCGGCGGCGTAGTGGTGGATGCTGTCCCCGCCGCCGCGGTTGAAGTTGCTGTTGCCGAAGAGGTGGCGGATGCCGCATAAGCCGATGATGCCGCAGACGCGGACATTGCTGTCGGCGTGGACGGCATTGCGGTCGGCGGCGACATTGGCGCCGTCGACTGTGCCGCGTGAGGCGCCGATGCCGGCCTGAGTGTGCTCACCGGTGCGCTCGGCGCGGCCCTCGGGGGCGCGACGGGTGCCGGTTCAACATATGCGGGGCTTGCCGAGGCGGCTGTCATGGAGGCAGGCGCCATCGGCGGCAGCTCGGAGAGATCCTGGAGGGAAAGCTCTGGCTCCGGGCTGTCGTCAAACGCCGCAACTGAGAGTGTTGGAGCGATCGGAGCGGGCGCGGGAGCCACTTCTGACTGGAGTGAGATTGCTGATGTCGATGGCGTGGCAATCGACGATTGCTCCGCCGATGGGTCGCGCCGTGATTCGGAGCCGGTGCTCGCGGTCGATGTGGTGGCGGACTTTGCCCATCGACCCGATGTCGATGCGGTGCCTGTGGCCGTGGGCGCTGCAGAAGGTGCGACGCCTGTCGGAGCTAGTGACGCCGGTGCGGCTGATGTTGGTGATGCCAATACTGCCGCTGATGTTGGTGCAGGCGCGGGGACCGCTGCTGATCCGGTCGGGACGCTAGATCCCGGCGAACCTCCCGATGTCGGATTAGCTCCCGACGTTGGATGGGCTGTCGCTGCGGACGAGCTTCCTGGCTTTGCTGGCCGCGGCGGCGGCTTCGCTGCTGGCGGTGGCGAGGCGGCGGGCGCGGGCCGTGCAGGCGGTACTGTCGGTATCGCCGACTTGGCCACTGGTTTTGCGGCGCTCGCGGAGCGCGTGGCCGTTGCAGAGCCAGTGGGTGGAACGGTGGGGGACGCAGACGGTGCCGAGGGGCGTTTGGCGTCTGCTGACGTCGCGGATGTTGGCTTTGCGGAGCCTGCGGGCCGGGTGGCCGACGCGGTTGGAGCTGCCGAGTTGGCGGCTCGCGCCGGTGCGGCGGCCCCAGCCGCGGAGTTGGACGCAGGCGCGGAGCCGAACGCAGATGTGGATCCGGATGCGGACCCGGAAGAGGAGCCAGACGCGGACGCAGGAGCGGATCCGGGCGCGGACCCAGATGCGAGCGCGGGCACGGATCCGGACGCAGACGCGGACTCGTGCCCGGACGCGGACCTAGATGTAGTCGATGCGGACCCGGTCGAAGCCGATCCGGACGCCGTATTCGATGCGCGCGGCTGGACAGATGTGGGTCCTGTCGGTATCGCGCTGGCTTTTGCAGGCGCCGCGGACGTGCGCGGAGCTGCGCCCGCTGGCGGTGTTTGCGCTACGGCCGATTTCGGCGCCGGTGCCGATGTGTTTGAAGCAGGCGGTGTCGCTTCCGATGATGAAGCTGCTGCTAGGGGCGACTTTCGCGAGCCCGAAGTTGATGTCGACGACGTAGCCGGCGTCGGAGTCGCCGGTGCATTCGCGATCAAGGCGGATGCCAGCGTTGATGCGGCGCTAGGGGCTGGTGTCGCGGGGGCTGCCGAAAGAGTCGGTGGTACTGGCGAGTCGCCCGATCCCAGGTCGGAGACGTCGAGCACGGGCGAAGCCCAGGTGCCTGAATAGGCGGCATCCGAAGGTGCCGCCGCCCACGAGCCGGAGGTGGAAGCAGTGGCGGGAGCACCCGAGGCGCTCGAAGCTGTCGAGCCACCCGATGTCGTGGAGCCGCCGGGGGCGCTCGAAGCCGTGGAGCCAACCGCAGAGGCCACCGAGCCACCCGAGGCCGCTGATGCGCCACCACCACCCGAGGCTGTTGCGCCCGTCGCCGAAGTCCCGTCCGCGGCTGGTGCCGACTTGGAGCTCGAAGCCTTTGTCGCAGCAGTCGGCGAGTCAGCTGATGCAGCGCTGGAAGTCTTTGTGGCGGTCGTAGCCGAGCTGGCTAACACAGGACCGGAAGCCTTCGCGGCCACAGCGGCGTAGTCGACCGACGCGGGGCTGGCAGGTTTCGCCGCGGCCGGCTTGGCGGCCTGGCCCGACGTTGCACTGGCCACCGGGGGTATTCCAAATCCCGCCGGCGATTTTTGTGAATCCGTCGCCGTAGAAGACTTCGCTGCGGCCGCGGAGGTTTGAATCGGCACTGGGGCGGCGGGGTCGTCGGCCGCCAGCAGCTGACTCATGCCCAGCAAATCCTCGGCGTCCGAATCGAACGAGGTGCTTGCAGCGGAAGCCGCCGACGCATTGGAGCTAGCCGCCGTGCCGGAGGTATGCCGTCCAGAGGAAGCCGCTTCGTTCAGCGCCGCCAGCAGCAGGTCGGGCTCGCTCGTCCCGAGAAGGCTCTCGGGATCGATCAATTCGTCGGAGGAGTCGTCTGACTCGCCCCTTCGGGACCCCGCATGGGCGGAATCTCCGGAGGACGAGGACGCCGCTCCGACCGGTACGCTTCCGTCGATGGGCGCTTCGACCGGGAGGTCGGTGAGCGGCTCAAAGACGGGGCGAGACGCAGCTTCCATAATTTCGAGCCTCGTTGACGCTTCGCCAAAATGCAAATCGGAGTGGACGGAACAGGCGCGACTCTATGGCCGGGCTCCGCCGCAGTCCGTAGCGTTTGACGCGTTACGCGTGTCTACGCGTATCTAAGCAATGCTGAGGCGGGATAGCCTCGCGATGGCTCACACAACGGCGAGCCGGCGTCCCGGAGTGTGACGCAGGTCACACTCTCGTGGCGACATGTGCTAGCGTCCGAGCCCCATTCTTCGGCCTAAGGTCTTATTCGCGGATGCGCTGCAGGCGAGGCGGCGGACCGGGCGCACGCCGAGCGCGCCGAATCGGACCGGCCTTCATCGGACCGAAACGGCGCAATTAAGTTAGTGCGAGTGTCGAGGGCGCCACTAGCGCAGCGACCGCCACCCGACACTATCCAACACCACGATCGAGCCGTTCGAGCGCTTCGTCCCCACGCACTATTGTCACATTCAACGCCGTGAATTCGTGACACCGGTAGACCACACGCTCGACACGAGAGCGAAGCGAAAATATTTTCAGATCATGAACCTGACGGCGCTCGAGCTGTCCTCGCGAAAGCTGACGGCAGACCACATCGCCGTAGCGACAGGAAGAGTGCGTTGAAGACTGCTGAATTCAAAAGAGAAGATGGCTGCGTGTCTGTGACAGCGAAGTTACTTTAGGTTGTAGCGTTCATGACACGAAGTGAGTCGCCGCTTGGCGGCGTCGCAAGATGGCACCATCAGCGGAAGTACGTCACACTTTCCGCGGCCACGGTGAGATAAATTCAGCTCTCAATGCAGATACCCGCCCTGCTCGATCTCGAGCACTTTTCAGATTCCCCCTACGCCAACGAGTTGCGCCGAGATTTTCCCGATCTGCGCTTCGCTGCGGCGCTGGAGAAGGATTTTCAGGCGTTCCACCTGGACCGCGTGCGTTCGCGTGTGCGCTTTTTTCAGCTTGCGACCTGTCTCCTGAGTCTCGCCGTCGCCATTCACCTGGTCGTGCTCGACGGCCTGCCCGTGCGGAGCGTGTTAGTTGGCTGGCTGGGCGTGGCGATTCCCGTGAGCGTGTTCCTCCTGTGGGCGTCGTGGAGTCCTTTCTATGAGCGCCTGTACCTACCGGCGGCGCGGGTAGCACTACCGCTGCTCGGAATCATTTCCGCCGTCGGAATCGCCAGCCGCATCCTGGTCGGGCATCCCGATCCGTTCTACTTCCTCACTTCTTACAGCATCGCGCTCTTCTTCCTGGGCGGACAGATGTTTCGCGAAGCTCTCATCGCCAATGCGCTGATGATCCTCGCGCACGGCACGGCGCTCGCATTCGTTGGCGAGCCGGTGGAATCCGTTGTTTATTATGTCAGCGTGCTCACCATAACCGCCGCCGTGGGCGCCTTCGTCTACAGGGGAGTGGAGCGGCAGCTGCGCACGTCCTTCCTGGAGCGCGGACTCATGGGCGAGATGGCGGCCCGTGACGGACTCACGGGTCTGAAGAATCGTGGCGCGTTCGATGACCATTTCCCGCTCATGTGGCAGCAGGGTTTGCGCGATCGGCGCTCACTCGCGCTACTGCTGATCGACGTCGACCACTTCAAAGCCTACAACGACCGCTATGGTCACCAGGGCGGCGACGAGGCTCTACGCCGCGTCGCGCAAGTCGTGCAGGGCTTTGCCCGCCGTCCTCTGGACATGGCCGCGCGTTACGGTGGAGAAGAGTTCGTGTTGGCTCTTTTCGACATGAGCGGCGAATTCGTGCAGGAGCTGGCGGAGGAGTTGCGGCAGTCGATTCTGGCGCTGCAAATTCCTCACGAGGATTCACCGACAGCACCGTTCGTCACGGCGAGCGTTGGCATTTCCGTCGTGCGCCCGAAGATGGGCAGAACGCCCGAAGGCGCCGTGCAATTGGCCGACGAATCGCTCTATAGCGCGAAGCGCAGCGGCCGAAACTGCGTGAAGCTCGTCGACAGCGACCACGCGCTGTTTACCACGGGCTCATTCCGCCGGCGCGCCTGATCGGCGTCAGTTGGCGCCAGAAGTGTTCAGAAAGTATTCCACCTTGTCGCGGTAGGTGCGCGAGAGCTTGAGCTCGTGCCCTCCGTCGAGGGTGAGGAAGTATTCGCCATTCATGTGTGCCCGCAGGCTTTTTACCAAGCGCAGGTTCACAATCGTCGAGCGATGCACCCGCTGAAAGAGCTTTGGATCGAGAAGCTCCTCGAGCTCTTTCATGGTCCCGCGCAGGATGTGAGTGTCGTTTCCGGCATGGATGCACATGTAATCTCCCGCGGCGTCGATCCAGCGGATCGCGGCAACAGGTACCCGTACGGTTTCGCGACCTTGCCGGATCGGCAGCACTTCCGGGTGCCGTGCCTCCACTGCAGCCCGGCCGCGGGTCAGTAACTCGTCGAGCGCAAGCTCACCCGAGCCGGTGATCTCCGCGATGATCTCCATGAGTCGGTCACGCTGATTGGCGGCTGACTTTGCCCGTACATGCTCGCGCACCCGTTCGAGCGCCGTCTGAAAGCGGGCCTCGTCTATCGGCTTCAGCAGGTAGTCCACCGCCCGCGCCTCGAAGGCCTGAATGGCATATTGATCATAAGCCGTGACGAACACCAGTACGGGCAGCGACTCGTGCGGAATATGGGCCAACACCTCGAAGCCCGACATGCCCGGCATCTGGATGTCGAGAAACACGAGGTCGGGCTTGTAGCTGGAGATCGCGGCGAGAGCCTCGCGGCCGTTGGTACATTGAGCGACAATGTTGAAGTCGCCGGCGTCGCGCAATCGGATTTCGATACCGCGTCGTGACAGAGTCTCGTCGTCAACGATGATCGTGTTGATCTTCATGCGCGCGCTCTCTGAGGCATATCCGTGGTGGGCTCAACGGTCGCGGGGGCCGTCTCGAGCGGTAGCGCCATGTCGATGCGCAGTCCAGGGTGACTGTTGAGCACCGCGAAGCGGTGGTTTTCGCCATAAAGCACGGCCAGGCGCTCGCGTGTGTTGCGTAATCCAACACCACGGCGCTCGTTCGGCGAAAATCGATCGCGCATACCCGGCCCGTCGTCGATGACGCTGACCTCGAGCATCAGGCCCCGCGTCCGGCCCTCGATTCGTATGCAGCCGCCCTGCTCACGCGGTGAGACCGCGTATTTGAGTGAATTCTCCAGAAGAGGCTGCAACAAAAGACTGGGTACGAGCGCTTCGAGCGCCGGCCCCTCTATCGCATACTCGAGCCGCAGCCGCTCGCCAAAGCGCAGCCGCTCGGTGCCCAGGTAGAGATCGAGCGCTTCGATTTCCTGCCGCAGGGTCACCTTCTTCATCGGATCCTGGTCGAGCGTGTAGCGCAGGAATTCCGAGAGCCGGGTGATGGCGTGGTTGGCCGTGCGGTTCTGATTGTCGAGAATGAGGGTGGAGATGGCGTTCAGGGTGTTGAACAGAAAATGCGGGTTCAACTGGTAGCGCAGCATCTTGAGCTGCGATTCCTGCGCCAGCGCCACGGCCTTCAGAACAGCCTCTTGTTGCTGTTGCTGGGATTCGTAGTAACGGATACCGAAGTAGAGAGCGCTCCAACACAACAGCAGGTACGTGGTGGAAATGGCGCCCCCGAACAACTCGAACAGGGTCTTGAATTGCCAGTCGGGCTCGACGAGCTGTTTGTAGGCGAGGTTGATGACCGTCCGCAACGCAAGCGCGGTGACGTAACAGGTGGCCAGCACACCAACCACGATGGTGCGTGGCGAGCGGCCCCAGAGCAGGCGGTAGATGTACCGCATGGGCATGGAGACAACGAACCCCGTGAGCGCTGCTACGACAATGACCTGCGCGTAGCTGTTGGGCTTCTCGTAGAGGAGCGCGCCGAAGTATTGCGTAATGGCATACGCACCCCAGCCAGCCGCATGCAGGCTCCAGAAGAGCACGTTCCGGTTGGAGCGGAATTGTTCGAGCGTCAACATGCCTTGCGCCGGGGCGACGGGCGGCCGCCTTACCGGGGAAGCTTAGGCCATCTCGCCGGCGGGCGTCGCCGGACGGGCGTGTGCGGGGCTCGGCTCGTCGCAGGGCCGGGGGGACACGCAAGGGCCCAGGCGAAGGATCAGGATCGTGCGGGCGCCGCCGAGCCCGCGCCGCTCTGGCCACGCCAGTCAGGGCGGCGCGCCGGTCAGAGTGCGCCAGTCAGGGCGCGCCGGTCAGGACGTGTCAGGACGTTCCGGTTCCGCGGGTCCGAGGCTCCGGCTCCAGGCTCAGCCCGCCGCTTTCCCGGGTTCAGCCGCTGGCGCTTGCGGCATATTCAGCGACTCGATGGGCAGTACCTGCGAAAGCGCGGGTCCCTGGGCCAGATCGCAGCCGATCGCCGTGAGCCACTGCAGGGACGCCTGCGACTCGACCCGCTTGGCGGCGCAGTGGATGCCCAGCACCTTCACGGCCTGGACGATCGCAACGACCATGGCCTGTGACAGCTTGTCGCGCAGCGCCGCGGAGGTGAGCTTGGGATCGATCTTCACCAGCCGCAGCGCCTTCGAACGCAGCAGCGGCAGGACCGAAGAATCGAAGGAGAAATCGTCAATGACGACGAAGCATCCCAGTTTGTCGCACAGGGAAATGAACCGCTCCACCTGCGCGCGCCGCTGGGTGCAGAGCGGCTCCGCGATCTCGAATCCCAGGTTGTCCGGCGCGATGCCGTTGGCCTTCAGAGAAGACGCGACTTGCTGTGGGAAGCGCTCGTCCTCGAGAGTCGAGATGGAGAGATTCAAACTGAAACTGGTGGGCTCGAGGTTCCAGGCCGAACGGTTGGCGCCGAGCCAGGACAACAGCCTCTGCAGGGCCAGCCCGTCCATCGCGGCGGGAGCGCGATTCGCGTCCCGATGCGGGATACGCGGCAGTACTTCATAGCGCCGCAAACGGCCGCCCGGACGAAGTTTCGTGAAAGGCTGCACATCGAGGATGAGGCTCGACGGATCGAGAGCAACGTTACGGGATGTCGCGGACGGACCGCTGCCGTTGAGCGACTGAACGATGCTCGTGGACCCGTTCAGCGAACGGGACGTGCCGGTCGTGGTGGCGGGTGACCCGAGAGCCTTCGAGGTAGTTGTCGCGCCCGTGGATTTTGCCGATGGCACCGGTGTTGGGTTGGCGAGCGGGTTTATTGCCGGGATGATCAGCGCGCTTTCGATTGCGGCGGGAGCTGTCGCAAGCGGCGCTACGACCGGTGCCGCGCCGGGCGCCTGCAGTGTAGGCACATTCGGCACGACAATCGCGGAACTCGCGGATGCGCCCGGTGCAAAGCTCGAAGGAGCGCCGTTTGACTGCAGAGCCTCAGGGATCGAAAGGTCAATATTCGGCAAAGCGAATGACGCCGGTGGGGCGGCCTGCACTGGCGGTACCGGAGCAGCCGGCGCGGGCGCGGCGGCCTTCGCGGGAGCTGCCGGTTTCGCAGGTGCTGTCGACTTCGCCGGAGCCGCTGCGCGTGCCGCCGGTTCCGGCGCGGCCGGTTTGGCCGGCTCGTAGTGTGCGACTGGCGGCGGTGTCTGGTTCAGGACTTGGTAACTCGAGGTCGGCGGCTCCCAGGCAAGCGCTTCCGCCTGTTGGAAACTCGACGCCGGCGACTTCGGGACGAGCTCTTCGTCGTGCGTTCCCAGATCGGGAAACAGCTCGAATTCGAGGATGTCATCGATAGCCTGGGGCGATAGCGACTGTTGGTCTGCCGCGTGAGCAACTGGCGGCGCGACGGGAGCGGGTCGAGCCGCAGCCGGCGCAGCGGTGGTGGGAGTCGCAGCACCGTGCGAGCCGTTGAGTTTGCTGTTGGCGGCAGGCTTGGCCGCAGCAGCAGTCGTTGCCTTCGCGGCCGGCGCTGGCGCGGACAATGTTGGCGGGACAGGCGGCGCTTGTGGAGCGGGCGCAGCCGCGGCGCGTGCAGGTGTTGGTGCGCGCTCCGGCGCCCGCTCGGGCGTAAATTCCACGACCGGCGCAATGGCCACAGGAATCGGTGCAGCCGGCTCGCCCGGGCGCGGCGATGAAGCACGCAAAAGGACCGCAACCTTCTGCATGATGGTCCGCACCTGCGGACTCACAATTTTTTCCAGGACGCCGTCGCCGACCGATTTGAGATCCGCCAGGATCATGGCGACGCCGACGAGATCGCCCTGCGGCGCGCGTACGGGCAGGAAAATACCTACACGCCCGTCTTCCAGGCCGTTTTCATGGCACGCCAGCGATCTGTCGTTCGCGAGCGTTTCCATTGCCTCGAGCACGACATTGTGCTCGTCCGGGCCCAATGCGCCCTCGCTGAGCCAAAGTACGTTGGCTTGCTCATCGAAAAGTGAAACCGAATGCAGGCGCAGCGGCGGCAATGCCGCACGTAACTGCCACCCGAGCGATTCGGCGGTCATAGGCTCGCTCGCCGCGTTTGCGGCTGCGGCAGGCGTGTTGATAGGCGGACGCACGGCCATAGCATTCAGTGGCTGCAAGGACTTCCCCATCCAGGATGCGCACGGGCCGGACTACTAGCCACCTTTCGCTGCGCGAAAGTCAGGCGGCTAGATGTTGCCCGGCGGTGGATAGAGTGGCAGGTGCGATGGCGCGGTGCCGTGATTGCCTTCGCGTTCTGTCGGCGAATGCAAACGCTTCTTCACTGACCGTTTGTCATATTCAACACGAGCATTTAACAATGCTCGTGCGGGTACGTAGTGTCCGCAAAGATCGTCTCGACGAACCAACTTCGTCGAGACGAAAGACGCATGTGCTCAGTGGGCGCCGATGAAGTCACGCTTGCCGATGTCGACGCCGTTGTGGCGGAGAATGGCGTACGCGGCCGTGATATGGAAAAACACGTTCGGGATCGCCCAGCGCTGCACGAAGTCGAGTCCCTTGAAGTCGAGGAACTTGTCCGGACCTGCGGGAACTTTGAGGTCGCGGTCTTCGGAGCCCTCGAAGGCGCTCGCGGGAATGCCCTTCATGTAGTCGATCGTCCGCGCGATGCGAGTGCGCAGTTCCTCGAGCGTCTTTTCGTTGTCCTCGAAACGCGGCGGCTCCAGGGCTGCGAGACGGGACACGGAATTTTTCGCGAGGTCGCAGGCGATCTGCACCTGCCGCGAGAGCGGAAACATGTCGGGCGCGAGGCGCGCATTAAAGAGAACGCTCGGCTCGAACTTGCGGGCGGACGCATTGGCGAGCGCTTTCTCGAGCAGCGCGCTGAGGCTGGTCAGTGAGTTGGCGAATATGTCGACGGTAGCGGCCTGGACTGTGATCTTCATGAAAGCTCCCTGGGGACAAAGGAAGGCGAGTAAGAAATCGGGTCGCGAATTCTACCCGCCTAAAGCTTGGCCTGCGTGCCTCTTGGGTGAAACAATAGGGGCCGACCACCAGGAGATTGGAGCTACCTTGAATCTGATCTGGACCCCTGCACAGCTGGCCGTCCTGGCCAAGGTCGTGGACTTGAATGGCTTCTCCGCCGCGGCCCGCGCGCTGGGGGTTCCCAAGGCGGCGGTGAGTCGGGCGATCGCCGACCTCGAGACCGGACTTGGGGTGCGCGTTCTGGAGCGCACTACACGGCGAATAGGCCTCACCCCCGCCGGCCGTCTTCTTTATCCGCACGCGAAGCGGGTGGTCGAAGAATCCGACGCCGCACGATCGGCCATCGCGAAATTGCACGCGCCGGTTGCCGGCCCACTGCGCGTCGTCGCCGATCCAACTTACGGACGCGTGCTCCTGACCCCGCTCGTGCCGCGATTTCTCGAGGCCTTTCCGGATGTGCCCCTGGAGGTCGCCTTGGATAATGAGAGCGCGGTTGATGGCTGGGACGTTGCAATCCGACCGCGAGCGACCCCGGACCCCGCGGTCACCGGGCGTCTTCTGGGAGCGCCGCCCGCCCTGCTGTGTGCGACGGCGGCTTACCTCCAGCTGCGTGGACTTCCGACTCGGCCGGACGACTTGCGATCGCATGATCTGCTTACCCCCGAGGCGTCCGATCTGCCCGAGTTCCGACTGAGGCTGGAGCGCGGCTCGCAACGTGCGGAGGTGCTGCTGGCACCGAAACTCGCGATCAACGATCCCGCGGTTCTGCACGCCGCGACGGCTGCCGGTCTCGGGATTGGGTTGTTGCCGGAATTTCTGTGTCGTCAGGGGCTTGCAACCGGGCGCCTGAAATCGGTATTGCCCGAATGGACCTTGCCCCCGGCGGCGGCGTTGTATGCGCTGTATCCGGCCTCGCTGGAGGCGGATCCTCGAGTCCAGCGCTTCGTGGATTTCCTGGCCGCAAATATCGTCCCGGCGCTCGCCGCTTCCAACTCGCCCGCCGACTGAGCGCCCCTTGCGGGGCTCTTTCAGGCGTCATGTTACTGGCGAGTAAGATAACGCCAAAACCGGATACAATAGGCTCCCTATCTCGAGGGACTCACATGTATCGCGCGCCACTACGGGAATTGCGGTTTGTAATCGAGGAGTTACTGGGAGCGGCACAGCTGGCTTCCTGTCCAGGACTCGCCGAGTACTCGGACGAGCTCGCCGTCTCGGTGCTCGAAGAAGCCGCGCGCTTTGCGCAGAGTGTCCTCGATCCTCTCAACAAGCCGGGTGACACTCAAGGTGCTCGCTGGACACCCGACGGGGTGGTGACGGCGCCCGGCTTCCGCGACGCCTATCAACAGTTTGTCGCCGGCGGCTGGCCGCAACTCGGCGCGCCTCCCGAGTACGGTGGACAGCTCGCGCCGCAGGTGCTGGCGACAGCGGTGCAGGAATTCTGGGCCGCCGCGAATCTCGCCTTCAAGTTATGTCCGATGCTGACACACGGCGCCGTACACGCGCTGGAATTGTCGGGCTCGCCGGCACAGAAGCAATTATTTCTGCCGAAGATGATCAGCGGTGAATGGACCGGCACGATGGACCTCACCGAGCCCCAGGCGGGCTCCGACCTCGCGCAGGTACGCACACGAGCGGTACCTGACGGCAAGCGCTATCGCGTCTTTGGGCAGAAGATCTTCATCACCTGGGGCGATCATGACATGACGAGCAACACCATCCACATGGTGTTGGCGCGCATCGAAGGGGCCCCGCCGGGTGTGAAGGGCATCTCGCTGTTCATTGTGCCGAAATGGCTGGTGAACGAGGATGGCTCGCTCGGCGCCCGCAATGAAGTCCGCTGTGTGTCGATCGAGCACAAGCTCGGAATTCACGCGAGCCCCACCTGCGTGCTGGCCTTTGGCGATCAGAACGGCGCGGAGGGTTACCTGATAGGCGAGGCAAATCGCGGCCTCGAATACATGTTCATCATGATGAATGCCGCGCGTCTCTCGGTCGGGCTCGAAGGCTACGCGATGGGCGAGCGCGCTTTCCAACATGCGGTGGATTGGGCGCGTACCCGGATTCAGGGTAAGCCGCCGGTGCCGCAGCCGAGCGGGCCTGCGCCCATCATTCATCACCCCGACGTCAAGCGAATGCTGCTGACGATGAAGTCGACTACGGAGGCCGCTCGCGCGTTGGCCTTGTACGCGGCGTTTCAACTCGACCTTGCCACATACAGTGGCGACGAACGCCAGCGTGCGGCCGCGCAGTCGCGCACAGATATGCTGATCCCAATTGTGAAAGGCTGGTGCACCGAAATGGGCAACGAGATGGCTGCCATCGGTGTGCAGGTTCACGGCGGAATGGGATTCATCGAGGAGACGGGCGCCGCGCAGTATGTTCGCGACGCACGCATCACGACGATATACGAGGGCACCACGGGGATTCAGGCGAACGATCTCCTCGGGAGAAAACTCGGACGGGATCGCGGAGCCGCGATGAACTCGCTGCTGACGGACATGTCGCGGGAGTTGGAGGCGCTGTCTGCCGACGATCCGGTCGTGGGTGCGACACGGAAGGCCGCGTTAGAGTCTGTCGGACTTCTCAAGGGAGCGACCGGCGCACTGCTCGAAATGATGGGTTCCCCGCGCCCGGACCGCGCGATGGCGGTGGCAGTGCCGTATTTGAAGCTGAGCGGCTATGTAGTGGGGGGCTGGCTCATGGCACGGGCGGCTGCCATCGCCGGGAAACACAAGGACGGCGCGGATCGGGATTTTTACAGCGGCAAGCTCCGCACGGCGTTGTTTTACGCCGAGCAGGTGTTGCCGGTGACCATCGGACTCGCTCGGATTGTCACGAGCGGCGCCAACAGTGTGGTGGAGACCGACGCCTCGTTGGTGTGAGACCCCGCGCCGGCGTGAGGCTCTGCGTAGGCGTGAGGTCCTGCGCCAGCGTGAACGGTAAGGTCGTGGCCGGAGTTAGCCGTCGCCGTCGTCCGGTGTCGGCGACTTTTTGCCGGGCGCTTTCCGGTTTGCGGCATCCCTGGAGGCGAGGTCGAGTCGCTTCTCCACTTTGACGAAGGCGGCTAGTACCAACAAGCCGAGACAGACACCGACTATCGCAAGGGAGAGTTGACCCAGCCCTGCGGCCGCACTGGCCGCGGCTGTCAGCCAGATGCCCGCCGCCGTCGTGAGGCCGTGGATCTCGTGCTCGGCAGTGAGTTTGAGGATGGCACCGCCACCCAGAAAGCCAATGCCGGTGACCAGCCCTTGCAACACGCGCGACAAGTCGCTCTTGCTCATGCCTGCCTCGTCGGCGGTGACGACAATCAGCGCCGTTCCGAGAGCCAGTAGCATGTGCGTGCGCAAGCCGGCGGGCTTATGGGTGAGCTCCCGCTGGAGACCCACCAGGCCGCCGACGATGAGGGCTATAAACAGTCGCAGGCTGACACGCACCATGTGCTGCGCGTCCGGAATGGACTGTGTCAGCTCGGCGAAACCACTGCCTTCCAACATACTTCACCCCCTGTCAACGGCGGCGCAACCTGACCGCGCTGCGCTTGCGCGCGGGCGATTTCTTTTTTGACGGTATCCGTAACTGCAGTTTGGGCGGCTCGTTCAGACTCTGCAGGAAGATACGCCTTTCGTCAGGCTCGAGCGCCGCCCAATCCACCTTCTGCGTGTGGGTACGGCGCAATTGGCGGTCTGTGATACTGGCTTGCGCACGACTCGTCGTAGCCCACTTCGTCGGCAGACGCCTCGTCGACCCCTTCCGTAGCAGATCGACGACCGCCGCCGCCACGGCCGGGTCGCGCGTGAGGTCGCTGTGGGCGACAGGAACGTAATAGGCCGGTGCCCCGGGGAGAGCCGCGCTTATCGCGGGCACAGTGCCATCTCCGTGTCGAGTGATCGTATAGACGAAATCATCGGTGCGCCGGCGGACGGCCGTCACCGTTTCCCGCCCGATTCCAACAATCGACGCGAATCGCGTGTCGGGATGGGCGAGCGTGCTTTGTACGGTGCGTGCATGCTCCAGCAAAGCCACATCGGGTCGCGGTCCGGAGCGCGGCCAGGAGGCGGCGTCGAACAGGTCGGTGCCATCGCTGCACGCCGCCGGCAGCATCTGGTAGAGGCTCGGGAAGGTGTTGAAAATCTCTCCCGAAAGAAACTCGGCGGATGCCTCACCCGCTAGCCGAGCAAGCTTGCGGACCACGGCGTATGTGCCCCGTAACGCCTGGATCGTTGCGAACGAGCCGTAGTTGGGGCTGCCGAGGAGGAGGACTCGCTCGACTCGCTCAGCTCCGGGCAGGACAACGGCCGCACGACTGACGAGACCGCCCATGCTATGCGCGACGATGGCGAGCCGTTCCGACGGCTCATTGCGCAGACGATCCGCGAAGGAGCGCCCGAGTTCGTCGACGCCGAGCCGCCAGTCGTAATCGTGAAAAGAGGCAGCGAAGCCCGCGGCACGCAGATGGAGCTTCAACTTCAGATAGGAATAGATGACCACGCCGAGGGACACGATGCGCGCCGTTCCAGGCAGACGCAGCGTGGCCAGGCGCCCCAGGCCGATGTCGATCGGATCGACCCACAGCACATCGTTAGGATCCGGCGC
This sequence comes from Gammaproteobacteria bacterium, assembly GCA_028293725.1. Next base: position 11,857 of record JAQGOE010000122.1, on the reverse strand, counting down.
AGTGCGGTGGAGACCGAGTTGCGATCCCATGATGCCGGGGACGATGATGACTCGGAGCGACTCGTCCTTGATGGGCGTGGCCGCCGCCTGGCGTGCGAGTCGGGTCAGATCCCGGTATTCAGCCGCTCCGAAGTAGTCGATCAGCTCGCGCCGCAGTTCTCCACTGACCAACAGCCGCTCAATATCCTCGTCGCTCAATGCGAAGCGGTCGTAAGGAGTGATGTGATCGAATGGCAAGTCTGCGCGGCTCATGCGGGTGAGTTGTAGCGGGTCCGATCTACCGCGTCATGGCGCGGTCAGGGGCCGCACCACTGCGGCGGCCGGCACCTTGCTGCCATCGGCGAGCAGCAACACCAGCGGGACGCTCTGCCCGACGGCAACGGGGTGCGTCATTCCATGCAACATTACGTGCAGTCCACCGGGCTCGAACTTCACCGTCTGCCCCGGCGCGATCACCAATTGTTCGTGAGGCCTCATCTGTGATTGGCCGCTCACTGTCTTTGTCTCGTGGATCATTGCGTGTTCCGCCACAGTCGACTCGATGCCGATGACGGTGATGGGCTTCGTCGTCGGGTTCCGCAGGGTGAGATACGCCGCCGCAACGTCGGAGCCCGGCACTTGGCGAGTCCAGGCATCCAGCACGATGAGCGTGGGGGCTTGTGCCATGACGGAACAGGCGATGAGTGCCATGAACACAGCATAAAGACGAGCGTGGGAAAATTCGGTGCGATGCCTCAAGTCGATGCCTTTTTTCTGAAAAAAGCGGCTCAGTATGCCAGACGCATGCCGCGCGGACCGACTATCATTCCCTCCGAGGATGATATGAAAAGAGAGCGCGATCACACGGAATTCGGAGCATTGATCGCGCTTTTCGCCGGGGCTCTGTCCACCGGAGGCGCGGGTATCCTGGTCCGGCTCTCGGAAACCGGTCCCACGGCGACTGCTTTCTGGCGCGGCTGTATCGCTCTGCCGCTGTTAGCGGTGTGGGCCTTGCTGGAGCGACCCGCGCAACGCGATGGCAAGCCGGAGCAACGGCCTCGGACCGGAAACGTCGCTCGCCTTTTCTCGAGCTTTCGCGATCCGGGCTTCCTGTTGGCCGGTGCGCTCTTCGCGGGCGATCTGGCGCTGTGGCATTGGTCGCTGGTGCTCACCTCCATCGCGGCTTCCACGCTCGAGGCCAGCCTGGCTCCCATCGTCGTCGCTCTCATTGCGTGGCTGCGCTGGCGCGAGCGGCCGAGCGCCGGCTTCATCGGCGCGACCGCACTGGCGCTCATCGGGATGGTGTTGATTGTGAGCCCGAAGTTCGGGCAGGCAGGCTCGGCCTTCCTCGGCGATGCGTTTGGACTGGGCACGGCGTGTTTCTTTGCGGCCTACATTCTTGCCGTGGCCCGCCTGCGGTCGCGCTACGGTACCGGCGTCGTGATGTTCAATTCGACTGTCGTTTTCACGGTGCTGTTGTTACCTCTGGCGCTTACACAGAAATTTCTGCCGGACACCCTCTGGGGATGGGCAACCTTGGCGGGATGCGCATTGGCTGCGCAGGTGCTCGGGCAAGGACTCATCGCCTACGCCCTCGCACACCTGCGGCCGACATTCAGCTCGCTGGGGTTGTTGATACAAACACTGGGAGCGGCTACCTCGGCGTGGCTGGTGTTGGGTGAGCGTTTTTCGGCGATTCAGATGGTCGGCGGTGTTGTTATAGTCGGTGCGATAGCGCTGGCGCGGTCGGCACGAAAATCCGCGGCTGCGATGGCGGAGCCGGCGGCCGCGACGTCTGGAGCAACGGAGGCGCGGGTGGCGCCGGGAAGTGTGGCGGCATCGGCCAAGCCGGTAGCCGCGAAAGACAGCTCACTTGGCGTGCTCCGCGATTAGCTTTGCGACTGCATCGATCGCGGGTCCGCGCGCGCTAGTTTTACGCCACACGACGCCGACGTGCCGGACCGGGGCCGGCTTGGCGAACGGCCGGATGGTGACGCCCTTCGCGTTGCCGTAGGCGCCGCGACTGGCGAGCTCAGGCAACAGGGTCAGGCCCGCGCCGGTGGCCACCATCTGTCGCAGGGTTTCCAGGCTGGTCGCCCGGAAGTCCTGTTTCTCCTGCGCGCCGATGCGACTACAGACCTCCAGCGCCTGGTCCCGCAGGCAATGGCCGTCCTCGAGTAACAACACCGTCTCGCCTTTCAGGTCTTCCGTGCGGATGCTCTCGCGCTTGGCGAGCTTGTGTTGGTCAGGTATGGCCACGATGAAGGGCTCGGTGTACAGCTCGCGAGCTTCCAGGCCGTCGAGATCCACCGGCAACGCCAGGATTCCGACATCGATGTCGCCGCTCAGCAGCTTCTCCAGCATCGGCCCCGTCTGATACTCGTAGAGCTGCAATTCGAGGCGCGGCAGGGATTTGCGTAACGCCTGCGAGATCCGCGGCAGGAGGTAAGGTCCGATGGTGGGCAGCAGGGCGATCCGCAGTCGTCCTGCCAGCGGATCGCGATGTGAGCGCGCCAGGGTCACCACCTCGTCGCTGGCTTCCAGGATGCGCCGGGCGCGGGTCGCGATCTGCTGCCCAGCCTCGGTGAGCGAGACATTATTGGGCTGTCGCTCGATGAGCTGTACCCCGAGGTATTCCTCGAGCTTTTTCAGCTGCGCGGACAGGGTGGGCTGGCTCACGAAGCAGCGCTCCGCCGCCCGGCCGAAATGCCGGCAGTCGGCGACCGCCACCAGGTAGCGCAGGTCTTTGAGCTTGATATCCGTCATGGTTCATCCGATATATGGCGTCTATCGATATTATAAAGTTAATCGATTGGAATAATAGCGGGTCGGGCCTCACCATCTCCCGCATCCCGTGAGGGACTCATAGACAACCCCTATCGAAGGAGCTTTTGCACATGTCAGGCATTGGTCAGCGTTTTCCGGAATATTCCCTTACGGGCGTCGTGTCGAGCGATATGGACAAGGCGTTCCAGCCCTTCACCCAGGACAGCTTTCCCGGCAAGTGGAAGGTCGTATTCTTCTGGCCCAAGGACTTCACGTTCGTGTGCCCCACCGAGATTGCTGCGTTCGGCAAGCTCGACAAGGAGTTCAAGGCGCGTGACGCCCAGGTACTCGGCGTCAGCATTGACAGCGAGTTCGTGCATCTCGCCTGGCGTAGCACGAAGGACGAGTTGAAGAACCTCCCCTTCCCGATGCTCTCGGACCTCAAGCGCGAGCTGACTACCCGCCTCGGCATCCTGGATCCGGAAGCTGGTGTGGCGCAGCGCGCGACGTACATCGTCGACCCGCAGGGTGTCATCCGCTTCGTCTACGTCACGGACCTCAACGTTGGACGTAACCCGGAGGAAGTGATTCGCGTGTTGGATGCGCTGCAGACGGACGAGCTGTGCCCCTGCAATTGGAAGAAGGGCGAGGACACCCTGAAGGCTGCCTAAGCTTCAGGAGGCCTGTCAGTCTCTGAACGACTAACAAACAAACTCAGCGGCCGGGCTACCGGGCCCTGGCATGCCGGCGGTCACGTTCGAGCGACCCCGGTGCGCCAGCCCCAGTAGGCCGGGCCCCGGGATGCCGGCCGCCGGTTGTGGAGGACTTGAAACGATGATTACTCTTGACACTATTCGGGACGCCATTCCGGACTACGCTCGGGATCTGCGCCTCAATCTCGGCTCGGTGCTGACGACGAGCGGCGCGCCTGGACTGTCGGAAAAGCAGATCTGGGCAGTGGCTCTCGCGTCGGCGATCGCATCCCGTAACGGGGAGCTCACGCGTGATATCGAGGCGCTTGCCGCCACTCACCTTGACGCCGCCTATGTGAATGGCGCGCGGGCCGCGGCCGCGGTCATGGGCATGAATAATGTCTACTACCGCTTCCTTCATCTCGTGGAAGATCCGGAGTACGCGCAGCTGCCCGCCCGCTTGCGCATGAACGTGATTGGCAACCCCGGCATCGACAAGGTCGATTTCGAGCTGCTCTCGCTAGCGGTTTCTGCTATCAATGGCTGTGGCACTTGTGTGGCCTCGCACGAGCGTCAATTGCGTAAGCACGAGTTCACCCGAGAAACGGTGCAGAGTGCGGTTCGCATTGCCGCCACGGTGCATGCGGTCGCTCGGGTGCTGGAAAGCGCCAAGCTCGAGGCCGGCACGGGAGCAGCCCAGGCCGCCTGATAACAACACCGCCCGTCAGCTCACTTGTAGAGGTGCGAGCGGGCCGAAGCTCGTGGGGTGAAGAATGCCTGAACGAACCGCTCGTGCGCCGCGCCTTTCTGCAGGAGTGGTTGTCGTCAGGCGTGGCCCCACGGGCTGGTTGTTTCTGATGTTGCGTGCGTATCGCAACTGGGATTTTCCGAAGGGAGTGCTGGAACCGGGCGAGGAGCCGCTTGCGGCGGCCCGCCGTGAAGTGCGGGAAGAAACGCTGATTAACGATCTGCAGTTCACCTGGGGTGAGGAGTATCGTGAGACCGCACCCTACAGCAACAACAAAGTAGCGCGGTACTACGTCGGGGAGACGCACACAGAACACATTACGTTACCGGTGAGCCCCGAGCTCGGGAGGCCGGAGCATGATGAATCGCGGTGGTTGGATCTGGCTGGGGCGCTGTCGCTCTCTTCGCCGCGAGTGGCGCCTATTGTGCGGTGGGCGGCGGGGAAGTTGGGAATTGCGGATGAGCCGGCGTGAGTGGCGCCAGGCAGCCGAGTCGCAGTGTAAGCGCGCGACTGCGTGTGATCGTGTTGATCACGGCACAGGCGATGAGTTGGGGGCTCGCTTGCCAATTCGTGTCCGCGACTGCTCTTGCCGCGACCACTGTTACCGACGACACCGGCCAACGCGTAACGCTTCCCAACCTACCCCAGCGCATCATCAGCCTGGCGCCCAGCGCGACTGAAATGCTGTTCGCCGCCGGCGCGGGCGATCGTCTCATTGCGACCGTCGACTTTTCCGACGAGCCGGCCGCGGCTAAACGAGTTCCACGAATTGGGGACGTCACGGCCATCGATATGGAGCGGCTCGTCGCGCTGCATCCTGACTTGGTGGTGGCTTGGCCCGGCGGGGGTAATCCGGCGCAAATCGAGAAGATCGCGCGGCTGGGAATTCCGATCTATCGACAGCAGGTCAATCGGCTCGCGGATCTGCCCGGCTCTCTGCGGCGGCTTGGGGCGTTGACCTCCGATGAGTCAACAGCCGAGCAGGCGGCGCGCGCGCTGTCGGCAGAACTCGCCCGAATAACTCGCGAGTACGGTGGAGGGAGGCGCGCGGCCGGCGTACCCGCGGCTGGCGCGACGGCGACCGACGCAACGGTGGCCGGCATGCCAACGACCGGCGCCGCCGCTCCCCCAACCGTGTTGCTCGAGGTCTGGAATCGTCCGATCTACACCGTCGGGGGTGGGCACCTGATGAGCGATGCGTTGACTTCCTGCGGGGTCCGCAACGTGTTTGGAGATTTGAAAGAGTTGGGTCCGGTCATCAGTACCGAGGCCGTGATCGCTCGCAACCCCGACATTATCGTGGCGTCGGCGCCGCCAGGCGAGGGGGCGAGTTGGCTCGCTGAATGGAAACGATTCGGAAGTCTCAACGCTGTGCGCACCGGGCGGCTCGTCGCATTCGAGGATCAGAGGCTCAACCGGCTGGGGCCGAGTGTCGTGCTGGCGACAGAGGCGTTGTGCAAGGCGCTGGCGGCCGCCGGTGGTGCCGGTCGCGAAGGCGCCGGCCGCACGGGTGTCAGTCGCGAAAGTTATTGAACTGCAGCGGCATCTCCACCTTCGACGCACGTAACAGTTGCATCGCGGACTGCAGGTCGTCGCGGCTCTTGCCGGTGATGCGAACCTTGTCGCCCTGGAGGCTGGCCTGCACCTTGAGCTTCGAGTCCTTGATCATGCGGATCAGTTTCTTGCCCACTTCCTGGTCGAGGCCTTGTTTGAGGATTACATCCTGCTGGGCCGAGGCGAGGTTGGTCACGGCATCTTTGACTTCGATGCAGCTCAGGTCGATGCCGCGCTTGGAGAGGCGCAGTTTCAGGATCTCCAACATCTGCTTGAGCTGGAAATCCACTTCGGCCTTGAGTTTGACGGTGAACTCCTCGAGCTCGAACACCGCGCCGGTGTCCTTGAAGTCGAAGCGCTGACCGAGCTCGCGGTTGGCCTGATCGACCGCGTTGGCGACTTCATGGGCATTGAGCTCGGAGACGGTGTCGAAGGAGGGCATGATGGGCCTCGGGCGCGTTGAGGCCGCGATTGTGCCGCAGTGAGGGAGCATTAGTCACACGGTTGTGGGCACGCCGCCCCAGGGTGGGGCCGTGCGCGGGCTGCGGGCGCTCAATCGGTGATGTAACAGATGGCCCGGGTAGACGTGTCAGGTCGGCGCCGGGCTGGCAGGTCAGCCTGGCAGCTCAGGCGGGATGATGCTTCGTAAACGGGTTGTGCGTGGGCGCCAGCTTGCCGTAGGTCCAGCCCAGCACGCCGCCGTACAGGACATGCAACGCTAGCGTGACCAGGGGAGCGAACACCGAAAGCTGGAACCCGAAATACCCGGCGCCGGCGGCCGGCAGGAACACCAGCATCACCACGAGCCAAGTGACGATGCCGTAGAGAACGCCGCTCTTCGTGTGAGTATCGGCCCCGAGGCGCGGCTCGATGTACGAGAAAAATCCACCCAGAACGACCGACCCGATCATGATGTGCAGGGCCCAGCCTAGCGCGTACTGTGACGTTGGCTCATCCAGCAGCGTCAGCAGCATCCGCGTCAGCTCCAGCTGGGGCTCGAATCCGGTGGCGCCAATGAGCAGCATCACTACCGACAGCACCGCTGTAGCTACGCCTCCTGCCACTGTTCCCTTGATTACATCACTCATCAATTGCACACCGCCATGTCTCAAATCGAACGCCTCCCCCTCAGTGGGGTTCCGCTTAAATAATCTAACGTCGCACGGGCTGAGCGGGTTGACTGTGCGCCCGTGCACCTTGAGTGCGCACCCTTCATGCCGGGCCACGCACCGCTACAGGTCAACTGAGACTACTTGGCTTTTGGAAGCTCTGCCTCGAGCTTTTTCCGATTTTTGCGAGTGAGTTCCATGAAGCGGGGCGTAAGACCAATGTCTTCGAAGATCGGATCGCCCTGCTCGTCACTCGAGATGACCTTTTTGCCTGCGATGTAAGGCATGGAGGTCTCGATCTCCTGCAGCGCCGTGGCTAGCAGATCGGTGATGAGCTGCTCGGACGTGCGTCCGGGGAACATTTCGGTCAGGGCGGCGAGGCGGGCGGCATCGTCGAGCGGCAGGCGGACGGCGTATTCCGTCGCGGTGCGTGGCTGTGCCGCGGTCTCACGCCAGTTCGCGAGCAGGTCTTTGAAACTCATTTGGGGTCTTCGGTCAGTCGCTGCGGGGCGGCCATTTTAGCCGACAGGGGCCGGGGCGTTTCACACAATCCTTGGATTGTCTTGACGGCCAAGCCGGGCCCCGGCGATACTCGGCAGCACATGTCGCAGCAGTTCAACAACTTGACGGTCTGGTGGTGGCGCACCTCACATACGGAGTGGGCGGCCCGCTAGTTTCGCGCGACTAAACGAATCTCACGGCTTGCAAAAAACCCATCTCCGGAATGACCCCGGGATGGGTTTTTTGTTGCCTGTGAGGTTTGCGGTATTCGGTCTGTCGGTATTGGAGAGAGCGTTGAAACCGCCATTCGATATTGCGGGTGATCTGGACACGCCAGTGTCGGCTTTTATGAAGCTTGCGAGCTTCGCCCCACGCTTCCTGCTCGAAAGCGTGGAGGGGGGCGAGCGCCTGGCGCGCTATTCCTTCATCGGGTTCGGCAATGGACTCGAGGTCCGTCTCGACCGTGACGGCTTCACCATCGGCGGTGAGCGGCGGCCGATACCGAGCACGCGGGCGGAGCTGCTTGCCGGATTGCGGACGGCGCTGCAACGGGCGCCCCAGCCACAACCCGACATCGCGGGTGTGCCACTCGCGGGTGGCCTCGTCGGCTACTCGTCATACGACGTGGTGCGCTTCTTCGAGCGCCTGTCCGCCCGCACCGGATTCGAGAGTGGTGTTCCGGCCCTGCACTACGTTGCGCCACGCTCGCTGTTGGTTTTCGATCACCTGACCCGCGGCATTGCCCTGGTTCATGCCGGCTCCGAGGAGGAGCGGCGTTCCTTGCGGAGCGAAGTGGTCCGCGCGTTGCGCGGCGGCTTGCCGAACCACGCGCGCGCGGGAAAATATTCGCCGCCGGTTGCCGGGTACAGTCGCGCCGACTATATGAGTGGTGTCAGGCGTACCCAGGAGTACATCGCGGCCGGAGACGTCTATCAGCTGGTACTGTCAGCACGTTTCGCGGGTCGTCACGAGCTCGATCCCTTTCAAGCCTACCGCGCTCTACGACTCATCAACCCCTCGCCCTATATGTATTACTGCGCACTGGGCGATGTCACTGTCGTCGGCTCGTCGCCAGAGGCGTTGGTGAAGCTGAAAGGCGGTCGGGCGCAGCTACGACCCATCGCGGGGACGCGGCCCCGGTCGGACGATCTCGCGGTAGACGTGGCGCGTGAGCAGGAACTTCGCGCTGACCCGAAAGAGAACGCCGAGCACATCATGCTCGTCGATCTCGCGCGCAACGACCTCGGCCGCGTCGCTATGCCGGGGAGCGTGCACGTGGAGCCCTACCGAGCCATCGAGCGCTACAGTCATGTCATGCACATCGTAAGTGGTGTGCATGGTCAGCTTGCGCCCGGTTGCGATGCCTTCGATCTCTTTGCGGCTGCCTTCCCGGCCGGCACTCTCGTCGGTGCGCCGAAGGTGCGCGCCATGCAGATCATCGACCAGCTGGAGCCCGAAAGTCGCGGACTTTACGGTGGGACAGTGGGCTATTTCGGCGCTCGCGGTGACATGGACCAGGCGATCACCATTCGCACACTGGTGTTCAAAGGCGATGAATATAGCTATCAGGCCGGCGCCGGCATCGTTGCCGACAGCGTGCCGGAAACCGAGCATGAGGAAGTGCTGGCGAAAAGTGCCGCCATGGTTCGCGCACTCGAGATTGCTGGGGGTACCGGCCTATGAAGCCGCGGCTGCTGTTGATTGATAACTACGATTCGTTTACCTACAACCTCGTGCAGGCGTTTCTCGTGCTCGGCGCGGATGTGCACGTGTATCGCAACGACGCGATGACCGTCGATGAGGCGCTGGCGTTCGCGCCGTCTCATCTGTGTATCTCCCCGGGTCCCGGCACTCCTTACGATGCCGGCGTGTCGATGGACATGATTCGCGCGTTTGCCGGGCGTCTGCCGGTGTTGGGAGTGTGTCTCGGTCACCAGTCGATCGTCGAGGTGTTCGGGGGTAAGGTCGTGCGCGCTGGGCGTCTCATGCATGGCAAGACGTCTGTCATTCAACACGACGGCAACACGTTGTTCACGGGATTGCCGCAGCCGTGCGAAGTAGGCCGATATCACTCCCTTATCGCCGCGCCGGAGACTCTGCCGCCGGAGCTCGAGGTGAGCGCCCGAACCGCGGAGGGCGAGATCATGGCTGTGCGTCATCGCGCACTGATGGTGGAGGGTGTGCAGTTTCATCCAGAAAGCATCCTGACACCCGACGGGCCGGCGCTGCTGAAGAACTTCCTTGCCTTCGCCGGGGGAGAGCGGGCGCGCGGGTCGTCAATTGGAGCGGGTGATGTCGTCTCCGCGTGAATTTCTGGAGCGCTTGCTCGAGCGCCGCGATCTTTCGCAGGTCGAGGCGGAGGAGTTGCTCGCGCATCTGACAAATCCGGAAGGGTCGCCCGTCATGGCGGGTGCAATTCTGGCGGCGTTGCGGACCAAGGGCGTCGTCGCAGACGAACTGCGCGGATTCGCCTCAGCAATGCGTCGCCTAGCACGCAGACCCGCGATTCCCGCTGGGCTGCGCGCTATCGATATCGTGGGGACTGGGGGCGACGCATCCGGTAGCCTCAATATTTCAACAGGAAGTGCCCTGTTGACTGCCGCGTGCGGCGTGCCCGTATTGAAACATGGCAATCGCTCGATCTCGAGCCGCGCGGGTAGCGCGGATGTGCTCGAGGTGCTCGGCATGAAGATTCCGCTGGATGAGCGGGGTGTGGCCGACTGCCTGGCCGCGGCGAATTTCACATTTCTGTTCGCGCCGCATTATCACCCGGCGATGAAGGCAATCGCGCCCGTGCGGGCGGCGCTGGGTGTGCGCACGATATTCAACATCCTCGGGCCGTTGACCAATCCCGCGGGACCGCCGTTTCACCTCATCGGCGCGTTCAGTCTCGATGTGGCCAAACTCATCGCGGAGACGATCGCGGGCATGCCGATTGAGCGGACATTCGTGGTCCATGGCGCTGAAGGCTGGGATGAGCCGACGCCCATCGGGCCTTTCACGGTATTCGATGTTCGTCCGGGTCGGGTGGAGGTGGGGATACGGCGGCCCGAGGATTATGGCTTCGGCCCTTGTAAGTCCGCCGACCTTGCCGGGGGCGACGCGCAGCACAACGCCGGCGAGTTAAAGGCGGTGTTGGAGGGGCGGGACCGGGGGCCGCATAGGGATTGTTTGTTGCTCGGGACGGCGTTGGCGCTCGAGGTGGTTGGGGAGGTACGGCACCCTCGCGAGGGTGTTGAGCGTGCGGCGCACGCGATTGAGAGTGGCGCGGCCCGGCGGGTGTTGGAGGCATTGGCGCAATGAGCGCGGGTTTTCTCGAACAAATGGCGGCAGGGAGTCGGCAGCGGGTGGACGTGGCGCGGCGTGCGTGCTCCGACGCGGACCTGTTGGCACGAGCGCTTGCGTCGCCGATTCCGGCGCGGTTGCGGCGTCATCCTGCGGGCTTCGATCTCATCGCGGAGATGAAGCTGCGATCGCCGGCGGTTGGGCAGCTCAAGTCGGGTGATGAGGATGTCAGCGCGCGAGTAAGCGCGTACGCGCGGGCGGGCGCTGCGGCTGTGTCGGTGTTGACGGAGCCGAGTCGGTTCGATGGCTCGATGGCGCACCTCGAACTCGCCACGCAGGTTCTGACGCCTCTTGGCGTGCCGGCGATGAGGAAGGACTTTCTCGTCGATCGTTACCAGGTCACGGAGGCGCGTCTTGCGGGTGCCGGCGGAGTGCTTGCGATTCTGCGCATGCTGCCGAGGGATGCCCTCGACGCCCTCATCGAGCGGGCGCGCGAATTGAAGCTGTTTGTGTTGCTGGAAGCCTTTGATGAAAGCGATATCGAGCTGATGCATGCGATTGTTGAGCGCCACGCGTCGAGCGGGGTCGAGATGTTGGCCGGGGTGAACTGCCGCGACCTCTCGACGTTGCAGATCGTTCCGCGGCGGCTCGACGAGTTGGCGCACCTGCTGCCGACGTCGGTGCCACGCGTGGCCGAGAGCGGAGTGATCACGGCTGAGGATGCGCGGCGCCTGGCTGCGGCGGGCTATGAGCTTGCGCTAGTTGGAAGCGCGCTGATGCAGGGGGGAGATCCTCGCGCGTTGGCGGCTGCCATGTTGGATGCAGGGCGTGGAGCGCGCGCGAGCACATGACGATGTGGATCAAAATCTGCGGCCTGACCACGCCCGAAGCCGTCACCGCGGCGCTTGATGCGGGCGCGGACGCGATTGGCTTCGTGTTTGCGAAATCGGTGCGGCAGGTGAGCGCCGACGTGGCGCTGCGCCTCGCGGCGCCGGCGCGAGGTCGGGCGCTTTGCGTGGCGGTTACACGGCATCCGAGCCAGCAGGACATCGATGAGATCGTGTCGGTGTTTAAGCCCGACGTGTTGCAAACAGACTCGACCGACCTCGGGCTATTGCGGCTGCCGACACAACTCGAGCTGCTGCCAGTGATGCGAGGAGCCGGTGACGGAAAGAGTGCCGCAGGCCGTGGCGAACGCGATGACCAGGGTCGCGGTTGGGACG
>JAQGOE010000088.1 GCA_028293725.1 Gammaproteobacteria bacterium | reverse complement strand
GAACCGGATCGCGTCGATCAAACGATCGAGTTGCGGACGCGACTCGCACTCGAGGCAGGTGGATAGAACGTACGTCCCGCTCCTGTCATCCATCAAGTGATGGAACAGCAAGCCCTGCTGGAGCGGTATCAGCGGGTAAATGTCCTGCACATTGTCCGCGCCACCGGGCACTGTCGCCGCGATCCTGTCGATCTGCTGTTGGTTGAGTTCGATGAGCCCCGGCGTGACATTTTCCGACGTCATTGCAGATCTCCTCGAGATCGGTTCTTCCTTGATTCAACGACGGCAGCAACCAGCCCGCAGGCATACGTCTGCAGGAAAGAGGCCGGCGGGAGAGAGTCAGGCGCTCGGGCGCAGACTTTCAGGATCCGAAGCGGATCCTGTTAGGAGACAACCACGCTTGCGTCGTTCCATCGACTTCCCCTCATTGCGACACAACAGCATCGGGTTCAAACGGTAGTCGCGACTCTACTCGTCGGCGCCGCGAATGCAAGACGTCGAGCCTAGAGGTTGGATTTCCAACCTTGAGCCAAAGGGTGGGACGAACTTGGCTCTCGAATAAGCCAACCTGTGGCCGCGCGCAGTCGTTGGATTGTTCGACGCTCGAAGAGAGTCAGGAAAGGCGGTTCTTGTGAAGTCGTCCCTGTTTCATGACGACCGACAGATGCGCGCCCTGATCCTGAAACAGACTCAAGTTCTTCAGAGGATCGCCGTCGACGACGAGGAGATCGGCGATCGCTCCCGGCTCGATTACGCCGAGCTTGCCCTCCATGCGAACGATTTCGGCACCGACTGTCGTCGCGGAGCGGATGATCTCGATGGGGCTCATCACCTCGCTGCGTAACAGGAACTCACGGGATTGCTCGTCCTGCAATTCACCCAACAGGTCACTTCCATAGCCGACCTTGACCCCGGCCTGCCGGCAGATATCCATGGAGGCGAAGCCCGCCTTGAGCACGAGTTCGTTCTTCTCGAGCTTGTCCGCGTTCATGCCAAATTGGGCGGCGCGCTCTTTCATCACAACATACGCCACGAGGTTGGCGACAAGGTAACCCTTCCGTTCCGCCAACAATTGCGCGGCCGGCGCGTCAATCAGGTTGCCATGCTCGATGGTTCGAACGCCCTGGGTCACCGCACGGGTGATCGCCTCGGGGGTATATGCATGCGCAAGAACGTAGCGCTTGAAAGCTGTCGCTTCCTCCACCGCGGCTGCGATTTCCGGGAGAGAGAACTGTCTCGAATCGAGCGGATCGTACGGCGAGGCCACTCCGCCCGAGACCATGATTTTTATCGCGTCAGCGCCCTGACGGAGCTCCTCGCGAACGACCGCCCGAACATTCTCCGCGCCATCCGCCACCGCGAGGGTGAATCCCAGGCCGTCGCAACAGCGGCAATGTCCGTGTATGTCCGTGCGGCGACGCATATCCGAGTGTCCCCCCGTAGGGCCGATAGCGCGTCCCGATATAAACAGGCGGGGACCGGGCAGGAAACCTTTTTCGACAGCCTCCCGGATACCCCAATCGGCGCCCCCCGTATCTCTCACGGTCGTGAACCCGCGGTTGAGCATTCCCGACAGGAGCGGTGCCGCGCGGGCGGCCAGCAGCGACACGGGCACGTGCTCCAACTTCGTGATGTTGACTTCACTCAGGAAGATATGGACGTGACAGTCGATGAGCCCCGGCATCAGGGTTCGTCCGCCGCAATCAATGACTCGAGCGGAGGCCGCGGAAATCGGTCGGTCGGATACTTCCGCGAAGAGGCCGGCTTCCACCAGGACCTCGTATCCCTCGCGCGGCTCTTCGAAACGCGGATCGAGGAGTTTCAGGTTTCGGAACAGAAAGCCCGTGGGCTGCTCAGAGTTCAGGAGTGAGGTGTGCATGGGTTATTCCCCGGTAGCCGGTTTGTTTCTGTAGACCACGAAGCCCGCGACCACGTCGAGAAACTTCTGCCTTTCGTCCGCGCGGATCGCGTGACTGCTCCCCTCGAATATGCGCAGGTCCGAGCCTGGAATATGGCGATGAATCTCCTCGGAGAATTCCGGAGGGCAGATCCAGTCGTGACGTCCCGCGAGAATCAGGGTGGCGGCCGTGATCGAGTGTAGTTCGGGGCGTATGTCGAAGTTGCGCATAGCGCCATCCGGCGCCCAGGCCGCGTTCAGGGCCTCCGGAGAATAGATGCCGCGACCGAGGCCTGCCTGGGAGGTGGCCGCGTCGTATTTCAAGGAGTACAGCGGACCCATCACTTCATAGAAGCGGCGCAGTTTCTCCGGCGTGTCGAGGCGGCCGCCCCAAAGATCCGCGTTCGCTGCGATCTGTTCCGGAGTACCGCGTTGCGCGACGATCTCGCTCGCCCTATTTATGAATCCCGCGTGAGCAGCGGTAACGACCAGGATGAGGTGCGAAACGGAGTCGGGATAACGAGCCGCGTGAGTCATCGCGACCATGCCTCCGTAACTGGTGCCGATGCTGATGATCGGTCCAAATCCGAGATAGCGACGCAACGCCTCCAGATCCTCCACCGTCTCATCGAGGGTATATTTCGACTCGTCGTCCCGGGCCGAGCGGCCGTTACCGCGCTGATCGAAATAGACCAGCTGCACCCGGTCTGTCAGTGGGGCACAGCCCGCCCTAGCGTCGGAGTGATCGCCACCGGGCCCACCGTGGATGAGAAAGGCCACCGGCTTTTCGCGCATCCCCGGTCCATCGGCAACCAGCCCCGCACCCTCAACGTCGAAATAAATTTCCGTATTCCGGATCCGCGCTCGCATGGCACTCCTTGGTAAGGACGGGCTATTGTTTTTCGAACCGGATCGGGCGGACGGCGGGCTCCATCCCAATCGATATTGCCGCGATCGCGCCGTCCACGTTCGTTTCGAACAGGAAGCGACTGGTCGCATCGAAGGCATGCGGCACATGGATCACGAAAAGGTCCCTGTCTTTCGGGACCCAGGCATCGTAATGCCAATGCTCCAGGGGCAAGGCCAGGGTATGGCGGTGGAACGTCAATTGCTCACCACGAACGCTGATGTCGATGTAACCGTAGCCTGGATGGGAGTAACGCCCAGCGTACTCGCCGATCGGGTGTGAGGGTGTTGAGTTCCGGACCCGGGGTGTCGAGGCCTGGCGCTCCCTGACGGCCTCTATCTTTTTCTCGTACTCGGCGATCTTCTGCTCAACCGTCTGTACAGGCGTCAGATCCATGAGCAGATCGAAGGCGTACTGGTTCAGCAGCCGGGATACGCCAGGGCAGCCAAAGTTCGTGTAGGAGACCATGGCCATCCCCTGTTTCGGAAAGAACATGACATCACTGTGGACATCATGGAGATAGCCTCCATGCGACAAGCGCGGGTGAGCGTTATAGGTGTCCACAAACCACCCCATCGCGTAGCCTGCCTGCGCAGTCGGTGCGCCTTGCTCCAGGCTGGCAATGATCTGCGGTGAGTGGATTTCCGCCAGGGTTTCTGGCTTCATCAGTTGACGTCCGTTGACGCTCCCCGCGTTCAAGTTAAAGAGGAGCCAGCGAGCCATATCCTCGACGCTCGAGTAGACAGCACCTCCGGAGGGAGCCGTTACCTCGCCCTCGAGACCCTGCGTCAGTACGAGTTCGCGACGGCTGTTCTCGTGGTAGGACAGGGTCACGTTGGCCGTGGTCGGCCGTGTAAAGCGGGTGCTCTTCATGCCCAGAGGCTCGAGTAGCCTCTCCCGAACGAGGTCATTCCACCCCTGCCCGGTGACGACCTCGGCGATGTAGCCGGCGGTCGTCGCTGTCATGTTGTTATATTGGAAGCGCTCCCGAAAACCCGCCGACAATTCCAGGTACCGCAGCCGTTCGACCAGCTCGGCCCGGCTCATGGGGTTGCCGACCCACAGCCAATCATGCCGCGGCAAGCCCGTGCGCATGATCACCAGGTCACGCAGTGTCACATTCGCGCTGACCCAGGCGTCTCCCAGACGAAACTTCGGCAGATAATGCTGGACGGGCATATCCCAGCCGAGCTGTCCCTCCTCCACCAGTATCCCGAGGAGGGTTGCGTTGATCGCCTTCGTCGTGGATGCGATCGGGTAGATCGTCTGCGCATTGGTGGGGAGTTGAGGTTGTAAGGCGCGGTGGCCGTATCCTTTCGCGAACACGGTCTCGCCCCCAGCCACGATCGCTACCCCCGCGCCGGGAATTCTTGCGGCAGTGAGGATGGCCTCGACACAGCCGTCGAATTTCCCGCCGCTCAGCAGCTTGCTTTCTATCCCCACAGATTGTCGGGGCACGTGGCCATGCCGTCGCAGTAGGCAATGGGTGTCGGACGGTCGGTCTTCAGAAAGATCGGTCCGTCGAGGTCGACGATCTTGCACAGTTGTCCCACGAGAAAGGCGGGCGCCATCGCGAGCGACGTGCTGAGCATGTTGCCCACCATGGGATCCAGGCCCAGCGCGTGAGCAGCGCGGGCCATGGCAAGTCCTTCTGTCAGGCCGCCACACTTATCCAGCTTGATGTTGACCACCGAGAACCGGCCGACGAGGGATGCCATGTCAGGCAGGCTCTGCACGCTCTCGTCTGCCGCGATCGGAATCGGCGACCCTAAACCGTCGAGCGACGCTTCCTGCCCTATTGGGAAAGGCTGCTCGATCAGTGCCACCTTCTCCTTCACGAGCAGAGGCATGAGTCCCTCCAGGGAGGCCCGCGTCATACTCTGATTGGCGTCCACTCCCAACCAGACCTCAGGTCGAGCCTCACGCACGGCGGAAATGCGGTCGGCATCGACGGGCTCACCGGTGAGCTTCAGCTTAATCGCCCGTGCCCGCGTGTAGGTTTTCGCCGTATCCGCCATGATACGCGGCTCATCCGCGCCGCACGTAAACGTTGTGAGCAATGGATGGGGCCGCTCGAGACCGGCGAGCTCCCACGCCGGACAGCCAATCTGCCGGGCTTCGAGGTCCCACAGGGCGCAATCGAGCGCATTACGTGCGCCTCCGGGCGAAAGCAGTTTCTGTGCGGACAAACGGTCGACTCCGGCTTCGATCACGGTTCGCAACGCATCCAGCTGGCGAATCATCGACGCCGGCGTGTCTCGCTTATAGTAAACACCGGCTGCCTCGCCTCGTCCCTGCGCGCCATCTCTCTCCAGAGTGACCACCAACACTTCGATAACTTCGAATGTGTACCCGGCGATCTGGAAAGGCGCGGCGAGCGGCCACCGTTCGATTTCGGTGTGCATCCGTATCACGTGGCACCGTTGGAAATCATACGGGTACCGAACACGGCCTGTATCCCGTGAGTGAATGCGATGGGCCACGATGTCGTGTGTGACTCTCCCACCAACGCTTCAGTCATCAGCGTCAGACCCGGGATGGCGGCTTTCCTCAACAGGGCTGTCAGGCGATAGAAGCCACTGGTGAATTCCCAATTGGCAATCAGCGGCTCGAACTGCTCCTGCGTCCCTACGGACATGTAGAGGCAGATACCGTCCAACGTTTTGCCTGACGCGACGAAGTCTCGCGCCCGCTGCAGCAGGAAATCCCGTTTTTCATAATGCGCGCCGTTGGGCGTTTGTCCGTGATAGCTGATGGCGGGAGAGCTGAGCACATATCTGCGGAACAGCTCAGGCTGGGTGAACAGTGTGAACAGCCCGAATGAGCCTCCCATGGAGTGACCGAAGTAGGTGCAGTCGCCGCGGACAGTTTCGTATTTACCGTCGATGAACGGGATGAGCTCTTCGGCAAGGAAGCGTTGGAAATCCTCAGCGCCACAGAAGCTCTTCTGGCCCTCCTCGGGAGTGTGGATTCCTTCCCACTCCGAGAGCACCTCGAGTCCGCTGAGGTAATCCGGGCAGCCCGGAAAGCTGAAGTCCCGCCCGCGCAGCAGCGCGCCAGCACAAGGGGAGTCGCCGGGATACCCGATCGCAACCAGGATGAACGGGGGCGACTCGCGCTCCGAGCCCTGCATGAGCCAGGAAATGCCCTTGCACATGTCGAACGCGGCGTTGCCGTCGGTGACATAGACAACCGGCACTCTGCGGGTTTTTCCTCGAATTTGCGGTGGTCGCATGACCTGGATCTGGAAGGTCTGCGACACGTGCGTCGAACGCAGCGTGTGGGTTTCGACCGCGGGAAAATATTGCAGGGCTCGCGCGCGCTCGGGGGTCAACGTGTTCATGCGACTCAGTTCATCGGTTGAGTGGGCCCAGGCGCCGCGGCGGGAAAGTTCCGGCTTCCCCAGGCGAAGACGCCGGCGGACACCAGGCTCGTGGCAGCACAGACGATCGACAGCGCCCGCCCGATCATGGGAGGGCCTCCGATCCAATCGGACAAGCTGCTCACCGCGAGCGGAGCGACGCCCATCCCGAAGGTCGCGGCCGCCGTAACCGTGATCGCGAGATACACCCCCCGCAGCTCCCCGGGAATGACGATAGTGCCGAGGGCGAGCGCCACGAGGTGCAGGCTGTATCCGAGGGTAAGGAATGTGGCGAGTAGAACGGCTGCGAACGTCGCGCTGCCGGTCACTCCGAACAGGGCAGCCGGCACACTCAACAAGGCGAGCGTCGCCAGAGCAACCATGGTGCGGCGTGGTCCCCCTTTGCGTTGACAGAAGTCCGCCAGGGGGCCTCCGATCAGGGGGCTCAAGATACCACTGACCAGGAAAGCGGCTCCCACTATGGCCCCCACCCGAGCGGGTGATAGGGCGAAGCCTCGCGTGAGCGTGGGAGCCGCCCAGATCACGACGGCTCCGTCGGCAACCCACACCATGATCCGCGCGAGGAGCAACGGTGCAATCAACGACCTGGCACGCAGCAACCGCGGCCAGACTTCACGCAATGGAGGCTTTTGGACAGACACGGTCATGCCGGTTCGCGCCGGTTCACGCAGCGCCAACATCGATAACGCTACCGGCACGAGTGGCACCGCTAACCACAGCATCGCCACGCGCCACGGCTGCTGACCCGCACCCGTGTCAGTCAGAAGGCTGCCGCCCAACGCAAATGCGGCGGGCGCGCCGACGATTTCCCCGAACGCCAACGCCATGGCGGCTCGTCCCCGGTGCTCCGGCGCGAACAGGTCGGCAAGCAACGAGTACACGGCGACCAGAATCCCGGCCATGGACAGCCCGACCAACAGGCGGGCCCCGAACAGGAGTGCGAAACTCGGTGCGAGCGCCGTGAGGAGGCTCGCCACCAGGTTGACCAACGCGAACAGAAAGAACAACCGGGCACGCGGATAGCGGTCCACCAACAGACCCAGTGGAATGGAGCCAACGGCCATCGGGATCGCCAGCGCCAGTCCCTGCAACACGGCGACCTGGTTATCGCTGAGCGCGAGGTCAATCCGCATCGCCTCCTGGAGCGGACCGAGCGTGGAGCGGGTATAGGTGGCCGAGGACACCGCGGCGGTCAATACAAAGAGCTGGAAGATCCGCCCGGACAGCAGTGTCGAGACTGATGACATCATCCGGCGGCTGGGCGCTTCTCCCGGGGAGTGGGTGTCGATGCGAAGGGACTGGACACCCGGGTGTCCGAGGAACTCGGCGCGGAACGGTATGTCAGGTTGAGAGCTGTCCTTGCCTTCCATGAGTTACCGTCCGCGCCAACACACTGTTAGAATTTTCGGGACACGGTGAGTCCGATCGTGCGAGGCTGGATCACGTCGAATGCGTAGGGCGGAAAAAAGCCAATGCCGCCCTGCAGAAGCCCACGCCGGTCCGCGATGTTCGTCACGAAAAGATTCGCTGTCCAGTCGTCGAGCCTCGCGCCGGTGCGCAGGTCGGTCGTCACGTAGGCCGGGAGGTCCTGTCGTGGAGGCGCATTGGTGAACTCCCCCTTCCGGTCCCCCACATAACTTACCGAGCCTGCGAAAAACCCACTGAGGCTGCCCACCAGCGGAAACTCCTGTTCGAACGACAGGTGGCCCGAAAAGCGGCTGCTGTAGGGCAACCTGTCGCCGGAGGCCGCGTTGGGCAGACCCGATGCGGCGGGTGCGGCCGGGAAAGGCTGAGTGAGAACAGCGTTGCTCCAGGTCACCCACGCTCCAACGTTCAGCCCTGGCAACGGACGCGATTGCACCGAAAATTCCTCGCCCTGACTCTTGGCGTGGCTCCCATTGGCACCATAGCTTACGGAAGTGCCCGGATCGTAGATGGTGATCTGGATGTGGTTCCAGTCGATGTAGTACACCGAGGCATCGAAGGTCAGCACATGGTCGAGGACGTCGCCTTTGACACCCAACTCATAGTTTCGGGTGGTATCCGGCGCAAAGCTCGCCGGCTGGCCGAGCCTTGCATTGATGGCCGAGTTGGGTCCGCCCGGCCGGAAGCCGGATGCCAGTCTCGCGTAGGCCATGAAGTCGGGCGAGAAGGTGTATTTAGGCGTGACCAGGTAGGTGAACGCCTTATCCTTCGAGGCCACCTCGGGATTGATGTCCGGCGAAGGCGTACCGAGAAAAAACGGCACGTAGGGGCCGGCCAGAGTCGAGGCATTCGTCGTCCGGTTCTCACTCTCGCGACCGCCAAGCTGAACGTCGAACTGATCCGTGACATGGACCGTGAAGTCGGTGAAAGCTGCGTATTCCGTGTACGTTTCCGTCGAACGCTGGTCGAGCCAGCGCCCAACCTGCGTGCCCGTGGCGGGGTCCACGGCAATATAACCTCCCACCGGCTTCGTATCCTCATGAGTGTAGAAGGCGCCGACGAGCCAGTCGACCATCGAACCGAGCGGCATGGATGCCCGGATTTCCTGTGAGAACTTATGGGCCGTGTTGTCCTCCACGAACGGGGTGCCGGTCACCCCGAACTGGGTCTGTGTATAGGGACCGAACGCCCAGGTGAAGTCGAACGAGTCCGAGCTCTTGCTGACGTTGTAGCCCGTGACCGAAGTGAGTTTGACAGCGCCAATTTGCGCGTTCAGGTTCGCGCTGTACGCCTGGATCTTCCGGTCGTAGCCGCCGCTGTTGATGAGGTTGCTCTGCTGCAGATCGCCCAGGGGCGGTAACGTGAAACCGGGCGTGGCAACGTCGATCTGTGACGGGCCGTAGGCCTTGCTGTCCTGAAGCAGGGCACTGAGCTTCAGCGACAAGTTCTGCGAAGGTTGCCACAGCGCCGATACGCGACCGCCGTAAACTTTGCGCTCGTTGACGTCGTGTTGTCCGGTCTGAACGTTATCGATATACCCGGGATCCTCGTGCGTGAACCCGCTCGCTCGCAGCGCCACCGTGTCGCTGAGCGGAATGTTGACTCCGGCACTCACGTTATAACCGAGCTTGTCGCCATTTTGAACGCCGCTCAGGCCGGCTTCCGCGTGACCGCTAACGCCCGCGGTCGAAGGATCGATGGTGACGTATTTGATCAGGCCGCCGATGCTGCTGGATCCGTAGAGTGTGCCTTGCGGTCCACGCAACACCTCGACACGGGCCAACTCGTTCGGATCCACATCCGGAATGGGGCTGAACGTCGAGGGGCCGGACGTCTCGTAGGGGACGTCATCGATCGTGATGCCCACTGTGGGTGTCGACCCACTGGTGTAGAAGCTCGTCGTGATCCCCCGGATAGAGATGACCGGCGAGCCGCGATTATCGAGCGTCAGATCCAGGCCCGGGACACTCGAGTAATAGTCCTGAAGGCGTAGTTGATTCGCATCGACCAGCGCGCTCGCGCTCACCGCTGTGACAGGTACCGGTACGTCTTGCAGCCGCTCGTCACGCTTCTGTGCGGAAACGACGACCTCGCTGAGATTGTCCTTGCTATAGGCGCTCCCGCTGGCGCCGGCGCCGGAGGACGACCGGCTCTCTACAGCCGCGGTGGCCGGCTCCGCTCCCGCACCGGCGTAAGCAAGGTGCACTCCCGCAGGCGCGGAGGTGGAGCCCGTGTTGGTATCACGAGATCCTTGGGCACGCTTTTGGGCGGTCTCCGCGACGACGCGGAATGTATTGTCGTCCACACGCACCGCGCGGAGTCGTGTGCCGGCGAGCAGTCGCCCGAGCGCGTCATCCGCGCTGATCTCCGCCTTCAGTGCCGGAGCTTGAATTCCATCGACTGTCGGCGCATCAAAGTAAATGTTGATGTTCGCGAGGCTTCCGAGCGTGGTCAGCGCCTGCGCGAGCGGTTGTGCGGGCAGATCCAGGCGGACCTGCGCGTCGGCGGCCAACGGAAGGCACGCCAGGAGAAACGAAAAGGCGAGAACAGAAACGGTACGAGACCGAGTGCGGCCGGGCATCGATGCTTTCCCCGGCAATCCCTTGCGCGATAGTGTGTTGGTGTTTTGCTACTGTCATGAGAAGTCACATTTCCGAGCTCTCACGAGTATAGACACACGGCGCGCGCGTAAGTCGCACCCCTACCCGCACATCTTTGCAAACAAATGATGTCTCTGTGGCAGCTGAGAGACAGCCGCTCAAGACCTTTGCCCTAAGGTCGCGGGGACTCGGAGTCTGGAGACGGACCTTCGCCCGGGGTGGATTCGAGCACGAGTTCGTCGCCATGCACGGTGATCTTCAGATCATATGAGGCCGCCACAGCGCGCGCGAAGCTTCTCGAGTCACCAATTCTGAAGATGCCGCCGATAGGGATGGCCGCCGCCGCCGGTGAGGCCACCGTCACCTTGATTTTGTTGTAGCGGCTGAACTCGGCTGCCGCTTCGCCCAAGGGGGTGTGATCGAAGATCAACTGTCCGCGCATCCAGCTCGTCGCTTTCTCCACGGACGCGGCATCGACCGTGGGTCGAACATGGGGACGCGCACGCAGGCGCTGGCCGGCATTGAGGACCGTAACCGCTGAATCGAGTTCGGACGCGGGGGCATTGCTCGGACCAGCCGGCGCTACAGCGACGCGCCCCTCTATCAGGGTCACGGTGATCTCGTCGTTGGATGTCTGATCACGACGGACAGTAAAAGCAGTTCCCAGGGCGACAACTTTACGCTCTCCGACGGTGACCACGAACGGTCTGCGCTCATGGGCCACCTGGAAATACGCCTCGCCGGATTTCAATACGACGCTGCGCGTGTCGCGATCATATTGGACCAGCAGCCGGCTATCCGTGTTGAGCTCAACTCGCGTGCCGTCCTCGAGATTGAGGGTCCGTTGCTCGCCCACAGCGGTCGCTACCCCTGATCTATAGGAGTACTGCACTACAAGCCCCAGTACGATGAGACATAACGCCGTCACCGCGAAGATCGGCTTGAGGACGCCCAACCTTCCGGTCTTCCTTGCGATCGGCCTTCGGGGTACGCGTCGGGGAAGTCCGGCTGTTTCGTTCCAAACCTCTGTCGCAGCTTCCCAGGCCCTCGCGTTCAGCGGATCAGCCGCGATCCAACGCAGTAGTCCCCCTTCGATTTCGGCGTTGCGCTCCGGGCTATGGAGTAGCGCCATCCAAGCCGCAGCGTCCGCCTGCGCACGCATCAATGCCAGTTCGTCCGATTTACTGGTGAGCGTCATTCCTGCTCCTCCCCTTTCATCCTGACCAGTAAGAACACAGCCCGCGCGATGTGCTTTTGGACGGTTCTCTGCGAAATGTCCAAGTCCGTGGCAATTTCGTCGTAGCTGTAACCTGCCCGGTGGGCCAAAAAAACCTCACACGTGCGCTCACTCACTGCGCCCAGCACCCTGGTTATCTCATCCAGGCGCTGCTGCGCAGCGACAATTCGTTCCGGCCCCGGGCCGGAGTCCGCGATCCCGGTGGATTGTTCGAGCTCTTCGACAGTCTCGCTCGCATAGGAAACGAGCCGCCCGCGGCGGTACGCGTTGATGGCCAGGTTGGAGACGGTCCGTGCAAGAAACGCTTCCTCGTTTCTGACTTCGGTGGTGCGGCAGTATTCGTGCAGGCGAAGGAATGCCTCCTGGATCAGATCTTCAGCTTCCTCTTGAGATCGACCTCGCCTGCGGCAAACTTTCATCAGGCGCGCAAAGTGCGCCAGCGATAGAACCATGTCAGCAGTGTTGTGAGATTTA
>JAQGOE010000138.1 GCA_028293725.1 Gammaproteobacteria bacterium | reverse complement strand
GTGAGCACCCGGGCGGCACGACCCGTGAGGCCACTCTGGAAAGGCTGCAGCGGCTGTTCGCCGCGGGAGTCGAGTGTTTCATCGACCTCACCGAGCCGGGCGAGCTGAAGCCATACGACCTGGAGTTACCGTTCAACATCGAGTACCTCCGCAAACCCATCCGTGACCACGGCATTCCCGCACAGCGGCTTCACATGGCCGAGATTCTCGACTGTCTACACGACGCCGTGCAGTCCGGCCGTTGTGTCTACGTGCATTGCCGGGCGGGCATCGGCCGCACGGGCACGGTCATAGGCTGCCTGTTGGTGGAGCGGGGCCTCGCGGGCGACGCCGCTCTGGACGAGCTCAACCGTCTGTGGCAGTTCTCGGAGCGCTCGCAGAGCTGGGGCAGCGTGCCGGAGACCGACGAGCAGGTTGGGTTTGTGCGGAAGTGGAAATCGCGGGGGTTGTTTGCTGTTGGGGAGTTTGCGGCGGGAGCAGCGCCGACGGTGGGCGGAGCGCTAGGGCAGGGCGGCGCGGCGCCAGTGATGGGCCCGGCGATGGGTGCAGCGCCAGTGTTGGCTGGGGCGCCAGCCGCGGGTGTGGCCACCGGGCGCGGCCAGGGCGGCGCCGGTGCAGGTGTTGCCACCGCGCGCGGCCAGGTGGGCCCTGGTGCGGGTGTTGCCACCGCGCGCGGCCAGGTGGGTCCTGGTGCGGGTGTTGCCATCGCGCGCGACGAGGCAGGGCCGGTTGCAGGCGCGCCGATCCGCGGCGGGGCGGTCAGGGATGGGCACGTCGGAGACGAGCTGACGCACAACCTCGGTACCGTACCTTCCAACCTCGCGGTCGACGACGACCCACTGCTAGATCCCGCGGCCCTGTCCGCCGCCCAAACGCTGCGTGATCGCTTTCACGGCGCACTCATCGGCCTCGCAGTCGGCGACGCCGTCGCCGCCGCCACGCAATTTCGCCGGCCGGGTACTTTCACCCCTGTGGGCGACATGCTCGGCGGCGGTCCCTTCGATCTGCCTCGGGGTGCCTGGAGCGATGACACCTCCATGGCTCTTTGTCTGGCCGACAGCCTTCTCGAATGCAACGGGTTCGACGCGCGGGACCAGATGGAACGCTACCGCCGCTGGCAGCAGAAGGGCTATCTCGCCGCGACCGGCCAGTGCGTCGGAATCACCGCCAGCACCGCGCGGGCGATCGCCATCGCCCAGTGGCGGCGCCAGGCCTTCTTCGGCTCACACGATCCCAACCAGGTCGACCCCGAGCCCCTGTCGCGAGTGGCTCCAGCCGTCCTGTTTTTCTTCGCCACCAGCGGCCCAGCCGTCGACCAGGCCACCGAGGCTGCCCGCACGACCTGCCAGTCACCCGTAGTGCTCGAAGCCTGTCGCAGTCTGGCTCGCGCGCTCTACGCGGCGCTGTCGGGGCAGCCTAAGGCCGTAGTGCTGGAGAAGGCGACGATGGCCGCAATGAGCCCGGCTGGCGATGCGGTTGCCGGTGGCAACGGTCGTGGAGGCGCTGGTGCTGGCGCGGTTGCCGGTAGCGGCGGTCGCGGAGGTGTCGGCGCTGGCGCGGTCGCCGGTGGCAGCGCTCGCAGCGCAGTCGGCGCCGACCACCCGGCCGTACCTGGCGCCGAGGCTGGAGCCGGCGGCGGACTCTCAGGCGGCGGCGCTGCCGCACATCATTCCCCAGGCGCCTCAGCCGGGACAGGCGGCGGCGCCCCAGCCGTCCTCGTCGCCGCCGTCGCCGCCTTCGGTGCGACGAGCAATTTTCGGGACGCTATTTTGTATGCCGCCAATCTCGGCGGCGACTCAGACGTGATCGCCGCCGTTTGCGGCCAGCTCGCCGGCGCCTACTACAGCGTGAAGGCGATTCCAACTTCCTGGCACAACGGCCTGATGCACAAGGAATTGATCGCCGACTGCGCCGATCGCCTGCTCGCGCACGCCATGCTCGGGCTCAGCGGCTGACCCTCCACCGTTCGGCCACCTGCTGCTGCGCGCGCTCCGCGCTCACAGCAGGACCGGGGTGTGGCCTTGCCGCCCCACCCGTGCGACGCACGCGTCGCACCCTCTCGCCCCGAGACAGCGCCGCGTCCGTTGGGTAAGCTTGGGCCGCCTGCCTGAGCAATGCTCGCCTATTGCGGCCGCACCGGACAGGCGCCCGTTCGTCCGTTACGATCCGATCTCGCACCCATGTCGACGACAACCGCCGTACTGAGCGGCGTCGCTACCCCGAGGAAGCGCGCCACCGCCAATCGGCGCCGTAAGGCGTTGCCGTGGACCCGTCTCTCTGACGAGCAGCTGCTGAACCTGCGGTTCTGCGATTTGAAGCTCAGCGTCGAGAGCTCCTCACTGCGGCGTCGGATCGCGCGCCTCTATGTTGAGCTCGAAGAGCGCGGGATTCATTTCCGTCCGCACGTGTGGCTTTCCGAGGAATGGTTTTCGCCGGATGGCGTACCCGGTATCGCCGTGCCGTTCTATCTCGCGCATCCGCGCCTAGAAAAGCTCGAGCGCCGCATCATGCGCGAGGCCGAGGGCGGCAATTCACGCTGGTTCATGCGAATCCTGCGTCACGAAGCCGGCCACGCGCTCGACAACGCGTATCGCCTGCGCCGACGTAAACGCTGGCGCGAAGTTTTTGGCCCGGCGTCGCTGCAGTACCCGGCTCACTATAAGGCCCGCCCTGGAAGCCGCCGGTATGTGCATCACCTCGGCGAATGGTACGCGCAGGCGCATCCAACAGAGGATTTCGCGGAGACCTTCGCGGTATGGCTCAAGCCCAAATCCGATTGGCGCAAGAGCTACGCGGAATGGCCCGCTCTCAACAAGTTGAGTGTCGTAGAAGAGCTCATGACGAGCGTCCGCGGCCAACGCCCGCCGGTCCGTAATCGCTTGCGGATCGAGCCGATCGATGAAAACACCCGCACTCTCGCGCAACACTACCGGCGCAAGCTCGCCCACAACCGGCAGATCCGGCTCGGTCTTGCCGACGAGCTGCTGAAGCGGATCTTCAGTGCCGAGCGTCTGCGCAAAGGCGCGGTGCGCGCGGCATCACTGCTGCGCGCCCATAAAATTCCGCTAACCACTGCTGTCGCGCGCGATCTGTCTATGGAACGCTACAGCGTCCAACAGATTCTGCGCATGCTCATCGAGCGCTGTGAGACTTTGAAGCTGTACGTGCGCGGCGGCCGTCGCGACGCCGTGCGCCACTCGCGCTGGATGTTGGAACGGCTGGCGAGCCTATATTCCCAAGGTGAGACTCCTCTACTTCCACTATGAAGAAACTGCGCACGCTTGTCGTTGTGCATGCGAGCCTGGTCCCGCCCGAAAATCTGGAAGGTCACACCGAAAAGGAGATCGAGCAATGGCGTACGGAGTACGACGTCACCTCGACCTTGCGCAACAGCGGACACGAAGTCCGCGTCATCGGCGTACTCGACAGCCTCACGGATCTGCGTAGCGCGATCGCCGACTGGAAGCCCGACGTTGTTTTCAATCTCCTCGAGGAGTTCGACGGCATCGTCACGTACGACCAACACGTCGTCGCCTTTCTTGAGCTGATGCGCCAACCCTACACCGGCAGCAACCCACGCGGCCTGCTGCTCTCGCGCGACAAGTCGCTCTGCAAACAACTCCTGGCCTATCACCGCATTCCAACGCCACACTTCACCGTCTTCCGGCGTGGTGTGCGCATCAATATTCCGCGCCGGCTGCGGTTCCCGCTGTTTGTGAAGTCCACCTCCGATGACGCCTCGCTCGGTATCGCGCAGGCATCTGTGGTCGAAGATGCGACGAAACTCAAGGAGCGCATCGAGTTCGTGCACCAGCAGGTCGGGGCGGACGCGCTCGTCGAGGAATACATCGAGGGCCGTGAGCTCTATGTCGGAGTCATGGGCAACGATCGTTTGACGCGCCTGCCGGTCTGGGAAATGGTCTTCGGCTCCATGCCGGACTCCCTCGCCGCCATCGCCACCCGCAAGGTGAAATGGGACAAGCGCTACCAGCAGAAGTACGGCATCACCACGCACGAGGCCAAGGACCTGCCGGCGCCGGTACTCGCGCGTCTCGACAAGCTGTCGCGGCGCATCTACCGCGCACTCGGCCTGTCGGGATATGCGCGCATGGATTTCAGAGTCACCGCGGCCGGCGAGGTCTATGTCCTGGAGGCCAACGCCAATCCCAACCTCGAAGCTGCGGAGGATTTCGCGGAATCCGCCGGCGCTGCCGGCGTACCCTACAACGAGCTGCTCGAGCGGCTCATGACTCTGGGATTATCGTATCGGGCACAGTGGCGGGCATCGTATGGATAAGCGTAGCGTCTTCATGATCGGTTTGGCCGTGGCGGCGATGTGCCTGGGCGGCTGCGCCGCCGTTAAACGTGGGCACCAGCGTGACGTGGATTTCGCGCGGTTTGTGCGCTGGTTGCCGGGGAGCTACGACAACTCCGCACAGGCGAAGTCGGATTTAGAGAAAGGCGTGCGGCCGCCGCACGATGCGGTGGAGCTGGCCGTCATTCCGCTGGAGTCCGTCGCGGTCGGACAGACTGCGTTCTACGTTCAGGAAACGGCGGCCGATAACGGCCTGCGGGTCCTGAGTCAGCACGTGTTGGTTTTCACCGAGACCGAGAAAGGCTTCGTGGAGCAGGTGAATGCCCTCACCGAGCCGATGCGCTGGCGCGATGGGCCGCACGAGCCTGACATGTTCCAGGGCATGACAAAGCGGGACTTGAAGCCGGCCGTTGGGTGCGAGCTGACCTGGAACCCGGCGGAGAAGCCGGTCGTCAAGGGCGCGAAGAAACTCAGTAAGGAGGAGGCGGAGAAAGCCGCCCAAGTCACCCGTTTCGTGGGCAAGAGCGACCCCAAACACTGCGAGACCACTTCGCACGCCGTCATGGGCCTGGTACAGGTCGAGTACCGCGGCGAGCTCAGCGCCAATGAGTTTTTCATGGCGGAGCTGCAGTACGACCCCGATGGCAATCTCATCCAGGGCAGCAAGGAGGAGCCGTTCTATCGCTTTCGCCGGGTGGGCAACTAGCAAAAATGTGATGCCCGACAGCCCACGACTGTGATCACCCCCACAGTCCTGAACGGCACCCCGAAGCCGACGGGCCAGACGATAGTAAGGTAAACCGGTTGCCCCCGACTTCAGTCTCGGGAGGCGACCGGGGATCTATGGGTGATTCGCACAATTCGAAACCAGGGTCACGGCCCGGCGGCTCTCTTCCGCCGGCAGAGGGGTTGCACCCTGCAGGGGGCCCGGCTGCGGGTCAGAAACCCGCGGCGATGGGCGAGAAGCCCGCTGCGACCAGCCAGAATTCTCCCGACTCCCCCGACCAGTTTGCCGGCAAGTCCGGCCGTGTCATTCATGATGCACGCGGCAATGCCGTCTGGGACTGGGTCAAGGAAACGAGCCGCATCGCCATCGACAGCACCTCGCGTCTGTTGAAGCGACTCGATGTTCCCGAGCTGAAGATGGAGGACACCCAGCCCAACAAGGAGTTGAGCGTCGAAACGGATCGCGACTCAGGCGGCGGGTACAACCCCTACGGCGACTCGACCTCTGGTAAAGGGGGCGCCGGCTCGCGCGGGAGTTCTGGCGGCGGCTACGATCCGTACGGGCGCTCGACGTCTGGCAAGGCGACCGACTCTCGTACCGGCGGGACCGGTGGCCCGGGCAGCGCTCGCAGCAGTGGCACTGCGAATACCCGCGGCAACAGCGGCGCCGGCAACGTGGGCGGCGGCTATGACCCGTATGGCAAGGACGTCACCCGCGGCAAGCCAACCGGCCGCAAACCCTAACTCCCCGTGGATGCT
>JAQGOE010000053.1 GCA_028293725.1 Gammaproteobacteria bacterium | reverse complement strand
CCAATCAATGCCCCCCGCACATTGAAATATCGCCCGGCGACTTTCGGAGCAACATGTGCCCGCCCCGCTTCCGTTCTCAATCCACCCCAAGGACGCTGTCCGTGATCGACAAAATGCCGGAAGAATCGCAGGCCCGAAGCACTGTGCTGGACAACCTGCGGGCGGGGCAACCGGTGTTGAGTCTCGGCGTCCGGAGTGCGCGCACTGCGGACATAGCGCGTCTGGCGAGGAGCGCCGGATATCGCGTGATCTGGGTCGACCTCGAACACAGCAGCATGTCGATTGATTGTGCGGCGCAAATTCTCGCATCGGCGTTCGACCTCGGTCTCGAGGCGTGGGTCCGCGTCCCCGAAAAGGATTGCGGCGTGATCGGCCGTCTGCTCGATGGCGGGGCGACGGGAATCATCATGCCCCGAGTCGAATCCGCCGAGGAAGCGGCGCGCGTGGTGACCGCAGCGCGCTTTCCGCCTCGCGGCCAAAGATCGCAAATCGCGCGACTGCCGCAGTTTTGTTTTGAGCGGCTTCCGGCGGCGGAACTCATGAAGCGGGCCGATCGGCTCACCAGTGTGCACATCCTGCTCGAGACGGCCGCTGGCCTTGCCAACGTCGATGCTATTGCGGCCGTCGACGGGGTCGATATCCTGCATGTCGGTCTCAACGATCTTTCCGTCGATCTCGGCCACACCGGGGGCCTGCGCCATCCCGATGTGCTCGCCGCCTGCCAGCAGGTCGCCAGCGCTGCGGCTCGTCACGGCAAGCTCGCGGCGGTCGGCGGAGTTGCCGATCCCGAACACTATCGGGATCTGTTGGACATCGGTGTGGCGCCCCTCATCTTCGCCGGCATCGATTCCGAAATTCTTGCCGCCGGAATCGCTCAGCGCGCGGAGCACTGGCGGGCGCGCTCGGAGAAAAAAACATCATGAGTGACGACATCCTCACCACGAAGCCCGTTCGCCCCGCGTCCTCCAACACAGCGCCGCGGTTCCGCTTGCCGCCGAACAGCTGCGATGTGCATTTTCATGTGTTCGAGCCCGGTTACCCGCACGTGGCCCGGCCGCACTACACCTTTCCCCAGGCGACCATTGATCAATACCTGGCTCTGTGTGATTTCCTGGGGATCGAGCGGATGGTGCTGGTGCAACCGAGCTTCTACGGTACTGACAACAGCCTGTTGCTCCACGCGCTCGAGCGCATCGGAGATCGCTGCCGGGCCGTGGTGATGGTCGAAGAGGGCATTTCCGACAAAGAACTCGACCGCTTTCATGGGTTGGGCGTGCGTGCGATTCGACTCGACCTCTTTGCGCGCGCCTCCTGGCCCCGGGTGGATCTCCAGGCCTATATCCTCCGCATGCTCGAGCGAGCCAGGCCCCGAGGATGGCATCTCCAGTTCTACACGCCAGGCTACGTAGTACGCGATCTGCTGCCGTTTCTGGCGACTCTGGAGCATGACTTCGTGATCGACCACATGGGCTATATGCTCGAAGAAGACGGGTTGACCGAAGGTGATTTCGCTCGCCTGCTCGACGTAATGAAGACGGGCCGGGCATGGCTGAAGCTCTCCGGGCCCTATCGGATTGCCAAACAGCGCGGTTATGAAGCCGTCGCTCACCTCGCCCAACAGATCGCCGCGACCCGCCCAGAGCGAGCGCTGTGGGGATCGGATTGGCCGCATCTGCCGGACGGAACCCGTGACACCGGTGAGCTGGTGAACCTGCTTCTCAACTGGGCGCCGTCGGAAGCCACGCGACAACAGATTCTCGTCGAGAATCCGCAGCGGCTATTCGGTTTCGACTAGGCTCAGCACCCCGCCACGGCGCGATGCCGCACCTCGTGCTCAGTTGCGCCGCTGCATCCCAGCCGCGATGACCAGCGCGCCAGCCGCGATTACCGGCGGGATCGCGGCGATGACAAAGAGGCTGCCGACACTGAAATTCGCGGCGACGAGTGCTCCGCCCACCATCGGTCCGACAATCGAGCCGAGTCGCCCCACACCCATGGTCCACCCCGTGCCGGCACCTCGCACGTGCGGCGGATAGAGCGCAACGGTCATTGCGGGGAAGTTGAGTTGGCCCCCGATGATGCAGCCGCCTGCGATAAACAAGGCGAACATCAGCGGCGCAACCGATCGAACGTTCTGTCCGAGGAGCGCGATGACCACTGCACCGCAGCCCACCGCAACGGCCGCCGGGATGTAGGGGCCGAACCTGTTGATCACCGGGGCCATGATGAGCGCCCCGACCACCCCGCCCAGATTCAGCAGTACGCTGCCAAGGGCCGCCTTGCCCGGCGAGAATCCGGATTTCACGAGAAGGGTCGGCGTCCAGCTCACCAGGAAATAGGTGACCACCAGCATTGAGAACAGTCCGACCCATAACATCAGTCCGGGCCACAAGCGCCGTTCTGCAAACTGCTCCCGCAGAGAAGACAACAGGGTGCCCCGGTTTCGGGGGGCGGACGTCGAGTGCCCACCAGTCCGTAGCGATTCTGGAAGCAACAGCGCGAGCGCCAGCGCTATCAAACTCGTCACCCCCGCGCCGAGGAAAATCGCCGATGACCCGTAGCGGAGGAGCCCAGAGGTTACCGCACCGCCGACGACCGCGCCGACCGGGTAACCGATGTACATCAAGGTAATCGTCCCGTTACGACGCTCGGGCCGTGTGTGCTCCGCGGTCAACGATATCAACGCGGGCAGCGCGCCCCCGAGCGCCATGCCTGCTACAAAGCGCAGGCCGGTCAGCGTCGCCAGCGACGTTGCGTCCGCGCATATCATCGTCGCGACGCTGGCAAGCGCGAGAGACGCGATCAGCATCGACTTGCGCCCGATCCGATCCGCCAGGGATCCGACCGCAATGGCGCCCACGATGGCTCCGAGATAGCCTACGGCGAAGATTTTTCCCAGATCGGTCGGGCTGAGGGCCAGGTCCCGGGCGAGCAGGGGGGCCAGGAAGGAAATCATCATGGAATCGTAGCCATCGACCATCACGATCACGAAGCCGATGATCAGGACGCGCAGCGCCTGGGTCTGGCGCACGCCGCTGCCGTCGAGGTATTGAGCTTCGTCCACTGCCAGAGGTTGCCGCAATCGCGCCTTCGAGGCCAATTCGATCTGGCTGCCCGATTGATTGGAAATAGGCATCAATTGCCGGTCGCCGCGGTGCTAGCGTAACAGGCAGACCCGGAAGAGGAATATTGAGTGACTCACGATGCGGAAATTTCAGGTCAGGCGACCTCACCGGCAGGCTCCGCGATCCTGACGTTACAACAGCGGCTGCCCACATCCGGTGCCCGGGCCGTCGCACCCTTCGAGCTCGACGGCAGACTCTACCTGGCGATCCCACAACTTGCCGAAGATGTACCCGGGCAAAAGCCGTACATGAACGCGGGCAATAGTGACATCGACATGATCGTTTACCGTTGGGAGAATGGGCAGTTCCACGAGGCAGAGCGACTGCCCGTGCCGGGCGGCGAAGACGCTGTTTCTTTCCACATCGGCGCGGAGCGCTTCCTGGCTACGGCGAGCGTGCGCACGGGCAGCGGGCCGTACGATCTCAACGCCTCGTCGAAGATCTACCGGCGCCAGGACAGTGCCTGGATCCCGTTCCAGGAGATCCCGACGTTCGCCGCGAAGCAATGGCATTATTTCAGCTTCGACGGACGCCATTTTCTGGCGCTCGCCCAAGGAGTGACGGTTCCTGGCGCCGAGGCCCGCCATCCACGCCAGTCCTGTATTTTTGAATGGGACGGCACCCGGTTCAGCGAATTTCAGACCCTGGAGGGTCGCTGGGGTTACAACTGGGACTACTTCGAGCTCGCTGGCGAGCGCTTTCTGGCGTATGCCGACCATACCAGCGTGTCCTCCCTGTACCGTTGGAATGGTGAGCGCTTCGCCGTATTCCAGAATTTTGCCGAGCAGGGTGGGCGCGCCTTCCTGTTCTTCGAGGCCGACCAGAGCGCCTGGCTCGCCTTCGCCAACATCGCCGGCGAATCCTTTCTGTACCGCTGGGAGGGCAGTCAGTTCGTGACCCACCAGAGTCTCGGTGGGCCGGGGGGTCGCGAATTCGAGTTGATCCACACCGACTCGACACTGCACCTCGTCCGTATCTGCTTCATCGAGGGCACGCCCGCGGCCCCGAAGACCGACCTCATGTCCCAGATCTTTCGCTGGGACCAGGGGCACTTCACGCAGGTCTGCGAATTTGCCACCTTCGGCGGCACGGATGCCGCGGCGTTCGAGGCCGACGGTGAGCGCTTTCTCGCCGTGTCCAACAGTCTCACTCCCGACATCCGCTTTCGCCAGGACACGGTAATCTATCGTTTGGCTCTGTGACCGTTTAAGAGCGCCGCAATCATGGCCTACAGTCCCCATCCCGAATTCCGCACGCTGTATTCGATCTTCACACCGGATGCCGACAGCATCGGCGGTCATCTCAACAGTCTCAAGGCACGGTTGTCATCCGACGATCCGCTGTTGGTGACGACCGGCAGTGACATCATCATCTTCCCGGGCTCCGGGCGCGAGCCGCTGATGGAGAGCTTCCGCAATTCCACCCGGGGATTCGTCGAGCTCACCAGCATCTCGCACCTTGGCGTGGCCGTTCCCTTCATCGTGCGCATGCGTGAGCTGGGTGACCCCGCCTGGGAAGCTCACGCGCACCGTCTCATCGACCAGATCGTCAAGGTGCGGGCTATCAACACCGAGGCGTACTGGCGCGATACGGTCGCCGTGGCAGCCTGGGCCGGAATGGAGCCCAAGATCACCGACCTCGTGGATTACAGCTGCGCGGTAACCCTGGACTTTCTCACCCGCGGGCTGGCCGATCAGTCACGCCTTACGTTCGACTACCTCCGCAATCACTATCTCGATCCGGTCAATGACGCCGACGTTCCGGTGCCCATCAACGACATGATGGCCGGCACCTTCGGCCTGGTCTTTCTCGACATTGGACACCGGATCATCGGCTGGCTACGGAATCAGGATTTCGACTGGCAGCGCCTGATGGTCGTCGTCAGCGGCCGGGCCGGTCGCGCCACGGCCGGTCTCACCTGGTCGACGAACAGCATGTGCCATCTGCTATGGCGGGCGTCCGCCGGGAGACTGCCTCCTGACAGGCTCTATATCGCTCCGCATGCTCCCTCGCTGGTGCTGGCCGATCTGCGCGACGCAGCCGGTCGCGCCGCCCTGGAGGCCCAATTTCGCCAAATCTGGTTCAGTACCCGGGCGACCGTCGAGGTCGGCCGGGAAATGTTTGCAGGCTATCCGGCTTTCGAGCCGGCGATCAACAGTGCGCCGGTCATTGATGCCAGCACCCGCTCGATCGGGGAGATGCCGGCCGTGCGGTCGCCGGACGATCGCCGTGCCGTCATGACGCGTCTGCGGTTCGTGATGGAAGACCCTGCGCAGCAGCTCGCCAACTCCGTCGCACCCTACATCGTCGATCAACTCTGCGACAGCGACAATCGCCCCGCCGATGTGATCGTCGCAGGATTCACCAACGTGACCTATCCCCGGAGATTTTCATGAAGATTGCGAACGCAATCGTCACCACGACAGCGGCATGGTCGGTTGCCACGGCCGCTACACCGGCGACGCCGGGTTACTCCATCGTCGATCGTATCCCCGGAACGGGCAAAAATTGGGACTACGCCAGCGTCGACGCGTCCGCCGCCCGACTCTACCTTGCGCAGCAGGGCGTCACCGCGTTGGATCTGAAAACAAACAAAATAACGACGGGCCTGGTGACCGGCAAGACGACACATGGCGTGGCGCCTCTTGGCGACGGCAAGGTCGCCGTTGACGATAGCTCGACTAAAACGGTCACGGTCTTCAAGGGCGCCACCGGAGAGGTCATCGCAACAATCCCCACCGCCGAATACAACCCGGTCAACGGCATGCACGCTCTCGATGCGTTGGTGCTGGAACCGCACTCCGGGCTGCTCGCGGCGATCAACGGCGAGTCAGGCCTGGTGCTGCTCATCGACATCGAACAGGCCAAGGTGATCGGCAGCGTGCCCATCGGCGGGAAGCCCGAATTCGCCGCGGCCGATGGCAAGGGCGGACTGTACATCAACGTCAATCGGGGAAAGACGAACGAGATCGTGGCAGTGGATGTGTCCGCGCGTAAGGTCGTAAAGCATGTCCCGTTGAAGGGCTGCGAGGATCCCACCGGCCTCGCTTACGATCGGGACGATGACCTGTTGATTTCGGTGTGCGACAACGGGGTCGTGAAGTTCCTTCATCGCGAAGACGGCCGTGAAGCCGCCAGTCTCACAGTAGGGAAGGGTGCCGACGCCCTGATGTTTGACCCGCAGCGCCACCTCGTGTTCGTTCCCGCTGCGGATAGCGGCACGTTGAGTGTAATCGCCGTTCGTACCGCGACCGACATCGCAGTCGTTCAAACCCTCGCCACCCAGGTGGGGACGCGTCTGGGCGCCGTCGATGTCAGCAGCGGGCGCGTGTACCTGCCCGCCGCTAAATTTGGACCGCCAGTCCCGCCGAGTCCCTATCCGAGCGTCGTGCCCGGCACCTTCGAGATCCTCGTGGTGGCCCCGCAGTAACGGCTCACGACTCGCACCGCGAGACCGGTGCGAGTCAGTCGGCCCTACCTCTACCAGTGATAGGAGACGGCTGCCGTCCAGAGGCGTGGCACACCGATGCCTGCGACGTTGAATGGCGCCTGCAGCTCGGCAGCGCTGATGTAGGCAGTGTTGTATCGCGTATCGGTGAGATTCGAGACGTGCGCCGAGACGGTCCAGTGGTCGCTTTCCAGGCGGGCGCCGAGATTGAGAAGCTGGTAGGGATTCTGCCGATAGTGATCCGTGACATCCCAGAACGAGTAGCCGACGAACGAGGCATCCACGCGGGCACCGAAAACGAGATGCTCCGTGAGCGGGTGCGACCAGTCCAGCGACAGCGAGCCCTGGTATGACGGCGTGTTGGTTGCGCTGCGCCCCGACAGATTGGTCGGCTCGTTGAGATCGGAATCGAAGATGGGGATATTGCCCCAGATCGCCTTGGTGACGCCGAAGCTGCCCGAGACGAACAACTCCCGCCAAAGACGCGTCGAAACGTCGAACTCACCGCCGTAGTTGTGTGACGAGCCGATATTCTCGGTAACACCGACCAGCTGGCCGCTTTCGAGCACATTGGTCTGAAACAGCCGCTGGTCGTACTGGATGTAAAATGCCGCCGCGTTGAAGCGCACACGATCGAGCAGTGTCGATTTCAGGCCCAACTCGTAATTCCAGGTCGTCTCTGGCTTGAAGAGGGTGAGCAGCGGATTGCCGCCCACGTCGAACCCCTCGACCAGGTCGCCCGGCTCGAAGCCGCGCGAAACGGTCGAATAGGCCATGATGTCCTTGTCGAAGTGGTAGGAGATGGAGAACTTCGGCAGGACTTCCGTTCCGTGCTGGCTC
This sequence comes from Gammaproteobacteria bacterium, assembly GCA_028293725.1. The sequence continues at coordinate 1,572 of JAQGOE010000053.1, read as the reverse complement.
CTGTAAAGAGCGTACAGGGGGTCCGTCATCGAGCTGTCGTTGTAGTCAACCCGCAACCCGGTCTCGAAGGACCACGGGCCCCAGTCGTAGTTGGCGCTGCCGAACAGGGCGTATTCGTTGTGGCGCTGCACCGGGTTCGTGAATTGATCGACGAACTGCGTCGGGTCGGCGAAATTCGCCGCCGGGTCCGACGGATCGCCGGCGAACTGGTGGCTGGTGTCCGCGGTGGAATTGTTGTTGACCTGTCCGAACAGCCCCACCAGCCATTTGAAGGCGCCGGGGTCGGAATTGACCAGGCGCAGCTCCTGGCTATACACGTCATGCGAGTAGTGGTCGGTGTTGGTCAGCAGCGGCAGCGGCCCCTTGTCGGTGTCGTTGACCGAATCGATGTACGAGCGGAAATAAGAGGTGATCGAAGTGAGCGCGAGGCTCTGGCTGAAATCGTGATCGACTTTGAGGGTCGCCGAATACAGGGTGCGCGAGTAGGCGGGTTGCGTGCCGTCCGTCACGTCCAGCGAGTAGTCCTGCGGGGAGGCGGGTCGGTAATAGATGTTTGCGCCGGCACCCGAGTGGTTCTGGTCGCCGTTGAGATAAAGAGTGGCTGTCGTCGCGTCCGTAGGCTTGTATAGAAGCGTGATGCGCCCGCCCCGCTCGTTGCCACCATTGACCATCTTGTTCAGTATCGTGTCGTAGATGTAGCCGCCGGTCGTCGAGCCATACACGCTCACCCGCCCATCGAGCACTCCTGGTGAGAGGGCTCCCGAGACCATCGCTGAAGCAGTCTGGGTGTCGTAATTTCCGGCCTCGAGCGTCACTCGGCCCTCGAAGGTATCGTTGGGCAGCTTGGTGATGTACTTGATCGCGCCGCCGATATTGCTGCCGCCGTAGAGAGTGCCCTGCGGCCCCTTGAGCACTTCGATCCGTTCCAGATCATCCGGCCGGACCGTCTGGCCGTCGAAGAGCTGCACGTCGTTTGCATAGAATCCGACGCCTCGCACCACGCCGAACGACCCCACACCGCGCAGTACGACATCCGGATTGTTGTCGGCCCGGGTCATGATGTTCAGATTCGAGACAAAGTTGCCGAGATCGTCGAGTCTGGTGATATGGGCGTCTTCGAGCTCCCGGGCGCCGAAAGCCTGGATTGATTCCGGGATATCCTGCAGGACCTCCGAGCGCTTGCGCGCAGTGACCACGACTTCCTCGAGCGCGTCGGTCGCCGGCTGCGCCTCGGTGACCTGGGTATTGGATGGCGCCGTCTGCGCGTGCGCAGTTCCTGTCAGCACGGCAAGGCCGCCGAATGTCCGCAGCAGCGACCTGGAAGCCGGCCTTCCGATTGCATCCAACAAGGTTGCGCCGCGGTGTCGTAAAACAGGTCGCCCGAATGGCAAACGCATCATATTCTGTCCCCCTCGTCAATCCCCGATCGCCACATGTTGCAGTGGGTGTTTGAACAGCTCCAATTCAATATGGACCGATCATTGATGGGGTTTACAGATCAATTTCCAGCGGCCATGGGCCACGGCGGCCTCGGCTATCCGGCACAGGCTGGCGACTTTCGGGTCCGTGTCG
>JAQGOE010000126.1 GCA_028293725.1 Gammaproteobacteria bacterium | reverse complement strand
ACGCCATTGATCTGTCCCCCTACCGTTGCTGAGTCATAGTAGGTATTCAAAATTTATCGCGTCAATACATGGCGACGCCAAATGACGCATTTATTTAGTCATCGAAGTTTGTCGTTCTGTGTCTGTTCTATTTCGCGTTACAACTTATGACATGGTTCGTCACTTTGGCCGCGGCGCGGCAGATGCACGGGGCAACGCCATTGCTTCGGGCGTCAGATGATTGCAACGACGCTTTTAACGAGCGAATGGACGGGAGAGGCGCGGCCGCGTGGCAGCTGCGAACTACAGGAGCGCCGTGAAAACTACGCCGATGTCAGATCCGACGCGGCAGCGGTGCCCGTGCCCGGCACGAGGCCGCGGCATAGGATCAGGCACGCTTCCAGGCCGCCGTCCGGATGGTTGGCCAACAGCAGTTCGGCGTCGTTCTTTTGTGCCAGTTGACGCGCGATCGTCAGGCCCAGGCCGACACCGGTCGCGGTGCGCGAGGGTGTGGAGCCCAAGCGGACAAAGGGCTCGAATACGGCTTCGAGCTGGTCCGGCGGAATTCCCGGTCCGTGATCGCGGATCCGAACCTCGACCGTGCCATTCACCTGCCTGGCTGAAACCTCGGCTGAACCGCCATGTTTGATGGCATTTTCCAGCAGGTTGGCGAGGCAGCGCTGCAGCGCTTGCGGCCGGACTTCGACGTCACAGCCGGAGCGTTCCAGCAACGCCACGGTGCACCCGGCGTCGGCGGCGTCGTGCACCACGCTTTCGAGCAGAGAATCCAACACCAGGGGCACGAAGGGTTCCTGGGTCTGGTTGCCGCGTGAAAAATCCAGGCCTTGGCGGATGAGACCCTGCATCCGGTCGAGGTCGTCTATCAAGCGGCTGCGTAGCGCAATGTCCGCAACCTTCTCGATCTTCAGGCGCAAGCGGGTGAGCGGTGTCTGAAGGTCATGAGTGATCGACGCCAGGATGTGAGTACGCTCGACGACGTGATCGCGCAACTTCACCTGCATGGCGTTGAAGGCACGCAGGGCGTCACGCACCTCTTGTGGACCGCGCTCGAGCAGTGGCAGACGATTAAGATCGCCGCCGAGGGCACGCGCCGCGCGCGACAGATCGTTGAGCGGTGCCGCCGCCATGCGCGCGGCAAAGAAGGTGAGACCGCCCACGCCGAGGGCCAGTATCGACAGAAACACGGGATCGAGGCCCGGCAGCCCAAAGTTATCCGCTTGCGGTGTCAACAGGACGACTTTGGTTCCAGACCCGTCGGCGAGGGTGGCCGAAATCAGGCGGCAGTCCAGCGTCGTGTAGACGCGCCGCTCGGCGCCCCGCGGAAAGCAACTCCACGGTACGGCGAATTCCGCGCGAATACCGGCGCCCAGGTGAGAACTCAGCGACCGGGTGAGGTCGGTGTCGGCCTTCTCGACCTTCTCCTCGCCGCTTGCCGGGCGCAGGCCGGTCGCGCCACGAACGATCAGCTCCGCTCGAAGAGGCGCCGGAGCGCCGTTCACCAGCGAGATGAAATCCTGTACGCGCTCGGTGAGACGCTCCAATTGAATACGTCGCAGGTCCGCTTGCCGCCGCACGTTCGCCATTCCCAGGGCGATGGACGCCGATCCCATGACTCCGACCAACAGGAGGAGGAAGAGGCGCCCCGCCATGGAGCCGAAGTAGCGCTGTAGCATTACTCGAACGTGACCTCGGTGGCGAGCACATAACCCTGGCCACGGACAGTCATGATGAGCTCCGTGGCTCGCGCCTCATCGTCATCCAATTTCTGGCGCAAGCGGCTGATCTGCAGGTCGGCAAGCCGTTGGGCGGCGCCATCGCTCGAGGCCGGATGCGAGGTCAGCGTGAGGAGTTGCTCTCGCGTCAGCACCTGGTTGGCATGTTCGACGAGGAATTTGAGCAGGCTGAATTCGGCACCCGACAAGATGACGGCGCGACCTTTGGCATCCGTCAGCCTCCGGTTGGTAAAGTCGAGCGTCCAGCCGCGAAAGACGGCACGCTTCGGTGGCGCCGCCTCCTGCGGGCCGGGCGCGGCGCTGGTGCGGCGGAGGACACTGCGCACCCGTGCCAGAAATTCTCTGGGGTCGAACGGCTTGGAGATGTAGTCGTCGGCGCCGACTTCCAGCCCGATGACCCGGTCCACGGCCTCGCTGCGGGCCGTCACCATGATGATGGGAATGTTGCGGCGGGTGCGCGTGCTGCGACAGAGGGACAAACCGTCCTCTCCCGGCAGGTTCAGGTCCAGCACGATCAAATCAACACCGTGCGCATTGAGCGCCGTGAACATCGTCGGCCCATCACCCGCGGTGAGGACCAGATACCCCGCCTTGGTGAGCTGCTGCGCCATCAGCACGCGAAGTTCCTCGTCATCCTCGACGACGAGGACGGTCTGCTGAGGAGGACGCGCCGCGGCCGTGTCGGCCTGCCCCTTCGACCCCGTTGGAACGCTTACCCCATGTGCCATCTCCTGCGTCACTTTGCCTGCCAGATATCGCGTCTCTCACTGCTTGCAACCAGCATAGCACGCTG
>JAQGOE010000355.1 GCA_028293725.1 Gammaproteobacteria bacterium | reverse complement strand
TCCCAGAACTTGCCCTGCTCGGACGCGCAGTGGGCTGCGCGCGCGGCCGGCATGGCTCCTTGGTGAAAGGGGAGTGGCATGTCGCGATGGAAGTACTTCACCTTGCCGGTGTTGATATAGCCGTCGCTGTTCTTCGGGTAGACGTCGTGCTCGAAATGCCGGCAAAACGGACACTGAAAGTCGGCATACTCGATGATGGCCAAGGTTGCGGTGCGCTCCCCTTTGAAAGGCTCGCCAGCAAGGCTCATGGTCGCCGGCGGCTTCAAGGCCGGCTGCCCCGGACCTTTGATCATTTTCTTCAGCTCATCCAGGCTGTCGAGGATCTGCTGCTGTTGGGTACTGAGCCGCGCGACGTCATCCTTCAGCTTGGCGATGTCGGCGTCACTCGGCTGCGAACCGTATGCACCTGCTGCCGACAGCAGGAAAACAGCGAGACCTGGGAGTTTGTTGAACATGTGCACATTCATTCCTAGTTGATGGCCCAGCTCTGGTTGTTATTGCCGGTGCACGTGTATGCCAATACCGGCGTCTCATTAGCGGTCCCTCCATAATAGACATCCAGGCAAAGAGCAGGGTTGGTGGCCGGATGAAGCTGGTAGTTGCCGCTGCTGCCGGTGATCTCCCATGCCTGGCCCGCGGATCCGTTGCAACCCTGGATATTCACGGCGGAGTTCGGCTCGGATCCGGCGGCCGTGAGGCAGTAGGCGCCGAAGGAGATGGCGATGTTATAGTAGCCGGAGGGTACGACGCCGTTGTTGGCAAACACCCAGGTTTGAGCGGGGCTGCCGTTGGCCGAGTAGATGTCGATCAGGCTGCCGTTGGCCGTGTCTGCCAAGAAGTCATCCAGCCGCGACCCCGTGGCGTTCCCGGGAGTCAGCGTATGGGAGCCGTTGAAGCTCGCGCCGCCGGCGCCAGCGCTGCCATCGGGGCAGAAGGTCACCGTGTAGTTGGACCCGGTTGCGCAGGTGTGTAGTCCGTTCGCATCGTCGTAGGCATATGCATACTCGCCAGGGCAGGAGTTGTGGATGTTCGTGACGAACGACTGCTCGGCCGCGGGCCAGTTCGCCACGACGCAGGTTGCCTGGGTGCCATAGGCGCCACGGCAGCAGAACTGGTCGGTGTTGAAAACAGTGCACGGGCTGAGGCAGTCACCACCGCTGCGCAGGTCACCGGAACACGCGTTCACCGGCGTACTGCTGCAGGTGTTCGGCGACGCGCAACTTGGGTTGGAAATACTGATACCGATGGGGTTGTCGAATCCGTCGACGTAGCTCACGTCGTACCAGTCGGTTCCATTGGCGTTCAGGTTGAATTCCGCGAGCGAGGTGCCCGCCACGCCCGTCGTGCCGGCACACTGTAATCCTTCACCACCGCACTGGCCGGTGGAGCAGACCGCGGGGTTCGCACCATTGCATCCAGTGCGCCCCCAGATGCGGCCGATCCAGCCTGAGTTGAGCGTAAAGCTAACTTGCGTACCGGGAGACATTTGCCAGCCCCCATTGGCATAGGTGGCCGGATAGATGCCGGGATAGACCGTGTAACTGCACTTGTTAACGACCGTGAAGTCTGCGGCAATAGCGGTCCCGCATGTCAGAGCCACTATCGAGGCTAGCAGCACGACAAGACGGTTGCGCGGAAAGAGTTTTCCATTCATGGTAATGAGTTCCTGATTCCCTTAGGGTTTCGTGAGGCTCTGCGGCCCAACGGGGGTAAAGCTGCCATGCCGGCGAACTGGAGAACATGTGGGAATCGGCAGACATGGGTTTTCAAACAGAACCGTGTTGGCCTGGTCTGAAGAGCGGCCCTTGCAGTTCACCGACTTGAGCACATTGGTCTTCAATACCTCTTATTGCCGGAACCCAAGGTCGGTGTCGTCCGAGGACGCAGATTCTCCAAGATCGGACACCGGACTGTTCCATCGCAGGGCCCCTGGCTGGGCGGCATGCTCAATCAGGAATGTCCTTATTCCCAGAAGACAGGTAACTCAAAGCGAACGGGACTCCAACCCAAATGTTACCGCGCAGGCACTAACATTGCGGCGTGTTTCCGAGGTTGTTCCCCCGAATGCAATCCAGATTGAACTGGCGCACATTGTGCGTCGCAGGCCTCATTCTCTGCGGTTTCGTATTATGGAGCCTCTCTTTCCGCTGGCTGCCGCTGTGGCTCGCCGCGCCCATCGGGAGTGTACTGCTCACATGGTATGGCTCCTTGCAACACGAAACCATTCACGGTCACCCGACCGGGTCGAGGAGAATCAACGCCGCGATCGGCGGACTGCCGCTTTCGTTGTGGGTTCCTTATCCCATCTATCGCCTGACCCACATTCAACATCACCGGCACTCCGGCCGGCGCCTCACCGAAGTAGAGCATGATCCCGAGTCGTTTTACCTGCCGCCAGGACATCTTGCACGAGTGGGGCGGCTGCGCCGCGCCATCTTGCAGGGGAACTGCACGCTCGCCGGTCGTTTGATCTTGGGACCGGTCATTGCCATCATCACCTTCTGGTCGGAAGAGCTGAGGATCGCGCGCACTGACAGACGTCGTCGGCGCATCTGGGTTGCGCACGCCCTGGGAACGGCCGGGGTATTGGTCTGGATCTGCGAAGTTTGCCATATAGCGCCCGTTGTTTATCTACTGCTGGTGGTGTACCCGAGCATAGCCCTGACCCATCTGCGTTCGTTCGCCGAGCATCGGGCCGATGATCACTCTCCACATCGCACCAACGTCGTGGAGGCTAATTCGTTCTGGGCATTGATTTTCCTCAACAACAACCTGCATGTCGCACATCACGCCCATCCACATGTGCCGTGGTACGAGTTACCCCGCCTCTGGAGGCAGATGCGCCAATCGAACGTGAGGGCTGGCAGGATATTTAATGGCTATGCCGAGGTGGCCCGGGAGTATCTCTTGCGTCCGTTCATCACGGCGGAGCATCCGTCGACGGCCCTGGAAGCGGACATGCGGTGAGCATGACCACAGCAGAAGTCGTGCCGATCCGGATCGCCGCCTTGCCGATGTACGATTTTCCCGAGTTACGGGATGCGCACGATCGGTTCTGGTCTGCACTGGTTCAAAGGCTGCGGACAAAAGGCGTCACGCCAGTGCCTGAGCGACTGACACGAGACCTGGGGCACCGCGAAGTCTGGGTTCACCCCGGGCTCCTGTTTGGCCAAGCTTGCGAGTATCCTGTTTCCAAGTCCCTTCGCGAGCGACTGAGGATCATTTCCACCCCGCGCTATAACGCCCCGGGCTGCATTGCAGATTCCTATCGCAGCGCGATTGTCGTTCACGCTGACGAGCCCGTGAACTCCCTCGAGGACCTGCGCGAGCGGCGCTGTGTGGTGAACGAGCCGGACTCCAATAGCGGCATGAACCTGTTTCGGGCTGCGCTGGCGCCTGTTTCAGGCGGCACCCGTTTTTTCCGGTCGGTCAGTTTCAGCGGCTCTCACCACAAAAGCATCGAGCTCGTCGCGGCGGGCGAGGCCGACGTCACTGCGGTCGATTGCGTGACCCTCGGGCATCTGCAACGATTTCACACTCGCCTGACATCGCAGGTCAAAGTCATCGACTGGACCCCGAGCAGCCCCTGTTTGCCTTTCGTTACTTCGGCGCAAACCGGGGAGGCGACTGTACAGGCGCTGCGATCGGCCGTTGCGGACGTCTTCACCGACAGCACGCTCGCGCCAGTTCGCGCGCTATTGCTCCTGGAGGGCGTGAACTTGAGCCCAGACACGACGCTGAGTCGGGTATCGGAGCTCGAGGCGCAAGCGGAACAGTGGCGATATCCCGTATTGTTGTGACCCACGCGCGGCGATATCACGCCCAACATCGCGCGTCGGAATAGGGCGGGTCGAGCTATCGACTCCAAGCTGGGTACACCGGTTGCTTGCTACCCCACAACGCTCTTTCGGGCTCATTCATGGGAGCGAGCCAATGCGCTTCACGGTCAACGGCGTAGATTATGACCTCGTGCTGGACCCCCGCACATCCCTTGTGGATCTGCTGCGGGACAACTTGCATCTCTCCGGGACGAAGAAGGGTTGCAACCAGGGCGCCTGCGGTGCCTGTACCGTTCTCGTGGATGGGATGAGAATCAACTCGTGCCTCGCTCTGGCCGTGCAGTACGAGGGCCGCTCGATCACGACCATCGAGGGATTGGCAACACGGTCTGGGCTGCACCCTCTGCAACGCGCATTCATCCAGCATGATGGATTCCAGTGCGGCTATTGCACGCCGGGACAGATTTGCTCGGCAATCGGGATGGCCGATGAGCTCGAGCGCGGGCTCCCGAGTGTGCTGACGGACGATCTATGTGCCGATGCAATAGATCTGACGCACGACGAGCTGCGCGAAAGGATGAGCGGAAATCTGTGCCGCTGCGGCGCCTACAACGGCATTGTCGGTGCGATACAAGAAGTCTTCGCCGCGGAGGAAGGGCCATGATGCAATTCGACTATGCGCGTGCCCGCAACCCCGCGGAGGCCATCCGGCTGGCCGCCGCACAGACCGGCACTCGTTACCTTGGCGGAGGGACGAATCTAGTCGATCTGATGCGTGAAACGATCGAGACACCGCGAGCGCTGATCGATGTAACGGGTCTGTCTCAAGAGATCGCCGCGCGGGAGGACGGCAGCGTCATCATCGGAGCGGCGGTCAAGAACACCGCGCTCGCCGCCGATCGAATGATTCGGCAGCGCTATCCGCTTCTGGCTCGTGCGGTCCTCGCGGGCGCATCCGGTCAGATCCGCAATATGGCGACCGTCGGCGGAAATATCCTGCAGCGGACCCGCTGTTTGTATTTCTATGACGAATCGGCCCGCTGCAACAAGCGCACACGCGGTGCGGGCTGTGATGCTGTCGGGGGTTTCAACAGGATGCACGCGATTCTGGGTGCCTCGCCGGCATGTATTGCCACCCATCCATCGGATATGTGCGTGGCGCTCGCTGCCCTGGATGCAATCGTCCACCTGGAAGGCCCAGCAGGCACGCGTGCCATCAAACTGACTGACCTTCACCGTCTGCCCGGTGAGACTCCTGACATCGAGACCGAGCTGGGCCCCGCGGAACTCATTACGGCGATTGAGATCCAGCCGTGTTCGTTCGCGAGCAATTCGACATACCGAAAAATCCGCGATCGTGCGAGCTACGCATTCGCGCTCGTGTCGGTCGCCGCGGCGATGCGAGTTGCGGACGATGGCACTGTAGAGGATGTGCGGCTGGCGTTGGGTGGAGTTGCGCACAAGCCGTGGCGGGCGTGGAAGGCGGAGGCTGCTCTGCGGGGCACTGAGGCGTCAGCCTCTCATTTTAAGGCGGCCGCGGACGCTGAATTGGAGCAGGCGCGGGGATGGGGCGGCAACACTTTCAAAATTGAGCTCGCCAGGCGAACCATCGTGGCTTGCCTGAGTGAATTGGTTGGAGGATAAAGCGTATGGGCGCTGCACGGAAACCATTGAAGACGGCGAGGCGTCCCAACAACCGACGTGGACTACCGCGGGCCGGCGAACAGCAGCCCAATGTAGTGGGTCAACCGCTTCCCCGGGTTGACGGGCCCCTGAAGGTAACCGGTAAGGCCCGCTTCGCGGCGGAAATCCCTTTCCCGGACCTCACCTATGCCGCCCTCTGTTTTAGCGGGATTGCGCGCGGCCGTGTCACATCAATAGAGACTGTGGACGCCAAAGCGGCACCAGGTGTGCTGTTCGTGATGACTCACGAGAATGCGCCCAAGCTGGCGGCGCCACCCCTGTTCCCACAAGGAGCGGCTGCGAGCAACCTGCCGGTGATGCAGGACGCAAGCGTTCATTGGAATGGTCAACCTGTGGCCCTGGTCGTTGCTAAGACCCAGGAGCAGGCCGACTACGCAGCCTCACTGATTCGCGTCACGTACCGCCCCGAGAAAGCGGATATCTCGTTCGAGGAAAACCGCTCGAAGGCGAAGCCCCCGAAGAACGTGTTGGGTGAGCCGGCAAAGATCGCCGTCGGAGACGCCGAAGCCGCGCTTGCAAAAGCGCCGTTACGTGTTGACCATATCTATCTAACTCCCCGATACAACCATTGTGCAATCGAGCCGCACGCCGTCACCGTCTCTTGGGATGGCGATGCGCTCACTGTGCACGACTCGACGCAAATGGTGCATCTCACGCGATCCAGCCTCGCGCACGTGTTTGGTCTGCCGGAGGAAAAGGTTCGTGTGCTGTCACCGTTCGTTGGTGGAGGATTCGGCAACAAGGCTTTGTGGAATCACCACGTTCTCGCGGCCGCCGCGGCGAGGCAGCTCGGCAAGCCCGTCCGGCTCGCGCTTTCCCGCGAGGGTGTATTCCGGATCACGGGTGGTCGCACGACGACGGAGCAACGGGTGGCGTTGGGTGCGCGTGAGGATGGCAAGCTCACTTCGCTAATCCACACCGGCATTGCCGCGATGACCACTCACAACGACTGTCCGGAGCAATTCACCTTTCCCGCGCGGCACCTCTACGCGGCTGAGTCGTATTTGATCTCCCAGGAGATCATCGAAATCGACATGGTCGCCAACACGTTCATGCGGGCGCCGGGAGAGTCGGTCGGTACCTTCGCGCTGGAGAGCGCGCTCGATGAGCTGGCAGTGGAGTTGGACCTCGATCCCATCGAGCTGCGGCGGCGGATCGAGCCGAAGCGGGATCCGACGACCGGGCTGGCTTTTTCCCAGAGAGCCCTGCTGGAAGCCTATGAACGCGGAGCGCAGCAGTTTGGTTGGGCAAAACGTAGCTCAGCCCCTCGGTCGCAGCGCGACGGCGATTGGCTCATCGGACACGGTGTCGCAACCGCAATTTACCCGTACTACCGCATGCCCGGCGGGGCGGCAAAAATTCGACTGACCGCCGACGGTCGCGCCGTCGTCCAGATGGGCAGCCATGAAATGGGTATGGGGACTGCGACCGTGCAGGCACAAGTTGCCGCGGAGAAGTTGGGGCTGCCGGTCGATCGGGTGACATTCGAATATGGCGACTCGGCCTTGCCGAACGGTACGGTCGCGGGCGGATCCTCACAAAGCGCCACCATTGTCGCGGCCGTTACCGCCGCGGCCGAGAAACTCTTCGAGCAACTTCTACAGCTTGCGGGCAAGAGCTCGCCGTTGGCTGGGCTCGAGCCAACACAGATCGAGGCGCGTGACGCAGGTCTGTGCGACCGCAAACGACCCACCCGTTTCGAGAGTTATAGTTCGATTCTGCGGCGCTCCGGTAAAGACGAGATCACCTGCGACGGGTCGGGCTCCGAGCCTTCCGAAATGAAGAAACATTCGATGTTTTCCTACGGCGCGCAGTTCTGCGAGGCGCGTGTCAATGCCATCACCGGCGAAGTACGAGTATCCCGCTGGCTCGGCTCTTTCGATACCGGTCGCATCCTCAACCCGAAGACAGCGGCGAGCCAGTTCCGCGGCGGGATCATCATGGGGCTGGGGCTTGCGCTGACTGAGGAAACACTGTTCGACGAGCGCCACGGACGGATCATGAACCCCTCGCTGGCCGAATATCATGTGCCGGTTCACCTGGACGTTCCAGAGATCGACGTGATCTGGAACGACATTCCCGATCCGCACAGTCCGATGGGTTTGCGTGGCATCGGAGAGATTGGAATTACAGGTGTTGGCGCGGCTGTTGCAAATGCTGTGTACAACGCGACGGGCATCCGTATCCGCGACCTGCCGATTACGCTCGACAAGCTGCTCTAACATGGGAACGCCTGAAATGGGGGACGCCTGACACGACAAAGCCCAGGCGGCCCGCGGCGGCGCTGGCGCTGGGCTGCGACCTTCTGGATAGCGACTTTTGTGGCGCCCCCGGGTGCAGGATTCGTCGGGACGGCTCTGGCCGATGACGTCTGGGCGGAGGAGCCGCCCGCCAAAGAAGCACCGACCGCCTTCAACGCCTCCGAGCCGACTCCCGTGTCGAATTGGGGGAAGGGCGAGTCACGTAGCTTCCTGGTGCCCGCTTACGAGATCCCGGCGTACGAGCTGCTGCTGAATCGCTTCGATCACTATGAGGCCGACGCCGCGACTTATCCGTCTCCCTGGACCAACCTGAAGGCGAACCTGCATCGCTCCTGGGTCATCGATAACGACAAGTTCTCGACCAACCAGTTTCTTCATCCCTACCAGGGCTCGATTTACCAGGGACTGGCGCGCTCCGCCGGCCTGGATTTCTGGCAAGCATCAGCCTACACCTTCGCGGGCAGCCTCCTGTGGGAGGAGTCCGGTGAGAACACCGCGCCCTCCATCAACGACCAGATCGCCACCGGGATCGGCGGGAATTTTCTCGGCGAGCCGCTGTTTCGCATGGCGAGTCTTCTTCTGGAGGGGGGTGGCGATGAAACCCCCGGGTGGTGGCGCGAGCTCGGCGCGGCAGTTCTCTCTCCCCCGACAGGGTTCAACCGCCTCGTCTACGGGAAGCGCTTCTCACCGGTCTTCCGCAGCTTCCAGCCCGCTGTCTTCACCCGCATCGATCTCAGCGGCAATATCAGCACGCATTACACGACCGATGTCAACGTCAACGCGGACCCGAGCGCGCCACCAATGGCACAGACCTTGAAGCGCGGCAGTGGCATCGCCACGTTCGCCGTCGGCTACGGCTTACCGGGCAAGCCCGGCTACACCTACGAGCGTCCCTTCGACTATTTCAACTTCGAGCTGACACTGGATACGGCCAACACCGTCGAATCGATTTTCAGCCGCGGGCTTCTCTACGGCACCGACTACGCCGACGGCCCGGCCTACCGGGGCGTGTGGGGCGTCTATGGAATTTATGACTATAGCGCTCCCAACATCTTCCGTGTTTCAAACACGGCCGCGGCCTTCGGTACGACCGCCCAATGGTGGCTTTCCCGTAATGTTGCCCTGCAGGGTTCGGCGCTCACCGGTGTTGGTTACGCGGGAGGCGGGGTCATTCGTGGTGCCGGCGTGACGTCGCCGAGTCCGGTCGGCGAGGGGCTGCGCAACTATCATTATGGCATCGCTCCGGAGTCAATCATGGCCCTGCGCCTGATTTTTGGCGACCGTGCAGCACTCGATACCTCCGCCCGGGGCTATTACATCAGCAAACTCGCCGCGTCCGAGAGCACCGGCAGCGAAACCATCGACCGGTTCGATGTCGTCTTCACTGTGCGGGTGCTTGGCCTGCAGGGCCTGTCCGTTCGATATTCGGAGACAACCCGCGACGGCCGCTATGTCAATCTCCGTGACTCGCATCAGAGCGTTCGAACCGTCAGTGTGGGCTACACTCTGCTCGGACACGAGCGCTTTGGAGCCGTCGACTGGCGCCCGAGCGACGATCGATAGCCCTGAGGTCCTATGTGGGATCCCGGCGGCGCTGAACGTAAACGCGTCTTCAGACGAGGGGAAGTCCGAATTCCCCGAGGGTTCCTTCCCAGGATAGCGGCCGTGCGCTACGAGGCACGTCGTGGACCTGCCCGACTACTAACCTAAGGGCCCCGCCCGACCCTAAGGCGCACTCACCTCGCGAGGAAACAATGAGAACGTTCAATAGGCAGTCGTTTCGTTTCGGCTGGTTCATTTCCTGGGTCTCGAGAGGGTTGTTGCTGGGAGCGCTGGCTGTCGCGTCCCTTCATGCTGTTAAGGCGGTGCAAGCATCCGTCGCATGCGACGAGGCCTGCCTCAAAGGCATGATGGATACCTATCTGAACGCGATGGAGAAGCACGATCCTTCGCTCGTGCCAGTGGCGGCGCATTACCGGTACACAGAAAACGGCGCGGAAGTTCCGTTGGGCGAGGCGTTGTGGGTGACTTTCAACTCCTACGGGAAATACCGTCACGATGTGTACGATACCGAGACCGGTGGGGTTGCGTCGTATCTGTCCATCACGGAAAACCACGAAATCCCTTTCCCCGATTTTCTAGCCGTGCGGTTGAAGGTCTCGGGTCGGAAAATCACCGAGATTGAAACCGTTGTCGACCGTCATGCCGCCGGCACAGTGAACATGCCGCCGCAGGATCCGAGCTGGATGGAAATCATGAACCGGGCGGAGCCGGAATCGACGCGGCTTTCGCGCGAAGCTTTGAAAAAGGGCGCGCTCGGATACATGCGCGCCGTCGCCTTCCATAATGGTGATCTGGCACCGTTTGCCGAGTCATGCATTCGACTCGAAAACGGCATGGTGTCGGCGCTCGGGCCGGACGACAACGCGCCGGTGCCGAAACTTCAACCGCCGCCGTCTGTAAACGGCGCTCCGCCGGTGCCCAGCTTTTTTCTCCTGGGCCTCGGCTGTGCGAAGCAGCTCGCCTACAAGTCCTATACCTTCATCACGGGCTATGAAGACGCACACTTTCCGATCGTGGATACCAGGCGACAGATCGTCTACGCCGTCTTCGATTTCACGCGCCGGGGAAACGTGGAGAGTTGGACCTACGAAGGGCGGCGTGTCCCGTATCCCGAAAATATGCGGTACCCGAACGAGATTCTCAACACGGAAATGTTCAAGTTCGTGAACGGCAAGATCACTCGGGTCGAGGCCGTATTCGAAGGTCCCCAGAGTTACATGCGCGGAACCGGCTGGCCCGGAGGCAGTAAGGCGGAATCGCGCCCCATCGGCGAGTAAGCGCAGGCCGGAGCCCGTGCGCTGAACTTCGGTCAGCTCAGGATCGCAGCCCCGGTGTTAGGCCTCCCGGCCGCGGCTCGCGCCAGCTAAAGATCCGCAGTTGAGCTGACGTTGTCTGTACCCGGAGACACTTGTTTACATGAGACTGATGGTCTCATATATGAAGAGAATAGAGTCGCGCTGAGGTGCGCCATGACGTTTGAACTTAGCGTCCCGCCTTCCGGGCGACCCAGAGGCGTAACCGGATGAACGAGGGGAGGGCGCGGGACATCGCACGAGAGAATCCGAAAACGAGGCGGCTCGCCTCAGGCGATGTCGTGACGACCTGGGCGGGGCCGGGCAGCGGGAAGCTCTGTTCGGGTTGCAGCAGAAGCATTGACTTCGAACAGGTTGAGTGTGAGGTCGAACTGCGCACTGAGCTTACGACCAAGACTCTCCGGTTCCACACCGAGTGCTACGGCATATGGTCGGGCGAGGACTGGACAGCTTAGAGATCTGATGCGCGCTGGTCTGGACTCCCGGGCTCGAGCCGCCACAGGCGCCTCAACCGAGGACCTGGGCGACGTTTGCGCTCCGAGATTCATCCCGGCCTTTCTCGCCTTGCTCGCGGCCCTTCGCGTGAGACGCCGCGGGGCGACCGACAGCGCAGCTGTAATGCAATCCGATTCCGCGGCTCCAGCTAACGTTGACGTCACCGTCGCCGTAGTAATCCACATATGGGACAAAATGACCCTCTTATGATACGGTTCTTGCACAAATGCCGCTCAGGTCAAGAATAGATGACACCGAGGGGTCGGAAATAATGAACAGGAAATGCACTGAGATTCGCGAGGGCCTCCGCAAGCTCGAATTCGAAGACCCATCTAACTCAGAGAGCGGCCCGAGGCACGTTGTAGTTGAGTTCGTGCGCCCTGAGCCGTTCGGGCCTGAGGAGATGGTGCGGATTCCCCTCGGACGACAAGGCGGCGTGCTGCGGGAAGTCATCGGTGAGCCACGCCTGGTAGACACCCGGGCCACAGGGGCAAGAGGCGTAAGCGAGTATCGGTACCGTCTACGTGGACCTGTGGTTGAAGTGCTCATTGGGACCGCCTAGCTGACGCCGCGCCGACTCCACAGGGCGGACTTCAAGAAAGTACACCCGCAACCGGCCGTGATAAGCTCTATATGAGATAGGTAGTCTCATATATGGAAGCAGTGGCACGAATTGAGGTCGAGCCAGAGGGAGGGGAATCAACCGACTGCCATCTCGGAACACCCGCTCACGTCAGCCGAAGGGGGCGCGTGAGCGCGTTTCACCACCCAGAGTTGGAGAGGAAAAAGCATGAAAACCACCTCGATGCTCGCCACGACATTGACGCTACTCACTGCCGGCGTCTGCACAACATCCGCTACACAGGCAGCGCCCGCCGCTTCCACTGTTTTGACAGGCAGTGCCCCATCATGGGCAAAGAGCCAAAATCCCGTGGGTAGTACGGATCCGACTACCGATGTGGGGTTTCGCGTCTATCTGGGTTGGACGGATTCGGGAGGAGCGGCTGCGCTCGCTGCATCTGTGTCGGATCCAAAGAGTCCCTCATACCGTCACTACCTCACGCCTACACAGTTCCGAAAGCAGTTCGCTCCGGCCGCCAACGACGTCGCAAAGGTGCAGAACTGGCTGCGCGCACAAGGTTTCAGCGTGCAGTACTCGCCGAAGAATGGACACTACATCTGCGCCGAGGGCACCGTGGCCCAACTGCAAACGGCGTTCGCCGTCGCGTTCGGAAACTATGCGGTGCAGGGGCAGATCGTGCGCGCGCCGACTGCCGATGTTGCAATTCCCGCCTCCCTGGCGAATGTTGTGCGAGCCGTCATCGGCCTCGACGAGAGCTATCAGTTCGTCCAAACTGACCACCGAACCGATTCCAATGCTCCGCCATCGGCCGGTTTCCGGAATGCGCCCCCGCTGCCTCTCTATTGGCCGCAGCTACTTTCGCCGTACGCGTTTCCAGCCGGTTTCGGGGACGTGGCGCTTCCTTCAGTGCCGTGGGCTGTCAAGGGATACACGCCCGAACAGATCAAGGGAGCGTATGGAATCTCCGGTTATGATGGAGCGGGTCAGACCGTCGCCATCATTGATGCCTACGCCTCGCCTACGATCCTCCAGGACGTCAATCAGTGGTCCGCTAATCGCGGACTGCCGACCATGAATCCTTCGCAGTTGGTGCAAGTTGTGCCCCCGGGCGTGTACAAGCGCCCGCAGAATCCGCGTCAAGACCCTCAGGGGTGGTACGGCGAGGAGACATTGGACGTTGAAGCCGTGCACGGCATGGCACCGGCCGCGAAGATCGTATACGTGGGAGCACCCAACAACTATCAGGACCTCGATGCCGCGATGAATCACGTCGTCGACGAGCAGTTGGCGCAGATCGTGACAAACTCCTACGGTTTCAACACGGAGCTGCTGCCGCCGGGGTACGTCAAGCCTTTGGAGGACACCCTGATTCAGGCGGCTATCGAGGGTATCGGCGTGTATTTCTCGTCCGGGGACAATGGGGATGAGAGTGGCACGGTCGGGTACGCTACGGTTGACTGGCCGGCCGGAAGTCCGTGGGTCACCGCCGTCGGAGGTACGAGCCTCGCTATTAGTGCCGCCAACACGCGTGCGCTCGAGACCGGCTGGGGAACCGGTAGCTACGGCTGCAGCTCGTCATCGACGGTCTGCGCACGTACGACGTGGCTGTATGGCGCCGGCGGTGGCGTAAGCAAGTTGTTCGAGGAGCCGACTTATCAACGCAGTGCCGGCCTCAATCTTTCCGGTCGCGGGGTTCCCGACGTTGCGGCGCTCGCCGATCCTCAGACGGGCCTGTTGGTCGGGCAGACACAGACATTTCCGGATGGAACCTACTACGACGAGTACCGGATCGGGGGCACGAGCCTCGCCAGCCCCATCTTTGCCGGGCTGATGGCTCTCGTTGACCAGAAAGCCGGACATCCACACGGGTTTGCGAACCCGCTCTTCTACGCGAACCCGAGCGCTTTCTATGACGTCCTCAGCGTCAAGACTGCCGTCGCTCGCCGCAACTACGTCAACGGGGTGGATGCGACGAATGGCACAGCTGACTTTCTACGGACTTTTGATGATTACTCGGGCTCTCCGACCCAGCATACGAATACGGGTTGGGATAACGTGACAGGCCTCGGAACGCCGGGAGTGTCGTTCCTCACTTTGCTCGGCCAGTAACGCAACCTGACTGCAGGTGCTGCGAGCCCTCCGGCCCATCGGCTGTAGGGCTCGCAGTAGAGCCGAACCGCCAATACAGCGCCGGCTGGCGTGCCGTTTCACCTCTATGGGTGCGGTTTCACATGTATCTCGCGAGCCATGAGCGCGCCGGATGCAGCAAAAACACCGATCACCTTGACCGCCAGATCGGGTGCGAGCGGCTTGCCATGGAGCACGACATGAGTGCTCGAACTTGCCAGAACCAACTGATCGCCGACGTAGAACTCATCAGCGGACTTGAAGCTCGTAATGAGACCCTCAAGCTGCCCCTGCTCATTCGCTGTTCCTCCAATTCCCGAGGACGCCTGAACCCGCGCGGCATGCAGGGTCCCAGCGGTGGGAAATTCGACCGCTTGCACGGTCGCGGTGCTTCCATTTACAAGCTTTCCGCCCGGCACGACGCCGCTATAGTCAATCGTGAGGTCGTTGATCCTGAAGGTCTGCGCGCTCGCATCGAGTGTCTGCACGATCCCCCTGACCTGAAGCGGCACGCCCGCTACCAGGTCGATGCGCGACGCCTGCAGATTTCCTGACGCGTCCGGGAAACCGCTGATCTCCAGGATCATGCCCTTTTGAAGGCTTCCGATGCCGCCCGGTTGAATTCCTTCCCCGAACAAGGTGGCATCGTCGAGTTGAATAGTTTGCCCGAGCACGGTCAGTGAGCGTCGTGTTGGATCGAGCTGCGCGATGGGGCCCACGACGTCGCCGGTGAAAGAGACATTCGTGGCCGTGCCAGCGGTGTTGTTGGGATTGAGAGCGGCCTGCACGGTCACGATCTGTCCGATCTGCAATTGGGAGGGACCGGCGGATCGACCGTCCAGGTCAATCTGAGCGTTGTTTATCGCGTATTCGACGCCATTCACGAAGATACTGCCAAAGGCGGTGATTCGCCCGAACGCCGTCACGTACAGGCGGCCAGTGCCCTGAATCCCGGCCGAACTTCCCGCACCGTAAGCCAGAAGAACTGCGGTCGCGATGAGCCCGACGAAGAGTGAGCGGGGGCCGAATCGAGCGACGTGTTGTGTTTTCATACTGTGTTCTCCCCTGCGGCAGTCAGTCCTGGATGTGATACACACCAGCGCCCAATCGCGTGATGTCGGTGGAAGTCTCTTCGGGCTCGTCTGCGGCCTGATGGGCGGTGAGCCAGGCATCGACCCTTTCCAGAAAAGCTTGTCCTTCCCGCTCCAAAAACTCCTGGAACTCGGCAACCGAACTAGCCGAGACACGGGCATTGACGGCTGCACGCTCAAACCTGGCGTGGACTTTAGGGCCGCGGGTTAAATTGTGATCGCAGGTCATGGCGACGTCCGCGAGCACCGTACCCCACAGTCGCAGCAACCCTGCATCCATGGCGTGCGGAATGTAGTGGCGTTGAAGAACTTGCAGGCGCCCATCCGGACGCCATCGAACCGCGCCGGCGCTCACTAGCTCTTTGAGCAATGTGATAGGTCGCACGTCGCCCGCTCCGCAGCGCTTCAGCAGACTTGCGAAGGATCGGTGTTCCCCTTCCAACGGGAGCGGGCGTGGCTTACCTCTCCCATCCAAAAACTCCGCATCCAGGTGCCATGCCGTCAGCAGCAACGAACCCTTGGTGACGTAACCGGTGAGTCCGGGGTCAGCCTCAGCCAATCGCTCTCGCTGCTTGCGAACATCCCGACGCGGCAACCCGGTCAACATCGCTGTCCGCGAAACGTTGGTGGGTCTGCCTTTTTTTCCGAACCGATCCGTCGCGACTTCCACGTACACCGACTTTGCCAATTCGGCGAATTCACGCCAAGTCACGCCGCATCGCAGAAGTACATGAATAGCGGGCTTGAGCCACTGGCGCGCTGCTGCCAATGCTTGCCTCGGGGTTGCTTCTTCCATATGTGAGACAGAATATACACAACCTGCAGCCTCCGCTGGGGCTCGCCCGGGGAGGTCGTGGAGCGGGCTGCGAATCTTCAAGGCATCAGTGGGCACACAGGTTCCCCGCCGGCGACTCTGCAAATGGCTTTGGCCCACCATAGTTTGTCGTTTACTTGCTCACTCTAGGGCGTAAAGCGGACGCATGCGGGCTCAACCGTCCCACGGATGCATCAACGCGAGCATAGAACGTTCCTTGCTACTAGGCGAGAGGCGCCCAGTGACGAACCACATCGCGGCACGAATTCTGCTACTGGTGGGTTAATTAGTCCCATATATGACCGATAATGAGCATCGAGGATCGACTATCAGGTTCCCGCTATGCACAGGCGAAGCCTCCACGGACGCTCGCGGCAGCGACGATCGATTACTCGCCGGCCGAGCAGATGAGCCCCGCTCTTGACCGGCTCTCGCTCAAATTTGCGATCTGGGCGCGGGACGCACCGTCTGCATCACTCGATGTGGGATGTGGGGACGGTGTTGCCACAATGTCCGTACTCGCACGGGGTGGACATGTTGTAGCCGTCGATCCTGACGAAGTTGCAATGGGGCTGATGATCGGACGCATTCCCTCGGAGCATTTCCGACGTCTGAAAGTGCGACTATCGACACTGGCGGATCTGGAGTTCAAGGCAACTCATTTTTCCGCCGTACATGCCGCACGCGTGTTGCACCGTCTTGACCCTGTAGCTCTTACGCAAGCGCTCCGAAAGTTCTTTCGGTGGCTTTATCCGGACGGTAAGTTATTTGTTAGCACCTTCACGCCGGCGGGCCCTGCGTGGGCGGCATTTCAACCTGAGTTTCGCCGTCGCAACATGGCGCGATACCCTTGGCCGGGGTATTTCGACAAGCCCTTGCCGCATTGTTCGCAGCCGATGGTCACAGCCTTTCCCATCCATCTTCTCGACGAATCCGTTCTGCTGCGCGAGCTCACTGCAGCGGCCTTTGTTGTGGAGGACGTTGAGACCTATTCGCCTGCCTGGCCTGGCGCGCAACAGTGCTGCTCAGTTGTAGCTCGGTGCGCCTCATGAGTTGCTTGCGATCGCGTCAACGCGAACGCAATGCGCTGCAATGATGAGCGCGTTTGAAGCCGGCCCAGGAGGATTCCCTGACGATCCCGGCGAAGACACCATTGAGTTGGAGTTGAGCCCGCAGGACCTTCTCACGTTATCGCGACTCCCTGAGGAGGAAGGTGCTCCCGCGCCTCTGGGGGAGGCAATGTTAACCTGCGCCGAACCCGTCGTGACAGAAGTGAGCTCAATTGCCCGCGGCGCCCCACGGATGGATAGGTGGCCGCTGGCGCGTGTAGCCGGCGTTCTCGGCATCGCCGCTGCGGTGATGGCACTAGGCAGTGCTGCGCATCGGGCAGAAGTAGGGCGGTCGGCAATCACCGCTGCCATCAATCTTTCCGGCCCGGCTGCCGCCACCCCACGCCGGCCCGCGGAGTCGATTGGCCCGATCGTCCGAATCAGAAATCCCTTCGATGCATCGGAGGTCTTTGAATTTTCGCCCGGAACGAGCGAGGCCGAGGCTCGCCGGTCGGTGGCAAAGGTTCTCCTGCAACGCGCGCGCGATCGGCAATTCCGCTCAGGAGGCGCCCAGCGAGTTGGCGCGAGCCAGCCGCCGCGGATGTAGTCACGAAGTGTCATTCGACTCTCTCCAACGTCATTTCAATCGATACGGGGTCCCAGCTTCGGCCTCCATCGTGGGACATGTCTGTGCTGTAGGTGAAGTGGTTCTGATCCGCTACCCGGTAGTTCTCCCGAATCCGGGTCTGCGCATCCTCGGAAATGACGACAATGGTGTGGGTATCGACACTCACGGACCCTGATTGTGGATTCACCTGCCTGCGGAGAAATGAATTCGAGACATTGAGGTACTCGATGACCCACGAGTCATGCTTCGAATCGAAGTGACGAATGCTGATCCCGAGATAAGGGCTGCCATCCGGAGCAAGCGAGTGGAACTCGTCCGCTATCGCCATGCCGTTCAAGATGTAGCGGCCGATCCAGGTCAACTCGAACTGGGTAGAGCTTCCGTCCGCGAGTTTGGTTTTGCCGGTGCCTCTCCACTTGCCCACGAGGAACGAAAACAGATTCAGCTGGCTGGGTGCCTGCGCGTTTCTCTGGCCATACGTCGTGATTGCCGGTTCGGTAGCCATGGTGTACCTCGCAGTGGCGATACCAATGGAGAGTGTCGCGATGAGAACAAGGATGAGCCGACTCGCCACGTGGCTGCTCGCCGTGATGCGTCTGGCTTCGGATGCCTATGGCATGACGGTCCGCCGGGAAATCGAGTGCGCGACCGGGCGCGACATCTCGATCGGCGCCGTGTACGCAACGCTCGCACGGCTGGAGTCGAAGGGCTTCATCAAATCGCATGCGGGAGAACCCACGGCAGAGCGCGGCGGCCGAGCGAAGCGCTACTTTCGCATGACGGCCGATGGCGAAGGCGCTTTGCGAAACACGCATGAGATCATTCTAAAGATGAGTGCGGGCCTGAAAAGCCTGCAACCCACGTGATGCATCAACGCGTCCTGCATGTGGCGATGTGGATTCTGTCGCGACTCGTGCCGGAGGGCGAGCGCGAGCCACTTGTCGGCGACCTCACGGAGGAGTATGCGCTGCGCGCGAATGCGACATCCACTCGTGACCTCAGACTTACGACGGATCCCTGACATGTCACTTGCAACCAGCACGCCCATGCCGACCGCCACGCTGCCCTCGGGCGAGACCATCCCCGTACTAGGGCAGGGCACCTGGAACCTCGGTGACGATCCACGGCAGCGACTGGCTGAAATCGAAGCCCTGCGCCTGGGTCTCGATCTGAACATGACCTTGATCGATACGGCCGAGATGTATGGCTCGGGCGCGGCTGAGATCCTCGTGGGTGAGGCCATAAACGGTCGACGAGAAGAGGTTTTCCTGGTGACCAAGGTCCTCCCGCAAAACGCCACCGCGCGCGGAACCGTCTCGGCGTGCGAGAGTAGTCTGAAACGCCTCAAGACCGACCGCGTCGACCTCTATCTGCTGCATTGGCGGGGGGCCGTAGCGTTGGAGGAAACGTTGTCCGGGTTCGAGTCTCTGCTTCGCGCGGGCAAGATCCGCTATTGGGGCGTTAGTAATTTCGACGTCCCCGATCTGGAGGAACTCGTCTGCCTAACCGGCGGTGGGAATGTCGCAACCAACCAGGTGCTGTACAACCTGACACGTCGCGGGGTTGAGCATGATCTGTTGCCCTGGTGCCAGGCGCGTCCGCGTCGACTCCCGGTGATGGCTTACTCACCGATAGAGCAGGGCCGGTTGCTCGGCCACCCGGCGGTACGCGCGGTCGCCGACCGGCATGCCGCGACACCAACTCAGATTGCGCTGGCCTGGGTACTTCGGGCCGAAGACGTCATCGCGATTCCCCGCACAGGAAAGGTTGCCCACACTCGCGAAAACCGTGCCGCGCTCGACATTCACCTCACCCGGCAAGATCTCGCGGAGCTCGATCGCGCCTTTCCACCGCCGACACGGAAGCGACCGCTCGAGATGCTCTAAAGGCTGGTGAGCGCTGCCGGCGCCGAAACTCGCCCGGCGCTCCGTCTCGACGAGTCGTTGCGACTCCTCCGCAAAGCGTCTACGGAACAATTCGGCAGAGCACTCGTTTGCCCTTCAGTTTCCGATGGAGGGCCCTACCATGGCAGCAAGCGTAGACGTTGTAGTGCTGGTGGGAAGTCTGCGTAAGCAGTCCTTCAGCCGTAAGGTTGCGCAAGCGCTGATTGGTTACGCCCCCGTTTCGCTTGGCTGTCGTATTGTCGAGATTGGCGACCTGCCGTTGTATAACGAGGACCTCGACGAGAGCGAGCCGCCACCCGGCTGGGTGCGCTTTCGCAGTGAGCTCAGTAAAGCGAAGGCCGTACTGTTCGTGACGCCTGAATACAACCGCTCGATGCCGGGATGTCTGAAGAACGCAGTAGATGTGGGTTCGCGCCCTTCCGGGAAGAATCTGTTCGACGGCTTGCCCGCGGCTGTCGTCAGTGTGACGCCGTACAACTTGGGTGCCTTCGGCGCGAATCACGCGCTTCGGCAGACGTTCGTGTTCCTCAACCTGTTGGTCATGCAGCAGCCGGAGGCATACATCGCGAAAGCCGGCGAGCTATTCGACGACAAAGGGCAGCTCAAGAACGAGGAAATGCGCGGCTTCCTCAAGAAATTCATGACGGAGTTCGCGGGCTGGATAGCGCGCACGTCCACATCACATGGCCAATCGATCAGCTTCGACGACTTCATGAAGCGCCGTGCGCGCGCGGCGAGCGCTTACGTAAGCGGAGATCCCGCGCCGCTGGATGCAATCGCCGCGCAAAGCGGTCAGGTGAGTTTCTTCCCACCGAATGGAGGCTGCGAACAAGGCGCACAACCCGTGCTTGCTCGGTACGACAAGGATGTAAAGGCGTTCGGCGGCGGTGGCGAGACGTCACTCGAGGTTATTCAAAGCGGTTCGAGCGGGGACGTCGCCTTCTGGACCGGTTTCCAGAGCGCGAAAGTGAAGATTCAGGGCCGTTCTGAACCCATGGAAATGAAGCTGCGGATCACCGAGCTGTTTCGCCGAGTCGACGGTGACTGGAAGCTCGTGCATCGTCACGCGGATCCGATGGCGGACAAGCAGGAGCGGTAGTCGCGACAGTACAGCGGTTCGTCCTGCTGCTCCTGGTATTCGTGCGCTGCCGCGTAGCGCGCATACGCGTGTAAGATGCCCCCAACCGTCATGGGGAGCCCGCATGGTCGACACCACGAATAACACGAACAACGCGGTCATCGGCCTCTGTTTTCTATTCGCGCTCTCGCTCCAAGTCTGCGCCGCGCACGCGGCCCAGCCCGATCCCGCTGTCCCGCCCACAACACCCGCGACACCCGCGGCGGATCCCGTCAGCGTCCCCGATGCAGGACTCGGAAACCCGATCGTTTTCGTCGTTTACGGCGACATGCGCTTTACCGATTCGAGCGAGACCGTCGCAGCCGCCCCAGGACCACGTCGCGCGCTGGTGGCGAAGGTGGCCTCCGAGCACCCGGATGCACTTTTTCTGACAGGTGATGTGCCTTGGCATGGCGGGGATAAAGCTGACTATCGTGTGTTTGACCAAGAGACCACGCTGTGGCGCGAACAACACTTACGCCTCTACCCGGTGCTCGGCAATCACGAGTTCTCGGAGTGTGAGGTAGCCGATTGCCTCGAGAACTGGTGGCAGGCCTTTCCGGAATTTCGCGGGCACCGCTGGTATTCCGTCGCCCTGGGCGCGAAGGTTCGTGCTTTCGCTCTCGACAGTAACTCATCGTTACTTCCCGGCAGTGAGCAGCGCCAGTGGTTGGAGCAACAAATCGACGCTCTCCCGGGCGACGTTCGCTTTGTGGTTATAACGCTTCACCACCCGCCTGTAGCGGATCAGGGGTTCCTGATCGTGCGCTCGAACGAGCGGACGCTGACGCGCTACTTGAAGACCATCGCAGGCCGGTCACCCACCCGGTTCATTGTCTGCAGCGGTCATGTTCACAATTACGAGCGGTTTGAGCGGGACAAAGTCACCTACCTGGTCTCTGGCGGAGGCGGTGCCAAACCGTTTGCGGCCTTTCGCGGTCGCGCCGATCGATATCGGGTCCCCGGCTTTCCTAACTTTCACTACATCCGCTTCGAGCTCCAGGGCGAGCATCTGACAGCCGAGATGGTAAGGCTCGAGGATTACGATAAACCGTCGCCACACCTGTGGGAGACCAAGGACCGCTTCGAGCTTTGGGCGAAGGCGCGATAGGAGGCGAACCGAGTAGGCTGAATTACGACGCACGAGGCAGCGGCCATTTTCGTCCTGAATGCCATCCGCCAGCAGCCTCGTACGTTCCATGCAAGATGTCAGTTCTCAAGCCGACCACGGCGTGGTTTGCGGCTCGCGATTGGGCACCCGTACTTTATACCGGTGTATAGTTGCGATCTCCGCTCGTCACCCTGAACCGCTTCTTCGCCATGACACAAAAGCACTCCAGCAATGATCCGGTGGACTCCGGTACGTCCGCGACGCCCACCCGCCGTAGTTTCGTGGGTAGCGCGCTGGGCGCAGCCGCCGCCTTGGGCATGGTTGAGTCCACCTCCACGCAGGCGCAGGCGCCCGGAGCGCCGCTGTCGGAGACGAACCCGCGCGACACCGCCGGCATGCCCCCGCCGGGAGCCCCGGCGCCTCCGAGCCTGTTCCGCCTCGAGTGCGACGTGACCGATTGCGAAATCGAGGGAAAGCTGCCCGCGGATCTGCACGGCATATTCTATCGGGTCGGTCCCGACGCCCAGTACCCGATGAACCCGCACAACATCCCCTTCGACGGCGAGGGGCACGTGAGTATGTTTCGGTTCGAGAACGGACGTGTCAGCTTCAGAAGCCGCTATGCGCGTAACCAGCGCTACAAGGCGCAGGCCGCGGCTCACAAGATCCTCTTTCCGATGTACCGCAACCCGTCAACGGACGACCCGAGCGTCCAGGACGTCAGCCGCGGTACGGCCAACACGCACATCCTCTATTGGCGCGAAAAATTGTTGGCATTTAAGGAAGACAGCCCACCCGTAGCCTTGAATCCGCTAACGCTAGAGACGGTCGACGACTACTACACCTTCGACGGCCAGCTCGAGAGCAAGACCTTCACAGCGCACCCCAAAGTCGACGCGGTCACCGGCAACATGATTGCCTTCGGCTACGAGGGGAGGGGCTTCGGTTCCGACGAGGTGAACGTCTTCGAGTACACCCCGGAGGGCAAGCGTGTCTGGAACACGTGGATCAAGGTGCCTTACGTCGGCATGTTGCACGACTTCGCCGTGACGCAGAAACATGTTGTGTTCTACGTTTTCCCGCTGGCCATCGATCACGAACAGATGAAGCGCGGTGGCATCCACTGGTCCTGGGACGGCACGAAGCCCACCTACTTTGGCTTCATGCGCCGGGGCGGCGATGGCAAAGAGATCCAGTGGGTGAAAGGACCCACACGCAGTTCCACCCACGTTATGGGTGCCTTCGACGACGGACACAAGATCGTCGTCGACGTGGAGATGTCCGAGTTCAACCCGTTTCCCTTCATGCCGTTCCGGGATGACACGAAGTGGGACCCGATGCGCGGCTCGAGCCGCATCACGCGGTTGTCCGTTGACCTCTCGCACAAGACGCCCAAGGACTATCAGATCGAGACCCTGTACGCGAACTACCTCGGCGCGCTGCCGCGGATCGACGATCGATATCTCACCGTGCCTTACCGATTCGGGTTCCTGCCGTGCCAGGAGGTTGGCTCGCCGATGTTCGGTGGCAGTAACTGCTATGCGCGCTTCGATCATCAAACCCGCACCAGCCAGATCTACAAGGCGCCTCCGGGCACGACGCTCGCGGAAGCCTGTTTCGCGCCGAAGAGCAAGAGTGCTCCAGAAGCCTCGGGCTACCTCATGGGCGTTGCCACCCGTATGAAGGAGGGCGGCCGCTCCGACCTGCTCGTGTTCGACGCTGAACGGCTTGGCGATGGCCCCATCGCCACCGTCAGGCTCCCGACGCGGGTCGTCGGGCAGATCCATGGATGGTGGGTACCGGGAGAGCAGTTGCCTCGAGTTTGATGTTGGCCGTCGGCGTGTGGGCCTCGTGGCCCATTACGACACCGAGGTTGGGCGTCAACCCTCCGTAAATATTACCCATTATTCAATAACTTACAATAATAAGTAGATGCAAACTCGAGAATGGAGTGATCGGCCTTAGCCTTGAAAGCTGGGTTGATGCTGTGATGTGCTGATGCTATGATGTCAACCCACTTTCTCCCCTGAAAGGCCGACTCATATGCGGACTACTCTCAAGATCGACGCCGATATCTTGAACGCTGCGCGCCAAATTGCAGCCGCGAAGTCCAAGAGTATCGGCGAGGTGATTTCGGAGCTCGCGCGCCGAGGTCTCGAAGCGCGTAGCCGAGTAGGAACGCGCCAGGGTTTCCCGGTGTTTCAGGTATCGAAAGGCGCAGCTCCGCTGACGCCTGAGGACGTCCGCCGTGACGAGGATGAGGGGTGAGTGGCATATCTACTCGATACCAATCTGTTGATTGCCCTGGCATGGCCCCAGCATGTTCATCATGCCAAGGCACATGAGTGGTTCCAAGGCGTTGGGCACAGCGGCTGGGCAACATGTCCTGTGACGCAGGCCGCGTTCATCCGCATTTCATCTAACCCCAAGATCATCGCCGATGCCGTTACGCCGCACGCGGCGCTACAGGTATTGCAGAAAATTGTTGCGATATCGGGGCATCGCTTCTGGGCCGACGATGTCGCGCCGGCGGAGGCAAAAATCTTTACTAGCATGGCACTGGTAGGTCATCGACAGGTCACTGACGCCTATCTTGTCGCGTTGGTTCAGCATCACAAAGGCAAGCTAGCTACCTTCGATCGAGGTGTTGCTGAGCTAATCCAGGTCCATAAGGAACGCTCCCAATATATTACTTTGGTTGAGGCGTAATCCCGTTAGCCCGGCTGGCGGCGGCGTCTGACGTCGGTCGGGACCCTGCCAGGAGAATGTGCACCAGCCTGCGGGCACTCTCGGGCCAGTCCGGTGTGGAAGCCACATTGGAGACGCCAACCAACGCGCGCAGCAGGTCGATGGGATCGAGATCAGGACGGATATCGCCGCTCTCAATGGCTCGCTGCACCAGGGAATTGATCGCTCCCTTGATCAAGGCGCCGGATGGCTCGAACAGCTTGGAGGGCTTTTCGAACAGCGTGTTGACTGCCGGGGCGATGAGTTGCTTGGTGGCGATGTAATCCACAAACAACAACATCCAGGCGCGTAGGGCGTCAACCGGGGGGAGGGTGACCGAGAATTCGCGTTCGGCAGCGGCCAGACGCTCGACTTCGGTGCGATAGACCGCCTCCAGAAGCGCCTCCCGAGTCGCGAAGTGCCGATACAGGGTC
Organism: Gammaproteobacteria bacterium; assembly: GCA_028293725.1. The sequence goes on along the minus strand of JAQGOE010000355.1, from coordinate 47,061 downwards.
CCGGGTCCGACCTCAGCCTGCTTGGCGACATCATCCAATGAGATGTCAGCTCCTGAGCGGGTAAAAGCCAGCTTGGCGACCTGCAGGATGCGCTCGCGGTTGCGCTCGCCGTCGGCCCGCGGCTTGCGTTGAGTCGTCTTGGCTTTCTTCTTGGCCATGGAAATCATTTGCACTCGGAGAGTGTCTCCGCTTATTATTTAGCGGAGGGTATCTCCGCTTTTATCCGTTTCATCCCGGCGGGTCAATAGGAACGCACATGGCTAAGACATTCGACGCAAACTCGACCACCGATGATGTGCTGTCTGGCGTCAATTTGCGCGGAAAGCGCATCCTGGTAACGGGTGTTTCCGCTGGCCTCGGAATCGAAACCGCGCGTGCGCTCGGGGCGCATGGCGCACATGTGGTTGGGACCGCGCGGGATATTGCCAAGGCTGAAGCCGCGACGGCCCAAGTGCGCAAGGACTCAGCCAGCGCAGGCGGGCGCTTTGAGATTGTCGCGCTCGATCTGGCCAATCTGGCCAGCGTTCGCGGCTGTGCGAGCGAGTTGCTGGCGAAAAAGGAGCTCTTCGATGTGGTGATCGCCAATGCCGGCGTCATGGCAACGCCCTTCGGCCACACGACAGATGGTTTTGAGACCCAGTTTGGCACCAATCACCTGGGACACTTCGTGTTGGTGAATCGGATCGCACCGCTGATCCGCGAGGGTGGTCGGCTGGTGAATCTATCCTCAGCAGGCCACCGCTATGCCAACGTCGACCTGGAGGATCCGAACTTCGAGCGCACACCGTACCATCCCTTTATTGCCTACGGACGCTCGAAAACAGCCAACATTCTTTTCGCGGTCGCTTTTGACCAGCGCCACCGGGGGCGTGGTATTCGCGCCGCGGCGGTCCATCCGGGTGGCATCCGCACCGAACTGGGTCGCCACATGGATGCCGCCGCCCTGGGGCAAATCGTCGACCAGCTGAACAAGCAACTCGCCGCGGAGGGCAAGCCGCCTTTTCAGTACAAGTCCATTCCCCAGGGCGCGGCGACCTCCATCTGGACCGCGATCAGGGGATCGCCGGAGGAGATCGGGGGACGCTACTGCGAGAATTGCCACGTCGGGCAGGTCGTTGCGGACGATGTCACCATCAGCGCCGTCAGCGAAGGAGTGCGCAGCTATGCACTGGATGCGCGCAACGCGGCAGCGCTTTGGAAGAAGAGTGAGGAGTTGGTCGGCGAGAGCTTTTGACCGGCCGTCAATGGGTCGTCGCACCCCCGTCCTGCGGCGGGCTCTTTACTCGGACCGCTCGCGCCCACTTTATTTTCCGCGCAGAAGCGCCGCCTGCTAAAATCTCGCCATCGTAATAGTCACTCCTGCGCCCTTCCAGGCACGAACGCATCGCTCAGAATAAAACAACAGGGATTGTCATGACGGTGTATTCACCGATAACTGGAAGTCAGCAGGCGCTGTTGCCGGCCTCTCAACCGGCGGGCCCGGTGGATCCGAATGAGATATCGAGCGTTACCGTCCGCCTGCGCTCGCGAGGGGACCCCAAAAAGTTGATTTCGAAGGCCTATGAACTGGCCCGTCAGCCCCTGGCGCAGAGGCAATACCTGACTCACCAGGATCTGGCGGACCAGCACGGAGCCGAACCGACCGATCTCGACGCCATTGAACACTTCGCACAGACGCACAACCTGACGGTCGTGCACCGAAGTCCCGCGCGGCGGTCGTTGGTGCTCACAGGCAGACTGGGAGATCTGCTCAACGCGTTTCACGCCGACGTCCAGCTGTATCACCATTCTACGGGCACCTATCGCGGCCGGCGCGGCGAGATTCGGGTCCCTCAGGAACTGGCTCCCCTGATCAGCGGCATTTTCGGTTTCGATACACGCCGCAAGCATCGAGCGCCACATCACCTCAAGAGTGCTGCAATCACCGATCCCGGCACGGGCCACGGCGTGCCGTCGACGCAATATGCGACACGCTACAACTTCCCGACTCAACAGGGAGATGCGACCCTCGACGGCTCGGGGCAAACCATTGCGCTGATTGAATTCGGCGGTGGGTTTCAGGACAGCGATCTGCAGGTTTACTTTCAGAACCTCGGCTTACCCGTGCCCACGGTCACGGCGGTTTCGGTCGATCACGCCGCCAACAGCCCGGCGACATCGCGCTCCGACGACGGCGAGGTGATGTTGGACATCCTGGTCGCCGGTGCAGTGGTGCCCAAGGCCAATATCGTTGTCTACTTCGCGCCGAGCACTGAGCAGGGATTTATCGACGCTATCGCCGCCGCCGTGCATGATACGGAAAGAAAGCCCAGCGTGATCTCGATCAGTTGGGGCGGCCCCGAGGTTTCTAATGACCCACAGGGGATTGCTGCGTGCCACGAGGTGTTCGCGGCGGCCGCCAATTTGGGCATCACGGTATGTGCCGCCTCGGGAGATCATGGTCCAGCCGACCTCGGCGCGAGTGATTGGGATCATCAAGTCCACGTCAATCATCCCTCGAGCGACGACTTGGTCCTGAGTTGTGGTGGCACCCAAATTGATCCCGTCTCCGGCAAGGACGTGGTATGGAATGACAACACCCCGTTCGATGTGAATGTTAAGGGGGGTGGCGGATGGGCCAGTGGAGGCGGTATCAGCAAGGTCTTCCCCGTGCCCGACTATCAGTCCAATGCGAACGTTCCGGTCTGCCTCGTGAGTGGACAGCCCGGCCGTGGCGTGCCGGACATCGCGATGAGCGCCAGGAATTACCTCGTTCGCGTGGATTCGTCCGAAGTGAGATCGGGTGGCACCAGCGCCGTCGCGCCACTCATGGCCGCTCTGATTGCCAGGCTCAACCAGGCGAAGGGTAAGAATGTAGGCTTCCTGAACCCCTTCCTGTACGCGAATGCGGCGAACGGCGTGGTCGTCGACGTTACGGACGGAACAAACACCATCATGAATACCTTGCAGGGGTACAACGCAGGTCCGGGCTGGAACGCGTGTACAGGATTAGGCACTCCAGACGGGACTGCGATCCTCAATAAGCTGTGACTGAAAAATGAGCGCGGGGCGGGCCAGTGTCGTTGTGAGAATTCACAACGCGATGTGCGGTTCTTCCAATTCCAACTTGACGCCGGAATCGACAAACTGCCGGCACACTCACCGCACACATCGAAGGCCATACGCATGTCATCGGCCGGAAATATTTTCTCCGACCTGAAAGTCGTGGATCTCGCGAGTTATATCGCGGGACCGGCCGCCACCACGATTCTTTCGGACTTCGGCGCCACAGTGGTCAAAGTGGAGCCGCCCGGAAGGGGAGACCCGTACCGCTACTTCTATGCCACGCCGCCGAATCCGGTCTGCGAGCGCAACTACGCCTGGCAGTTGACCAACCGGAATAAACGCAGCATCGCGCTGGACCTCAAGAGTCCAGCGGCGCGGGAGGTCCTGATCCGACTCGCGAGGTGGGCGGACGTCCTGGTCACGAATTATCCGCCCAAGGTCAGAAAGGGGCTCGGTCTCACGTATGAGGAGATCGCCCCATTGAACCCGCGTCTGATCTACGCGGACATTACCGGATACGGGTCTGTCGGTCCCGAAGCGGACAAGCCGGGTTTCGACGTTACAGCGTACTGGGCACGGACCGGCCTGATGCAGGTGACACACGACGAGGACAGTCCGCCGACACTCCCCATTCCTGGAATCACACAGTCTTTCGGAGCCCTCATGTCAGCCAATGCCACAGCCAGAAAACCGGCTCCCGCTCTGCCGGCCCCCGATAGCGATTTCTATCTCGTCGCCGAGCACCTGAGCGATTCAGAGCGGGCGCTTCTCACGAAGGTGCGCACGTTCATGGAGACGAAAGTCGCCCCGGTCATCAACAAGTTCTGGGCGGAGGACGCGTTTCCTTTCGAGCTACTGCCGGGAATCGCCGAACTCAACATCGCGGGCGTCGGCTTCGAGGGCTATGGCTGTCCGGGTGGCAGCACCTTGCTGGACGGCTTCATTGCCATGGAGATGGCGCGAGTCGACGCCTCGATCGCGACTTTCTATGGCGTGCACAGCGGGCTGGCCATGGGCTCGATCTATCTGGGCGGCTCGGAAGAGCAGAAGCAGAAGTGGCTGCCCCCTATGGCGCGGCTCGAGAAGATCGGGTGCTTCGGATTGACCGAGCCCCTGGTGGGGTCGGGCGCCGGTGGAGGTCTTCTGACCACGGCGCGGCGCGAAGGAGACGAGTGGGTGCTGAACGGCCAGAAGCGCTGGATCGGCAACTCGCCCTGGTGCGATCTGTCCATCATCTGGGCGCGGGACGAGGCGGACAACCAGGTCAAAGGCTTCATTGTCGAGAACAAGACGGCGCCGGGTTTCTCGGTACAGAAGATCGAGCGCAAGGTCGCGCTGCGCGTCGTGCAGAACGGCGTGATCACGCTCGATAACTGTCGGGTGCCGGAGGAGAACCGGCTCCAGGGCGACAACTCATTCCGCGATACCTCGCGCGTTTTGCGTCTGACTCGGCAGTACGTTGCCTGGGAGGCTGTTGGTTGCAGCATGGGCGCCTACGAACATGCGCTCGCTTATGCGCAGAAGCGCGAGCAGTTCGGTAAACCGATTGCCTCTTTCCAGCTCGTGCAGGATCTGCTCAGCAGGATGATTGGCAACATCACGGCGTCACAATGCATGGTCGTACGACTCGCGCAATTGCAGGATCAGGGGAAACTCAAGGATCAGCACGCCTCGCTCGCCAAGGCGTTCTGTACGACGCGCATGCGTGAGACGGTGGCCTGGGCCCGCGAGGTCTGCGGCGGTAACGGAATCGTTCTCGACTACAACGTGGCGCGATTCTTCGCCGACTCCGAAGCCCTGTACTCCTACGAGGGCACGCGCGAGATGAACTCGTTGATTGTCGGTAAGGCGATTACGGGATTCAGCGCTTTCGTATCCTGAGGAGTGCCAGCCCATGGGGACTGATATCAAACGTGTCGCGGTGATGCAGAACGTGACCGCGTGCTGCTCGGCCTGCTGAAGCATGAGAGCAAAGCGCGTCGTCGTCCTGGGAGGCGGCTTCGGCGGGGTGGCTGCGGCTCGGGCGCTCAGGGGCGCCGATGCCGAAGTTCTCATCATCGATCGCCGCAACCACCATATCTTTCAGCCGCTTTTGTATCAAGTTGCGACGGCCGTTCTCGCGCCCTCGGAGGTGGCTGCGCCGCTGCGCCAGTTGTCACAACGGCAGCCGAACCTGTCGGTGTTGCTGGGAGAGGTGACTGACATCGAGTTGGACTACCGGCGGGTGAAGGTGAGCTCACCCGGGCTGCCGGCAACGAATATTGCGTTCGACTACCTCGTCGTCGCCGCGGGAGTGCGGCCCACTTATTTCGGACATGATGAATTCGCGCAATTCGCTCCGAGCCTGAAGACCATCGCGGATGCGGAGTGGATTCGTGCCCGCATTTTGAGTGCCTATGAGCGGGCCGAGCAGATGGAGGATGGGGCGGAGCGCGCTCGAGCGCTCACGTTCGTTCTCGTCGGCGCCGGCCCAACCGGCGTCGAGCTGGCTGCCTCGATCGCACAGATGGCGCGCATCACACTGCGCTCCAACTTTCGGCGCATCAATCCCGCGGATACCAGGATCCTGTTGATTGAGGGTGCCGGGCGCGTCTTGCCGACTTTCAGCGGGGCGTTGTCCGCCAAGGCGGCGCGCCGCCTGGGCAAGCTCGGCGTGGAGATGCGACCGGGTGTCATTGTCGAGCGCGTCGATGCAACAGGGGTGTGGGTCGCGGGGCAGCGAATCGAAAGCGATACGGTACTGTGGACGGCCGGAGTGCAGGCATCGCCTTTGATCGGGCAACTTGGCGTCAAAACCGACCGCGCGGGCCGCGCGATCGTCGGCAATTTGCTCGATGTTCCAGGGCACCCGGATGTCTTCGTCATTGGAGACGCGGCGGCCGTGGTTCGTAATGGGCACCCGTTGCCCGGCGTGGCACAGGTCGCTATTCAAGAGGGCAGATTCGTGGGCCGCGTGCTCGCGGCGCGCCTGGCGGGGAGGCCGTTTGCCAAAGACTTCCGCTACCGGGACCGGGGCAACATGGCGGTCGTCGGTAAGAATTTCGCCATTCTGGAGCGTGGCAAACTCCAGATGAGCGGGACTTTGACCTGGATCCTGTGGGCCCTCATCCACGTGATGTTCCTTCCCCAGGTGCAAAACCGTCTGCGAGTGCAGATGCAGTGGTTGTGGAGTTACGTGACGGGGCAGCGCAGCTCCCGGCTGATCCCCGAGCCTCGACATTGATACGGAGTTTTTGTAAATGTCTGCTTTCGACAACATTTCTGTCGAGAAGAAGGATACGCTCGCGTCCCTGACCGTCAATCGGCCCAAGGCCTGGTGAGCGAGATCGTGGTTGCGGAGAAATTGCTGGAGCGCGCCCCGCAGATCCTGCGAAAGATCGCAGCCAATGCCCCGCTGACCGTGCGCTTCTCGATCGAAGCCGTCAACAACAGCCTCGCGATGCACGGCACCCCGGCGACGCTGCGCTGGGCCGATCGATGTTGCGGTACACACAGATTGAATCAACAGATAGACTCTTTTGACCGGTTCCAGAGGAGTTGCGCGTACCGTGTCCTTGAACATTCCCAAGGTCAGAGGCTCACTTCGGGAGCATGTCGCGGCGTTGGCCGAAGACCCGTCCGGGGTCGTGAGTCGTACGTACGCACGGCTGTTGGAATTGGAGGAGAGTTACGCCAATTTGCCGTTGTCGGTGCGCGAGGACATTCTGCAGTTTCTGCAATGCTGTTCGCGGCTGTGGTTCGATACACTGGTCAACTGCAACCCACCGTCGTCGGAAGAGATGGAGTCGCTGGCAAACGCCGGCCGCCGCCGCGTTCATCAGGGAATTGCGCTATCTTCCGTGCTGCGCGCCTTTCGTTTAGGCGGTCTCGAAGCCTGGAGCGCGCTGCTCACGGTCGCTGAAAAAGATGGGGAGTCACGCGACCAGTTGCTGTTTGAAGTCTCACGCTACCTGCTGGAATCCTTCGATCTGATGTCGCAGACGATCGCACAGGCCTATCTCGATGAGCAGTATCAACGGGCGCGGTGGCGGGATTCGCTGCGCTTCGAGTTGTGCAGCCTGGTCTTCCGCAATCCCGAGGACGTCGAGAGTTTCCACAAGTGCGCCGAATCCCTGGGGATCGATCCCACCCTGCCACGCATCGCCCTGGCGATCGAAACGAAACAGATCAAGGTGCTGCCCTCCAAGCTCGAAAGCGAGTATGACCGGCTCGCCCTATGCGTGTCCCGGCACTTCAAGAATACGTACGAGGACCTGGTGCGCGTGGTCCATCGGGGCCGGCTCATTGTGTGGGTTCCCTGCATACGGGGCGACACGCTGGTGGCGGGCGACCGCCGCTTCGCCGATTGTGCGGTCGCGCTCGTCAAGGCGACGAGTGAAATCCTGGCGGTCGGTATCGGCCTGCTGAACCAGGGTCCCTCCGGGTGGGCGCTGTCCGTCGATGAGGCCTGCAAGGCGTTGGAATTTGGCTCGCCCGCGCCGGGCAAGAGAAGGGTTCATTTGTATTCCGACATCGTGGTCAACGAAAGCGTCCGGCGCACCGATAATGTGCTGCGGTATCTGAATTCTCTGCTGGAACGACTCGCGGAGGAGCCGGAACTGTTGTCGACCCTGCAGACCTATTTCGATCAACTGCAGCGTCGCAAAATCACGGCGGATGCGCTCGGGATCCATCCCAACACCTTGAATCACCGTCTCGAGCGGATCGAGACCCTGCTGGGGGCCAAGCTGGACGAGCCGAGTTGGATCGCGGAGCTGCACATCGCCGTGAGGCTGCGGCAGCAGACCCTTCCCGATCCCGACCAGGGTGAGGTCTGCCGCCCTTGCCCAAACCGGACAGCATCATGATGAGTACCGTTTCTTATCCTGATCTGACGCTGTGCGCGGGTTGTGACCAGACCTACACGCGGCGACCTCTGTCGTCCACCGAGTCGGCTCGCTGTCGGCGCTGTGGCAGCACACTCGAGCGGGGTCGCCGTTTCTCCATTACAACCTGGCTGGCTCTGACCCTGACCGCCGCCATTCTGATGATCTTCGCCAACGTATTTCCGGTCGCGATCATCAGCCTGGGAGGACTGGAGAGCGAGGCGACCGTGTGGCAGGCCGTCGTCGCTTTGGGAACCGGCCCTGGCGTACTGGTCGCGATCGCCGCGGGGATGATTGCCATTGGTATCCCGGCCTTGCAAGTCGTCACGTTGCTTTGGATACTGAGTTTCGCAGTGGCCGGGCGGAGTTGTCCCTACTTCGTGCCTGCCATGCGACTGCTGCGGGCCAGCAAGCCCTGGGGGATGATCGAGGTATGTCTGCTGGCCATCCTGGTGGCGCTGGTCAAGCTGTCCGGCTTTCTGCATGTCGTCGCAGGCATCGGGATCGGCGCCACCGTGGTGTTGGCACCGCTGATGGCCGTCATCACCAATCGCAGCGCCGGGGACTTGTGGCCTTTGTATGAGGCTCGCAACCGGTTGCGGCTCGAGGCCGCGCGGGCCGCCTCATCCGCTCACCTGGTGGCGTGTGACCTGTGTGGGTTGGTTTGTGCAGGGACTGCCGCCAAAGGCGGCGCTGAAATCGCATGCGCTCGCTGCGGATCCACTGTTCGCGCGCGTAAGCCCGATTCGGTCGTGCGCACGTGGGCACTTCTGCTTGCTGCGCTCGTGTTTTACATACCGGCCAACGTGCTCCCGGTCATGCATACACGCCTTCTGGGCAGCGAGGCGGAGAGCACGATCCTGGAGGGCGTGGTGGAGTTCTGGCGCTCGGGCTCCTGGGATATCGCCGTGCTGATATTCACCGCCAGTGTGGCAGTGCCGTGCACGAAATTCCTGGCCATCGGCTTGTTGTTGTTGGATCAGAAGTTTCCCATCGGCTCCCGTGTCGGGAAGACCCGGCTGCTCAAGCTGGTGGAGCACATCGGCTACTGGTCGATGTTGGATGTCCTGGTCGTGGCGCTGGTCACTGCGCTGATCCAGTTCCGGGCCCTGGGGGTCGCGGAGCCGCGGCCGGGAATCGTATTTTTCGGCGCGGTGGTGGTTCTCACTATGCTGGCGGCAATGAGTTTCGACTCGCGGCTCGCCTGGAAGCGGCAGGTGCAGCGTGGCTGACGATACAACGACAACCCCGCAGTCGCCCCCCGAGCCCGAGATCGTGCGGCGGCGCCGATTTCCGCTGGTGTGGCTGATCCCGATCGCCGCCTCGCTGATTGGCATCGCCATGTTGGTGCAATCGTGGCGCTCGAGCGGTCCCCGGGTCTGGATCGAATTCAACAATGCCCAGGGCCTCACGGCGGGCAAGACCCACGTCAGCTACAAGGATGTGGTGGTTGGCACGGTGTCTGCGGTTTCCTTGAGCAAGGACCGCTCAGGGGTCGTCGCTACGGTGGATTTCACGCGGGACGCGCGCGATCTGTTGAAAGATGACACGCGCTTCTGGATCGTCCGGCCGCAGATCGGAGCCGCGGGCATTTCCGGGATCGAGACGCTGCTGTCGGGCGTCTATATCGCTATGGATCCGGGCTCGACAGGCGATGCGCAGACCCATTTCAAGGCAATGGTCGACGCGCCGATGGTCACCCGGGGCTCGGCTGGCACGCGCTTCGAGCTCAAAGCCGCCGATATCGGCTCTCTGTATGTGGGAGCACCGATTTACTTTCATCATCTCAAAACCGGCCGGCTGATCTCGTACCAGATGAACCCTGACAGGAGCTTGGACGTCCGGATCTTCATTGATGCGCCTTACGACCGGTTCGTGCATCCGACGACGCGCTTCTGGAATGCCAGCGGCGTCGATCTCTCCCTCACGGCGGCGGGCCTGAAAGTCGAAACACAAGCGCTGGCGACGATCGTGGCCGGTGGGATCGCTTTTGACGATCCTCCAGCGGCGGAAGTGACCCCGCCCGCCGCCGCCGACAGCACGTTCTATCTGACAGGGGATCGCACGAGCGCGATGGCCGATCCCGACGGCCCCCCGCTTCGCATGCGGATGCGATTCGATTCGCCTTTACGTGGACTGGCGATCGGTGCGCCAGTTGAATTTTACGGCGTGAGTATCGGCAACGTGGTGAAGGTTGCTGTGGACTTCGATCCGCCCACGCAGAAGTTCAGCCTGGTGGTCGATGTGGTGACGTATCCGCACCGGCTCGGCAGTGTGTTGGACAAATTCCCTGCCCACGACGAGGAGGACGCCAAGATCGCGACGTTCATCGGCTCGCTGGTGCATGCCGGCCTGCGTGCGCAGGCACGCTCGGGGAGTCTTCTCACCGGGCAGTTGTACATTGCGCTGGACTTCGTGAAATCGCCGCCCGCGGCCACTTTCGATACGGCGGCGCGTCCGCTCCTGATCCCCACGGCGCCCGGTTCGGTGGACAAACTTCAGAATGATGTCGGGGACTTCGTGGCAAAACTCGACAAGTTGCCCCTGGACTCCATCGGTAAGCGGCTCGACCAGGATGTCGGTGAGCTGGGCACCACCTTGGAGCTGCTCAACACGAAAACCTTGCCAGGCCTGTCGGACACCCTGGCGGACTCGCGCAAGGTGTTGCAGGGGGCGGGCGGCGCGCTCGATCCGGACGCCTCGCTGCAAATGAATCTGAATGACCTGTTGCGGGAGCTGACGCAGTCGGCGCGATCCATACGGGTTCTGACCGATATGCTTAGCGCTCACCCGGAGTCGCTCATCAGGGGGCGTCGCGCGGCGCCGGTGCAGAAGCGCGCGACACAACCCGCCGCCGGTGTTTCCAACGGACCCTCGAGCGGGAGTGAATGATGCGGTTTCTTGCTTTGCTTGGCGTAATGCTGGCGATTTTCGCGATGTGTGGTTGCCAATCCGTGCCCATTACCTACTACACGCTGACTCCGGGGGATCGCGGCGGTACGACAGCCGCAAGCGGGCGGCCGGCGATCAAGGCCATCCTGGTGTTACGGAGCTTGCCCGCGGGCATCGATACGACGCAGATACTGATCCGGACCGACGACACGCGATTGCGGGTAGAGGAGGGCGGTCGTTGGGTTGCGCCGCTCGGCGACGAGTTGCGCGGTGCTTTGGTCGATGCTTTACGGCACCAATACGGGATCATCGTGTTGGATAGCGCGCGACATAACGATGCGCCTGTGCCGAGAATCGACCTTACGGTTAGAAAATTCGACGTCGCGGAAGGCTCATCCATTACGTTGGCGGTCGACTGGGCGCTGTCGAATCCGGGGCATGAGGCCGCGAGCGCATTGTTGAGCTGCCAAGCCGAATTTAAGGAGACGTCGGCGAGTACGGTCAGCGGGGTGGTGGCAGCCGCGCAGGCTGCAGTCCTGAAGCTGTCCCGCGCGTTGGGAGCCGCGATCGAGGCGAGCTCGAACGGTGCAACGCCGATATGCTGAACCCATTTCGTTTCCTGGCGGTGCCCGGGCGCCGCCATCTCCCTCGCCGGCTCGTCAACTTGCGAGCAAAGCGTCCGTGAGGAGTTCGCAACATGAATAGTGCGCTGAGCTGGGATGGAAATTGGGCCTGGAGTCTGCCGCTCGTGGTAATCACTGTGATCCTTCACGTCGTCGGCTTGGGGTTTATCAACAGGAGAGTTCTCCAGACCATCCACCTGGTAAAGGATCATCCCAACTTCAATGTATTGTTCGTGATCGTAATGGGAGTGACGACCCTTTTGGCGACGCTGTTGCATGCGCTGGAAGCTGGCATCTGGGCCGGTATTTACCGGGTGGTGGGAGCAGTGCCCGATGGGAAATCTGCGTTGCTCTATTCCCTGAATGCGATCACCACCTACGGTCACAGCAACCTGAATTTGGCCCCCCATTGGGAGTTGATGGGTGCCGTGGAAGCGCTGAATGGCATGCTGCTATTCGGACTGACGACTGCCTTCTTATACGGCATGCTCCAGCGGGTCTGGCCGACGGAGGGCCGGGGAGTGAATTAGCATCGGTTTAAGCTTACCAACGACCTGCGGGCCGATGGCTATCAGATAACCGCTGCGGGTGCGGAGCGGGGCACAGCCGGCGGTACGCTGTACCTCGGCTACGAACTGGGCAACGACTTCGCCGTGGAGATCGCCGGCACCTACGTGGGTCGCACCCGTGCAGTCCTCGAAGGCGTTCCACCTGCGAGTCTGGGCCCACTACTGGCTGACACCGCGCATATCGTGCGCGGCAGTGGCGATATCGTAGCACTGGAGCCGCGCTACCGTTGGCCCCTGGCGCACGCCATCGATCTGGACCTGCGTGCGGGGCCATACTGTTGGCTCACCACATCGGATGTGTACGTGAGTGGAGTCGACAAGCTGCACCGTTCGGATAGCGGTCTGGGCTACACGCTGGGTGTCGGTCCACGCTTCGCCCTTGGGCAGCACGTTGGATTCGGAGTGAGTGCCGAGTACTTCAATTCGACGTCGCAGAACCAGTTTTGGCAGTTCTCCGCTACACTTGAATATCATTTCAGATGAGGGGCGTCGCTTCGCTCGGCTACCGGCTTGAGAGTGATGGGCGACAGGCTTAATACTCGCGTGGCCGAGAGATGAACTCTTCGATGTTTCGAGCGTTAGAAATCGACACAGCTTTTAAAAAGCTGAGGGGAATTTGCCGTGACTCATTCGTCCATCATCACCGTCGTAGCTGCAACGCTGACGGCCCTCCTGCTTGCTGCGTGTGCGACCTCGCATGTCATGCTCGGGAAGGCGAGGGCACCGATATCGCCCGACCAAGTGCAGATCTATGACCGTCCGCCCCCAGGTCCCTATCAGGAAATCGCGCGGCTCGATACTTCCAGCCAGGGATCATTCTCTTTCACCGCGCAAGCCAAGACGGATGCCGTCATCAAACGCCTGAAAATCGAGGCGGCCAAGCTGGGCGCCAACGGTGTGCTGCTAGAGGGTATTGGCGACCAGACGAGTGGATCGATTGGCACGAGCGCCGGCGGTGGGGGCTATTCGGCTGGCGGAGGGATCGGGATCAACGCCGGCCTAAGCCGAAAGATCGGGGGCGGGTTGGCGATCTATGTAGGGCAGTGATTGTCGTATCCGCTAAATGATGGCCAGCACAATATATTCAAGATAATTCAATCAGTTATTCACTATATTTGATGTCGATTGGTGCTACACCGGAGGCAGGCCCCATGACGGTCACGCGAAAGGCGCAGATCACAACTGTCGGCGATTACATCGCCGAGTGCCCCCGAGCCGTGCAACCCGTCCTGCGCAAACTCCGTGCCACCGTGCGCAAGGCAGTACCGCAGGCTACGGAGTGCATCAGCTATCGGATGCCCGCGTACAAACTCCATGGCGTCGTAGTGTACTTCGCCGCATTCAAACAGCACATCGGAGTGTTTCCCCCGGTCCGCGGTACACCAGAATTGATGAAGGCGGTGGCACCCTACGCCGGTCCCAAAGGCAATTTGAGATTTCCTTTGGCGAAACCGATCCCCTTTGCCTTGATTGCACGCATTGCCAGGCAGCACGCGAAGGATAATCTGCACCGCATTGCCCACGGAGCATCGAAAAAGCGGAGCGCTAGTTGATACCGCCGTTACCATCGGGATAGCTCCAAACGACCGGAAAGAGAGGATGATCCAGCGCGGCTCCCGGTGGCAATTGCTCCTCCAGACCGGGAAAGTGCGGCGACGTCTTCCATCGCCGCGGCGCGTGACGAATATCGTCGCCGATAAAGCGCACCGACAGCACGCGGCGCCGATTCGTGCCACTCACGCCAGCCGCGCCGTGCAGCGCCAGCATGTGGAAGAAGACCGCATCACCCGGTTCGAGTGTCCAGCCGATGATCGGATAGTTCGCGCGGTTGGCCTGGATGTCCGGCAGCTCTGTCAGACTGCCGTCCGGAAACCATCTCGCTTCGTTATCTAGAAACGCGCGAGGCATCAACCAGGGGCCGCGATGCGAGCCGGCGACAAATTCCAGAGAGGACTCGCGCGGAACGGGTTCCATGGGCAGCCACATACTCGCACTCATCCGTCCTTCGATGTTGTAGTACGGCTGATCCTGGTGCCAGGGCGTGCGCTGTCGGGTACCGGGTTCCTTGACGAGCAGATGATCGTGATAGAGCCGCACGACCGATGCGTTCATCAGCTGCGCTGCCACCGACCCCGCCGCTGATTGGAAGATCAGATCGCCATATTCCGGGATGCGCTGCCAGTTGCAGTAGTCCTGGAAGAAGAAGCCTGGGTCGTCAACCGGGCTGGCGACCTTCGCACTGGCGCTCGGTGCGCTGAGGTTGCTCTCGATCCCGCGCGCCGCGAGCGCTAGCTCGCTAGCCGAGAACAGGCCTCGAATACAAACAGCGCCATCCCGCACAAACGCGGCCTTGTCATCCCCGCTCACCACAAATTGAGGCTTCGTCACGACGGTGCTCGCTCCAGGAGTGATGTTGAGCTTGCGCTGTATTACCCTAGGGTAATAATATATCGCACTAGGGCAATGCTCTGTCAAGGCTTGGCGCGGAGCCGGCCGAGAGCTGCGATGGCGGAGGTCCAGCGAGTGGGCAGGGGAAAACGCGACTTTCAGTTGCCGGGAGGTCTCGGTGTAGGTCTATCGCTCGGCGAGCGCATCAAACAGTTCGTGGTCGGCAAGATCGAGTCCGGCGTATGGACCGAGGGATACCGGGTCCCTTCCGAGAGCGAGCTCGCCAAGGAGTTTGGAACGGCGCGTATGACCGTGCATGGCGCGCTCCGGGACCTCGCGGCCGAGGGCATGTTGACTCGCCGCCCGGGTGCGGGAACGCACGTCGCCGCACGCAAAGCGCAGGCAACGATGATGGAGGTTCGCAACATCCAGGATGAGATCCGCGAACGGGGCCACCGCCATTCGGCAAAGGTGAAATTGCTTGCAGCAGAGCCGTGTGACCTCGAGATCGGCACCGAGCTCGAGGTATCGCCAGGCTCGATTGTTTATCACTCGCTCATCGTACATTTCGAGGATGACCGCTCCGTGCAGCTCGAGAATCGCTACGTGACACCTGACTTTGCGACGGGGTACCTGAAGCAGGATTTCGCGCGTCACACGCCCAACGAGTACCTGATGAGCTTAGGTCCACTCGACGAGGTGGAGCACGTGATCCAGGCGTTGATGCCCGATCCAGCCACGTGTGCGCTTCTTGGAATTCCCGCTACCGAACCGGTACTTCATATGCGTCGACGAACGTGGTCGCGCGGCGCCGTCGTCTCAACAGCGCGCCTCGTGCATCCCGGCTCGCGCTACAGCCTGTTTGGGAGGTTTCACGTTGCCCGCAAGTCATCGCAGTGAACACTGAACTACAGCGCCGCGTAGGTGAAGGGCGATTGACCCGTTTTCAGCTTTTCGCCATCGGGGTCTGCGTCTGCCTCAACATGCTGGACGGCTTTGACATCCTTGCCATGTCGTTTGCCGCATCAGGAGTCAAGACAGAGTGGCACCTTGCCGACAGCCAACTCGGTTTCCTGTTGAGCGCGGGTCTCGTTGGCATGGGGATCGGCTCGTTGCTGGTCGCGCCATGGGCGGATCGTCTGGGGCGGCGCCCAATCGTCCTGCTGTCGGTAGCGACCGCCGCGCTCGGTATGGTCGGCTCGGCCGCAACTTCCGGATTCGTGCAACTGCTGACGCTCCGCGTCCTCACCGGCATCGGTATTGGCGGCACAATTGCAAGCGTTGCGGTAATCGTCTCTGAATACGCGCCGGAACGCTGGCGCAGTGTTGCCCTCGCAATCTATGCGACCGGCTACTCCGTCGGGGCAACTATCGGCGGCATCCTCACAGCACTCGCCGTCCAACGCTTTGGTTGGCGATCCGCATTTGCAATCGGGGGCCTTCTATCACTCGTCCTTCTCCCAATCGCCTGGTACCGCCTCCCCGAGTCGTTGGAATTTCTTTTGACACGTCGCCCGCCGGACGCGCTTCGTCGAGTGAATGATCTACTTCTCTCCATGCGC
Source organism: Gammaproteobacteria bacterium (assembly GCA_028293725.1). The sequence continues at coordinate 31,117 of JAQGOE010000355.1, read as the reverse complement.
CTGGCGCCAGTGAGTGTTCTGTCTGACACGCCGACGGGTACACCTGCGACTGCGTGTGCGCTTCTTGTGACGCGCACATCGGTCCTCACTTGGTTCGTGTTCTTCTGCACCATGGCAAGCTATTACTTCATCATGAGCTGGACACCGCGCCTGCTAACGGCTGCGGGTTTGGCTACGAACCAGGGCCTGACGGGCGGTATCTTGCTGAATCTCGGTGGCATTGCCGGCTGCCTTCTGTACACGTGGGGCGCCGCGCGCGCGAACGCGCGTTGGTTGCTAACCGTAGTGCTCCTGGCTACAGCGCTCATGATTGGAGTATTCGCCCTGTCGATGAGCAATCTCAACGCTGCGCTATGGACCGCATTGCTCGTAGGCATGATCGCCAATGGCGCCATGGCGGGTCTTTATGCGGTCGGACCCCTCTTGTACCCGACCGGTGTGCGCGCCACGGGGATGGGCACGGCTATCGGCATTGGTCGACTGGGTGCGATTCTGGCGCCCGTCATTTCTGGCGCGCTCTTGGATAAAGGTTGGACACCAGCACACCTCTATGTGTTGTTCGCAATTCCCTACGTCCTCGCTGCACTGGCAATGATGGGCATCGGGGCTCGAGAAGGTTCCGCGGCATTGGCCGCCGGCCGGAGCGAGCAATTCCGCCCGGTTGGATAATGGATTCTAACCTTCGCCAACTATGCTTCGGAACAAATCCAACACGGTGATGCCAGCCCCGCCCCATGGACGCATCCCCTCACGCGACCTGCCTACCCATGCCTCCCTGCATTAGCAGTGAGCTTAATTTTGACCTGTACCACACATTAAAAAATAGAAGTACAACCTCTATACTGCAAGGACGATTCCACGATACGCAGAACCGGCACTGAAGGCTCGGTTTGTCAGAGTACTGTTGAGCGACCGCTTCAACGGACATACGTTGCCATGTGTTTCGCTTTTTCTCGATCGCCGTGAGTTGGCGCGTTCTCGCTTCCGTTTCCGAATCGTATCGAATGAGCTCTTGCTCCGTCGTTATCCCTCGACGTCCGTCTTGGGCCGATCGTTTCCCGACGACACCTCCTTGTGCCACTGACCGTCTTTGTCTTCGTACGAGATGATCACCGAATCGCCCGGCGCTTGTTGTTCGCTGGCGGCCCGTTCTGCTGCAGCCCGCGCGGCCGCATGCGAGGGATACGGCTCGGAGTAGGTTTCCCCTGCTCGATAAGCCCAACCGCCATCGTGCCTGACGATCTCATAGGTAACTTTCGTCATCTCGGACTCACTCCTCAGTGGGCGCGGCGCCTGCGCATCGATCAGTTCGACGGCAGTGCCCGCGAAACGATCATACTACTGCTGACGCGGGCTGTGCTGTCTTCGACCACAAGCCGAGAGATGTTCTCAAGCTCTGGCTATGTCTGCACAATCTGTCCTAACCGGGCGCACAGCGGTAGTGATTCCACCGAGGATCGTTTCCCGCCTCAGAACTGCACATGGGTGCGCACGGCGAAAATCGACACCGGTCCGCGGTCGCGGTTGTACCCCGGGTTGTCGACCCACTGGTAGTCCACAGTCAGTTGGATGTGCCCAAAAACGGCAACGTTATAGTAGGTCTCCACAATCTTCTCCGGCCCCGCATGCGGCAGCTTTCCATCGCCCACAAGAATCCCAAGGCCGCCCGCGTTGAGGTAGCCTTCGCGCGAACCGGAGATGCCATTGATGACTGTTGCCATTGCGACCGTATCGTCGGGACGACCCCATAGCGGTCCCTTAAGCGACAGACCCACTGACATTGTCCGGTCGATATCGGTGAACTCATAGGATTCGACGTCGCCCGCACGCTTTCCCACACGCGCGAACAATCCGAGCTCGCCCGAGAGCTGTTGCTCCAGGTTGAGGCTTCCGCCGAGGCGGCTACGGTAGCGGCGCACAGCAGCGATATCCACGGTATCAGCTGCTGCTTGCGCGACGCCCACGGCCTCATCGAGGAGACCCATGCGCCCCCGACTGTCGAAAACGGTCACGAGTACTCTTCCTGACTGAGAACGTATTTCGTGCCTCCTCTCGATCTCACCCACGATCTGAAACTCGTGAAATCCCGGATCGAGACGCGCGCTGTTCGGCACGTCGGACAGATCGAACACGCCTGCGCGCACAGTCCACCGCCCCTCATACCATTCGGCGGCTGCGCCGACGGTATAGCCCCAGGCATCCGCGGCGTAGTCAAACGAGCCTGCGTCCAGGAGCGCCCAGTTAAGGAAATCAGCTCTGGGATCGTGAGCGTACCGATTGGTGTCGAAGACATCGGTGACGCTGAATTTCCCAACAGTCAAGACCAAGCGTTCAGGACTGCAGGAGCAGTCGAATTGGTTTGCGCCCCCGCTTACCGGTTGGCGGGTGTCGTCGAGGTTGAGCGTCTGCCGCACGAACAGGCGCTGCAGCCGCAAGTAGGGCTGATTCTTACCGACTTTGTAGGCCTCGCCACTGGGAAATCCGGCGACCCCCAACGTGTTGTCCAGACCGAAGCCCTGGTCGATCTCAGGATTGACCCAGGCCTCCGCGCCTGACCACAGGCGGACTCCCGTGAACAGCGTGGTGTCGACAGTTTCCCTCCCAATGTTGGGTGAAAGGCTGTTGGGTCCACGGTACGGCGCCTTAAACCCCAGCGTCCCCTGCTCCACGAAAGTGGCCTGCCAGTGAATTGAGAACCAATCGCCATGATCGTTCTGCGAGGTCGGTGGCGACGCTGCTTCGTCCGGCGCACCGTATACAGCGCCACTCATCAGGAGAAGGAAAATCAGGGGGACAGTCGGCGCCGACCGAGCGTGGGCCGCAAGGGCCTTTTGGGGTGCCTCAGCTCGAATCCCCCTGAATGACCATCTGCTCCCCAAAAGCGTTCACCTCCAATTATCCCAGGATGGCATCTCAGGCGGTGTACGCGAAGCATGCGGGCCCGCGCCGAAAAGCCGCGGTCGGCGCAGTCTTCGAAAGCGCCGCACTGATTTTAGCGCATGTCATGCCATCGGCCAGGTCTGCGGCGCCGTGGGGTCGGGGTCGTTCCTCAGTAACTGAGTCCTACACGCGAATGCGGCCTACAGGCACTACCCGGCACCTGAAGAGCAGGGCAATCTATGCTCATGAGTGCAGTACTTGTCGCAGTGTTCAATGATCACGCCACCGCCGAAGCGGTTCGTACCCGTTTGGTCAAAGACGGCTTCGCAACCGATCGGGTGGAGCTCACTTCCTTGCAGGAGCTGGGGCAAGTCAAGCTCGTACCGCGGGAGGGTCTCGACGCGAAGTTGACGGAGTACTTCCGCAAGTTGTTTCAGAGTGATGGTAACGACGAGCGTGAGCGCTCGGTGCAACTGTTTCAACGTGCCGTGCTAGAGGGTAAAGCGGCGATCGCGGTGCAGCCGCGCGGAGACATCGAGACACGACGCGCCCTGCAACTATTGAGCGAGAGCGAACCTGTCGCGCTGCGCAGCGCCGATCTGCAGAACCAGTCGCTCGAGCATGCGGCGACCGAGGAGGAGGGGACCTCGATGCTCACCTGGATGGGCAAGGTCCTGGCCGCCCCGGGTGCCCCAGATACGACAGGTACCGCCAAACTGCCCTGAGAACCTGCCAACGCCTGACAGCTCGCAAACCGCCGTCGCTGCAGCGGCGATTCTTTGCTCCAGGTTAATGATCGTGCGGGGTCACACTTCCTTCAGTCCAGGCTGTCCTCATCGCCTGCCGCCGGGTCTTCGGCCGCGTCTTCCTCCCGTTCGTCGAGCCGGAATTCGTCCTGCGTTTCACTTCGAGTACTGAGCGCCCGGTCCGGAGGCTCATTCTCATCCCAATGCTCATCATCTGCGTCGTCGTCGTCGTCGTCCACGGTTCCGCTCAGCGGTGGCTGTACCTGTGTCGCATCAGGATCCAACGGCGATTCCATCGGGTCGATCTCTTGGCTCTTAGCCATGATTGAGTCCTCCGGGATGTGGGATCACTCCCAGGCACCCGCAGGTTTTGTGCCGAGCCGGCACCCGCGCGGAAAAGAAGCCGTCGACGCGAAAGCCGCGAATGCCATGCACACAGGAGCGACGAATCCCCAAAGGCGGAGGTCGGCGGGACGCCTAAGCGAGGGCGCAGGTCGAGGTTGGCGACCCTGCCAACACTCCCTGATGCCCGCGCTCGCGACACCGTCGCTCGACCCCGATTTTTGTTGGGCTCCAGCTCCGCTATCCAGGCCGTGAGGGTTGCGAGTTGACTTCCCTATCCGCGGTCCTCATCTCCCGACAGGCGCAAAATCGCGCACTACCGCCGCGGCCGCTGTTTACTCGGATCTCCGGGGCGTGACGAGAAGATCTTCTCGAGCTCATAGGGCTTGGTCACTTCCAGTTGGTCATAACCACAGTCCCGGGGCCGCTTGTCGGGTCGCCAGCGCAGGAAAAACGTCGCGTGACGGAAGCGATCGCCCTGCATGTGGTCATATTTCACTTCGCAGACGCGCTCAATCCTGAGCGGCTCCCATGACAAGTCCTTACCCGCGCTCCATCGGCTCTGCCCGCCCGGCATGCGACTCGATTTGGCGGCGCCATCTGCCCACCTGCCCCAAGGGTGCCCGTCCTTGGCCTTCTGGTGAAGCGGAGCGAGTTCCTTAGCGAGTTGCTTGCGCATCGCCATTTTGAAAGACGACGTCACCCCGACATGCTGCAACACTCCCTGCGCGTCGTATAGACCTAGAAGCAGCGATCCAACCGCATCCTTGCCGCTCTTGTGCCAGCGGAATCCGGCCACAACACAGTCGGCCGTGCGCGCGTGCTTCACCTTGATCATTGCCCGCTTGCCCGGGAGGTAGGCGCCGGACGCCAGCTTCGCGACCACGCCGTCCAACCCGGCTCCTTCGAAGCGTCTCAGCCAGTCGAGCGCGATCGCGCGGTCGCGCGTGAACGGCGTGATATGCAGCGGCGATTTCACTTTACCGAGCAGTTTCTCGAGGGCTTTGCGGCGAGCCGATTGCGGCTCAGCCATGAGACTGCGTCCGCTTGCCGCGAGCACATCGAAAGCGACGAAAGAGGAGGGGGTCTCAGTGGCGAGCTTCTGGACGCGCGACGTCGCGGGGTGCAAACGCAACTGCAAGGAATCGAAGTCGAGACCGCGCGCCGTCACGATCACGATTTCACCGTCAACGACGCAGTTCTTTGGCAGACCCTTCAGCAGCGCCTGGTGCAGCTCCGGAAAGTAGCGATCGAGCGGCCGCGAATCCCGACTCTGCACAAACACGGCGTCCTCGCCGCGGAACACGATTGCCCGGAACCCGTCCCACTTGGGCTCATACAGATAGTCACCCGTCGGCAGCTCGTCCCCCAGCTTGGCGAGCATCGGCTCGACGGGCGGCTTCATGCCAATCCCTGAAAAAGCCTTCAACGACACCAACGAGCGTGAGGTGGATCGAATGTTGCTGCTCCTCGAGTCACGTATGTCCCACTATCTGTGCGCTCCATTTGCAAGCGAGTTGGAATGCCACAGCGTCCGAAACCGCTAAAAGTGAAGATGTCATCACGGGGAAATCTGAAACGGCTAACGCCACCAAGGGTTCCGCCACAGCCCGCAACCGCTGTTTATTCAGCGACCGACATCGATCGCCTGGTCGCGCTGCCCGCAGAACTAGTGCGCTCTCTGGCTGGCGCCGGCCTCATCCGCCCGAAGAAAACGCAGATACGCTGAGCTATTCGATGGACGACCTCCTCATCCTACGAGGCGCCGGCGCGCTCCGGATACATCGCGGCGTTGAAGACGTACCGTGGGCACCTTGGAGCGCGTATCAACCTGGGGCGCCTGCTGCACCTCAACGGCGAACTGCAGGAAGCGGAGAAGATCTATCGCCAAGCGCAGCACGCCAGCGCCCTGTTTACCTTTTAATCTGGCCCGTCTCGGAAACAGGTAGTCTCTGAGCGACGATCGGCAACTCGGATCCACGCCAGCGATGAATCGCCCAAGCCTGTGAGCGTGCTCTCCCTCAATGACGTTATCGCCTTCGTTCGGGAATTTCAGCGAATCTCCGACCATGTGCCTATTACGGCGAATACGCGCCTTGATGCGGACCTCCTGTTGCGTCGATATCTCTCGCTGGTGTTGCGATTGCGCAAGGGGTGCCATCGCGCGGGTCTGTCTCACCAGCGCAGGCGCAGTTTCCCGCCTGTGGGTCCCTGCAGCAGCACTTCAAGCGCATCCTTTTGCCAACGTTGGGCGGGACTTTCACCGCTCCCCAGGCCGTGAACGACCTCAATCAGGTTGTGGGACAGGCTGACACGGCAACCCAGGCAGAGTTCGGGTTCTCTCAGATTTTCCCGTCGCCGAAATATAGAGCGATGGCTTCCTTCCTGCGATGTACTTTGCAATCGCAAGGTCATGTGGATCCAGGCACAAGCCGGGCACGCCCTCCGTATCGCCTACCTCTCGTTTCTTCCTAGATCAATTAATTACGCGCGACGGTGGGATTACTCCGTGGATCCCACTAAGCTTTTGCGGAAAGGCGAAACCTGACTATCGTAAGCTTGACCGCTGCGCTGCCGTTGGAGGAGTCCATGTCCAAGATTCGGGTCCCTCATTTTCAGTGCAATAACACCAACACGCGCAAAATTCGGTCACGCATCCTCCAGAAACGCGCTCTGCTGATGGGGCTGCTGGCGACCGTCGGGCTGCTCGGGCTCGCCCCGAAGGCTGATCTGGCGCTCGCCGCGCCCGCGAAACCAAAACTCGTCGTGCTGGACATCGAGCTGACCGGGGACCTTGGTGGACCGCAATTCACCGCCGAGCACGCAGCACGGCTCAAGTCGGAGAGCGCGATCCTGCGCCGCGAGCTGGAAAACAGCGAGCTATACCAGGTTCTGGACAACACGCCGGCTCTGCCTTTGATCAACCGACTGAAGTCGCAACAAGCGTATTGGCATGATTGCAACGGGTGCGACCTGCAGGTCGGAAGACAACTCGGTGCCGATCAGGTCCTCGTGACATGGGTCGATCGCGTGAGCAATCTCATTTTATCGCTGACCTACGAGTTTCACGACGTCGCCAGCGGCCAGATCGTCGGGCGCAACTCGTATGACTTCAGGGGCGACAACGACGCGGCGTGGACGCACGCCATTACGTTCATGGTCCGGGAGCTGAAAGAGAGTCAGGGGAAGTAGGCCGCCGCGAGCCCCGCTCGCGTTGGGTTTCTGGGATCTCGTGCCAGATCGCATTCAACACGCCGGTATGGCGATTGATCTGCTCCAGTGGGAAGCGAGATCGCTACTCCACAAACGACTATGTTGAGTTGCTAAAGATGCACGGGCCCGCGACGATGCACAGCTCGAAGACCATCGGGGGCGCTCATTGATTCCCGAACCTCTTAACCGGCGGGTTGATGTGGGCTCGATCCCCGCCAGCGCTGTCTCAGGTTGACCGGGTCAAATCCAGCGGATGGGGCTTGCCCCATTCCCAGTTGCGGATCTCCGGCATGTCCTGGCCGTAGCGGTCAATATAGTGCTTGTGCTCGATCAGTTTGTCCTGCAGCTGCCGCTTCAGATGAGAGCCCTTACTGCCCGTCTGTGGCAGGCGATCGATGACGTCCATCACGAGGTGGAAGCGATCCAGATCGTTGAGTACCGTCATGTCGAAGGCGGTTGTGATCGTTCCTTCCTCCTTGTAGCCGCGCACGTGAAGGTTGGCGTGATTGGTGCGGCGATAGGTCAGCCGGTGAATCAGCCACGGGTAAGCATGGAAGGCGAAGATGATCGGTTTGTTCGTCGTGAACAGGGCGTCGAATTCCGGATCGCTCAAGCCGTGCGGATGCTCGGACTTCGGCTGCAACTTCATGAGGTCGACGACATTGACCACCCGGATCTTCAGGTCGGGCAAGTGTTGCCTCAGGATGGAAACGGCGGCGAGCGTCTCGAGAGTGGGCACGTCGCCGGCGCAACCCATGACGACGTCGGGCTCGACATCGTATTCGTTACTGGCCCACTGCCAAACGCCGATACCCTTCGTGCAGTGTTCTATGGCGGCCTCCATCGGGAGCCACTGGGGAGCCGGGTGTTTTCCGGCAATCACGACATTCACGTAGTGCCGGCTTCGCAGGCAGTGATCGATCGTGGACAGCAGACAGTTGGCATCGGGCGGCAGGTACACGCGGACGATCTCGGCTTTCTTGTTCACGACATGATCGATGAATCCCGGATCCTGGTGGGTGAAGCCGTTGTGATCCTGTCGCCAGACATGGGAGGCCAGAAGATAGTTCAGTGAGGCGATACGACGGCGCCAGGGGAGGGTGGCGGTGACTTTCAACCACTTGGCGTGCTGGTTGAACATTGAGTCCACGATATGGATGAACGCCTCGTAGCAGTTGAAGAGTCCGTGTCGTCCGGTGAGCAGATAGCCTTCCAGCCACCCCTCGCATTGATGCTCACTGAGCATCTCCATCACCTGGCCGCTGGGGCCGAGGAACTCGTCATCCTTGCGCGTCTCGGCGACCCATTGACGGTTGGTCACCTCAAAAACCGCTTCCAACCCGTTCGACAGCGTCTCATCGGGACCAAAGATGCGAAAATGACGCCTTTGCGCATTGAGCTTGGCAACGTCGCGCAAAAACCGGCCGAGGACGTGAGTGTCGCCGGGGCCGCCCACCCCGGGAGACGGGACGTTGAATGCATACTCGCGAAAATCGGGCATGCGCAGATCGCGCAACAGGATGCCACCGTTGGCGTGCGGGTTCGCGCCCATGCGTCGCTCCCCGGTGGGGGCGAGATCGGCCAGTTCCGGCTGCAGACGTCCTTGGCTGTCGAACAGCTCCGCGGGCCGGTAGCTCTTCAACCAACCTTCGAGCAGCGGAAGGTGTTCGGGATGCTGTGCCGAGATGGATAGGGGTACCTGATGGGCGCGGAATGTCCCCTCGATCTGCAAGCCATCGACCACCTTCGGTCCCGTCCAGCCCTTGGGGGAGTTAAGGACGATCATCGGCCACCGCGGCCGCGTAGTCTCGCCACGCGCGCGCGCACCTTGCTGGATCTGCCTAATCTGCTCAACGGCTGTGTCGAGCGTCGCAGCCATGGCCTCGTGCATCAGGTGCGGATCGTGCCCCTCGACGAAGAAGGGCGTCCAACCGCAGCCGCGCAGGAATTGCTCCAGCTCCTCGTGGCTGATCCGAGCCAGGAGGGTGGGGTTCGAGATCTTATAGCCGTTGAGATGCAGAATCGGCAGTACGGCGCCGTCGGTGACGGGATTCAGGAACTTGTTGGAATGCCACGCCGTCGCGAGCGGGCCGGTTTCCGCTTCGCCATCGCCGACCACACAAGCGACGACCAAATCCGGGTTGTCGAACACGGCGCCGAAGGAGTGGCTGAGCGAGTAGCCGAGCTCTCCGCCTTCGTGGATCGATCCCGGACACTCCGGGGATGCATGACTGGGAATTCCGCCCGGAAACGAGAACTGTGTAAAGAGCCTCTTGAGCCCGGCCTCATCGCGGCTGATGTTGGGATAGATCTCGCTGTAGGTCCCTTCGAGGTACGTGTTACCCACGACCGCCGGACCGCCGTGCCCGGGGCCGGAGACATAGATCATGTCGAGGTCATATTTCTTGATGACCCGGTTCAGATGGACGTAAATGAAGTTCTGACCGGGTGTCGTACCCCAATGCCCGAGCAGCATCGGCTTCACGTGCGCAAGCGTCAGCGGCTCCTTCAGCAGCGGATTGTCGTACAGGTAAATCTGACCGACAGACAGGTAGTTCGCGGCCCGCCAGTATGCGTCCATCGTGCGCAGAAGTTCGGCAGAGAGCGTATTTTCGGTCATTGCCTACCACCAATCGTGTCCTGCGTCGTTGTGACAGTCACGGTAGACGTACGGCGCGCTGTGGTCGGTGCGGCAACACACGTACACATGGCCTACCGATCACCGTCGCCGCGTCCGTTCGAATCTAGAGCACCAACTCGGCGGTCAAAACTGCCGCTTTCAGGCGAGCGCGTTGAATCCCGCCACCACGTCAAAGAGTTCCTCGTCGATCGAACTCTGCCGCAGACGATTGAGTGAGTGCCGCAAATCGTTGGAGATGCTCTCGATGTTCCGCTCCGCGCGCTGCATAGCTCCCAGCCGGCTGGCATTCTCGCTTGCCAGGGATTCCGCGCACGCCCTGTAAAGGGAAATGAACAACTGCTCGTGTACCAGGGCTGTCAGGCTCCCGGGGCCTCCCCCAAGCACCTCCGCGAGTTGAGTGTTTGGCCACGGGATCTCCGTGAGTCGTTTACGCCATGCCACATCCAGCGGCAGCAGTCGCTGGCTGGCCGCACCGTAGTGCGCGGCCGCTTGAGGTGAGTTGTGAAAGACGTGGACCTCGCTGTACCGCTCGCGGGCCGTGTATGTCTCGATCTCTATCTGAATCTCAGTCACCAGCGCCGTGATGGCGGTGACCGAGCCCGGCACTGCGAATCGCTTCGTGATAGCCAGACCGGCCTCTTCGAGACACGAGCACACCCGTTCGCCGACCGCCCAGACCGTCTTCGGTCCTGGAAGCTTCCGCAAACCCTCCAGCGCAAAACTTCCGACGACCTCGTTAAAGCGACCCACCAACCCCTGATCCGATCCGAAGACCAGGGCGCCTACCGGCGGATCCCTGGCGGCGGCCGGCGCCGCTGCAACTCCCTGCTCGCCGCGCAAACATAGGCTCAGCGCGAGTTCCACCGAACGCTGGTATTGGCCCAGTGCATCGACGGCCTTCTCATATTGGCCGATGGAGGAGGCCGCAACCGCCTTCATGGCGCGAACCACCGCACCGAGTTGCTCGGCTGCGTTGAGCTTGCGGCGCAAACTGGCCAGCGTGTCGCTCATGGCTTGAAAGGGGCGAGCGCGCTGGCGACGATCTGTGCCACGCTCGTCCGATCGACGGCGTCCAGTGTGCCATCGGCCAGATAGCGTTGGCGCAAGGCGCCGGGCATTTGTGCGATCGCCGCGCGCAACGCTTCCTCGGCGGCGGCGATCCGATCCAGTGGAATGGGGTCCAGGAGTCCGCCGGACAGCGCCTGCAGAAGCGCGATTTGCTCGGCAACCGGGACTGCTGCGAACTGCGGCTGTCCGAGACACGCGCGAATACGTTGACCGTGCCCGATGACCTGCCGCGTGTGCTCATCCAGCCGAGTGCCGAAGCGCGAGAATGTTTCCAACTCCTCGAATTGCGAGTACGCCAGCTTCAGGTCGCCGGCCACCGCACGGTAGGGTGCGCGCTGCGCGGCACTACCGACGCGGGAAACAGATTTGGCGACGTCGACCGCCGGTAGGATCCCGAGCTCGAACAGCGTGGGCGAAAGATAGAGCTGTCCATCTGTGATGGAAATGAGGTTGGTTGGGATGTAGGCGGCGATGTCTTGCGCCTCGGTTTCTATGATCGGTAACGCAGTCAGTGAGCCGCCTCCGAGTTCCTGGCGCAGGTGTGTGGAACGCTCCAGCAGACGCGAGTGGATGTAAAAAATGTCTCCCGGAAAGGCTTCTCGTCCCGGCGGACGGCGCAGCAACAGCGAGATCTCGCGATACGCGCGCGCGTGCTGCGTAAGGTCGTCATACACTACCAACACATCGCGGCCGGCTTCCATGAAGTGTTCCGCGATACTGGTAGCCGCGTAGGGGGCGATGTAGTTCAGCCCCGGTGCGTCACTTCCCTCGCTGACCATGACGACGGTGTATGCCATTGCCCCATGCGAGCGAAGATCTGCCACCGCTTTTGCCACAGCGGAGGCGCGTTGGCCCATGGCGGTGTAGATACATATGACGTTCTCGTCGCGCTGGTTGAGAATGGTGTCGATGGCGATCGCGGATTTACCGGTCTGGCGATCTCCGAGGATCAGCTCTCGCTGGCCGCGCCCGATCGGGACGAGGGCGTCGATTACCTTGATGCCGGTTTGTAACGGTACGGTAATTGGAGCGCGATCCATGATCGCTTTCGCTTCGCGCTCGATTGGCAGGCGCTGCGGGCAAACCAGGGGACCCAGGTCATCGAGCGCTCTGCCGAGCGGGTCGATGACACGCCCGAGCAAAGGATCTCCGACCCCGACATCCATGACCCGACCCGTCCGGGTGACTTCGTCGCCGGCATGCAGATGGGCATGATCTCCGAGCAGCACGACACCGATTTCGTCCTCGTTCATGTTGAACGCGATACCGGACAGGCCGCCGGGAAACTGGATGAGCTCCTCGAAGCCGGCTCCCCGAAGTCCCGAGACCGTCGCGATTCCCGTCGAGACCGACGTAAGGGTGCCTACCTCCCGAGGTGTCAGTTTCGGGACGAACGCCTCGCGCGCTCGCCGGAGGTTGCTGAACGTCAGATCGAGATCGGGGAGCAGGCTGTCAGTGGCCATGCTGGGCTTCCAGCGTCGGCGCTGCCGGTTCCGGCTCGACGAGCGCAGCGACACTCTGGGAGAGGCAGAACAGGTAGTCTGCGACGCTCCACGCGACCTTCACCCCTCCCATCGTGAGTTCGACTCCGCAAACAAACTCGGGCGATGTCTCAAAGCGAGTCGTCACGGTCGCGCCGAGGCACTCGTGTACCGCGGCCTCGATGCTAGCGCGGCCCGCGGCGGGGAGAACGAAGGCGCTGCGGACGAGAGCGGCGTGAGTTGGGACCGCCAGGCTAGCCGTCCCGACGCTGTTGGTGACGGCACCTCTGCCGGAGTCGATATCGGCGCCGGCCAGCGTGAGCTTCTCCGCCTGCGGCAGCTCTCGAAGATGTGCGATGAAGACCTCGATCATGCGGTCCTCGAGGTTGGTACCCGCAAGGTCGGCCAATGTCTTGCGTGCCACTGCGAAGACCTCTGCCTGGGTGCGCACCGAGAGCTGGTGCCCGAGCTCCGCTCGCTCCTCGGCCAGGGCCTGGGTCAGCTTCAAGTGTAACTGCTGCGACTCCTGCCGGGCTGACTCGATGAGGCGTTGCCGCTCCGCATTGGCTTCCTCCGTGGCCTTGCGGAGCAGATCCTCGCGCTCGCGGTTCAACGCCTCACTGCGCTGATGGAGGTCTGCACGTTCGGCTTGCGCCTTCGTTTCTAGTGCCGCAGCATCCGCGAGCTGCGCGGCGATCTTCTTCTCGCGCGCATCGATGGCCGCCAGCACAGGCTTGTAGAGAAAGCGCTTCAGCAACCAGACCAGGATCAGAAAATTGACTGCCTGGGCGCCGACGGTGAACCAGTCGATGAGCATCGCCTACTTCCCGGCCGCCGTCGTGAGGGCGTGGTTCCAGAACGGGTTGGCGAACAACAGGATCATCGAGACCACGAAGCAGTAGATCGCCATCGACTCGATCATGGCGAGCCCTACGAATAGAGTCCGGGTAATGGTCGGCGCGGCATCGGGTTGCTGTGCTATGGCGCTCAGAGCGGTGGAGACGGCGCGCCCCTGGCCCATCGCCGGTCCGAAGCATCCCACGCCGATGGTGATTCCGGCCGTGACGGTGGAAGCGACCGCGATGAGTGTCATGCTGTCCATGGGTGTCCTCGTTTCGATTGACTAGCTATCGCCATCCCCGGTGGCGGCCGCAATGTAGACCGTCGCCAGGATGCTGAAGATGTAGGCTTGCACCATGCCGGTCAGCAGACCGAGCAGGGTCATCGCCACCGGGAATATGAACGGAGTGATGGTGAGGAGAATCGCGATGATCATCGTACCGCTCATCATGTTGCCAAACAGGCGGACGGCGAGAGCCAGAGTGCGCGAGAGCTCGCTGATGAGATTGAACGGCAACATGATCACCGTGGGCTGGAGGTACGACTTCAGGTAGCCACGCCAGCCGCGTCGCCCGATTCCAAAAAGAGGCACCGCCACGAAAACGCACGTTGCGAGCGCGGCGGTCGTCGAAAGGGAGCTGGTGGGAGGCTCGTAGCCCGGTATGATGGTGAACAGATTGGCCGTCGTAATGAAGATGAACAGCGTGCCAATGAAGGCGATGTAGTGTTCGGGTACCTTCAACCCAACCTCTTTGATCTGCTCATCGATGCCGGTGATGAGAATCTCGAGCGCAGCCTGCCAGCGTGAGGCGATGACATCGCTAGTCAGCTTGCGAGTGATGAGGCTTGCCCCGATCGTCAGGAGCAGGATGAGTCCCCACGTGGTGACGATGGTCGCGTTCAGCTTCACGAAGCCGTGTTGCCAGAGGATGAGTTGGTCGGGGCCGATGCGCATGACGAGGTCAACTCGTGACGCGTGTGAGCCGCGTAGCCGCGACCCGGGCGATGAGCAGTCCGCACAGGCACGCGACCAAGCTCGGCCATCCCGCACGCGCCACGTAATAGAGGCCCGACAATGTCATCGCCATGCGGGCCAACGCACTAACCCCGAACCACAAGGCGGGGTTTGCGGTGGCTAGGCCACGGCGCACGGTCCACCACAGGCCGCCGAAGAACAGTGCTCCCAGGAACATGCCGATGGCGAGTGCTCCGATGATGGGACCGATATCGCTCACTCGTCGTTCCTCTGCCTACGCTGAATGGCACTCTGTTCCTTCGTTATCCAGTGCCACGCATTTGCGCACCCCACGCACAAGCCGGCGACGAGCAATGCCAGTGTCCAGGCATGTGTGCCCGGGTGCCGCTTGTCCAGCCACAGACCGAGCCAGGCTCCCAACAGGGTGGGCAAGCAAACGGACCAGCCGATGAGTCCTAACATTCCCAGGCCCGACCAGACGTCTGCGGGCCTCCGCAGAGCTTGCAACTTGCGGTTCTCCTGTGCACCGACGTTGCGGCTGAAGTTCTGGGTCGCAGATGGCCGGGTTGAGTCTCGCTCAGGCACGTTGCAACTCGGCGAATCCGCGCAGCATTCCGCTTTCCAACTGCGCCAGCGTGGTGCGGATCGATTTCTCCTGCTCGCTCAGGTTTAGAAACTGATGCTCGACCGCTTGACGCAGGTTACCCAGGTCGGCTCCGGCGATCGCGTAGCGTACGCAGACGACGACCTCAGCCCCTGTCTTGACCAACACGCCGGCGTCTGTCGCGAGATGGATTTCGCCCGACCCCTCGGTCGAATAACTCAACAGACCTGGCGAGAGTACCGTCGCGCAGTCCAACCGGCGGGGCAGGAGGCCGAAAGAGCCCGCCGGAGTCATCACCCCGATGCGTGTAACATTTGCGACGCTGGCGAAGACTCCGAACGGCAGGAGAATTCTAAGCTGCATGCGCGGGCCGTTTGACTTCATCGATCGTGCCGATCATGTACAGCGCCGTCTCGGGGACGTCCTTGAACTCATCGTGCAGAATGCGCTCGCAGCCAATCAAGGCATCCTTCAGGCTGACGGTCTTCCCCGGCAGGCCGCTGAACTGTGTGGTGGCGAAAAAGGGTTGTGTCAGAAACCGCTCCAGGCGGCGCGCCCGGTCCACGACATTCCGATCTTCCTGCGAAAGTTGCTCGAGGCCGAGCATCGCGATGATGTCCTTTAGCTGCGCGTACTGGGCAAAGGTGCGGCGAATTTCCTGCGCGAGGCGGTAGTGCCGCTCGCCTGCAATCCCTGGCGTGAGCATCTTGGAGGCGGACTGCAACGGATCGACCGCGGGGAAGAGCCCCGCGCTGGCGCGCTGGCGCGAGAGAACGACGGTTGCGGACAGATGCGAGAAAGTATGCACGGCCGCCGGATCAGTGAAGTCGTCAGCGGGTACGTATACCGCCTGAATGGAGGTGATGGCACCGCTTTTGGTGTTGGCTATGCGCTCCTCGAGCGCGGACAACTCGGTGCCCATCGTGGGCTGGTAGCCCAGGCGAGAGGGCATACGGCCCATGAGCCCGGAGACTTCCGAGCCCGCCTGGATGAAGCGGAAGATGTTGTCGATGAGCAGCAGCACGTCCCGATGCTCGCCGTCCCGAAAGTATTCCGCCATGGTGAGCGCCGTGTGACCCACCCGAAAGCGGGCGCCCGGCAACTCGTTCATCTGCCCGAAGACCATCACCATGTTCGGCAGTACGCCCGCCGCCTTCATCTCGCGATAGAGCTCCTCGCCCTCGCGGCAACGCTCGCCTATACCGCAGAAGAGACTGACACCATCGTGATGTCCGACCATGTTGTGAATCATTTCGGTGAGCAGGACGGTCTTTCCCACGCCGGCACCCCCGAACAGTCCCGCTTTGCCGCCGCGCTCCAGAGGCATGAGCACATCGATTGCCTTGATGCCGGTCTCGAAGATCTCGCTTTGGGTCGCGCGCTCCGCCAAGCTGGGTGGTGAGCGGTGTATCGAGCGCAGCTCGACATCCACGAGCTCCGCGCCACGATCGATCGTTCGGCCGAACACGTTGAACATCCGTGAGCGTATGGCCTTGCCGACCGGGACCTTGAGCGGACCGCCGGTATCTTCGACGCTCGTACCGCGCGCGAGTCCCTGCGCGGGAGTCATTGCAATTCCACGGACGCGATGCGCATCCAGTTGCGCCCAAACCTCGATCAGGACTTGCGCCTTGTCACCGGCGCGAAGCAGGTTGTTTATCGCGGGCAGGTTGCGATCGAAGCGCGCATCAATGACGCTGCCGCGAACCGACAGGACAATACCGTGATTTTCTGCGGCATGGGTTGCGGCCATCGGTGCAATCAACGGGCTGGCGGAGTTTGAGGGTGCTCCGAAAGCCTCATTCCATCTGTGCGGCAGCGCTCTTAGAACCTCACGGCCATTTGTGCTACTCGGCCGGAGTGATGGTGCTCTCCAGGGAGCATCCTCACGAGATCCGCTACCGTTCGGCGGAGCCCGTGTTGACACCGGTTCTGCCGCTAGAGCTCAGCGGAGCGGATCTCCGGAGCTATTGCCAGTAGCCCGGCCGTTGGTCATGGCTGTACGATCTGCAACGCTCTCAGGCTGTATCGAATCAGGATATGACGGAGCGCGGCGCCTACTGTGCGCGGGGCGCACTGAGACCGGATCTTCGTCGCCACTCACGCTCGATGTCGGTACGCTGACGCACGCATTAGCGGAACGGGCGAGGGGTCCGAAACGTATCGAACCCCCCCGCAGCCGCGTTAGAAGGTGACGGTCATGTTGTCATTCACGTTGCGAACGCCCGGGGCGCCCCACGCGGAATTCCTCGCCAGATCGCGTTCCGACCAGCTGTTGACTACCCCTGTGAGCGTCACGTCGCTCCCCTGCACTTCGACAGAAATTGCCTGCGCATGCTTCTGCGCACGCCGCTTCAGCGCAGCCTCGATGTCCGCTTTGACGACGGACACGGATGCCTTCGGCTTGAGCGTGATCTGATCGCTGACTCCCGTGACACCCAGGAGATGGCGAACCGCTTCGATCGCGCCCTTCCTCTGGTAGTCCCATTCCACCTCGCCGGAGAGGCTGATCCGGCCGCTCTCGACCTTGACTTTGATGTGGTCCATCGGCAGGTAAGTCGTCCACCGCAGCACGTTGTTGGCCGACTGTGCGATGTCGGAGTCGCTCCGCTTACTCGCTCCAGGAAGCGTAACGTCCATCTCGACCGCCAGCGCCTTCACACCGTCGACGCGCTGGGCAGCTCGTTCGGCGTTCAGCTTTTCCGCGTAATTCGTCACGTGGCCGGCTAGGGTCACGATTCCACCAGAGACTTCGACTCCGATGTGCGCAGCGTTGACCGAGGGTTCCCAGCTCAGCTCTGCCATCACGTCCTGTTGTATCTGTGTGTCACTTTTCATTTGGCTGTTCCATCTCGTTAGGGGGCTTGAGCTTGCACGAAGGCCTATGTTCAGTCCGTTCGGCAATACCCTTACGCGAGTAGGTGAATGCCGTCGTAATTTCCGCTGGCAATTTCCATATAGGCCTGATTCAGCATGTAATCACTCCGGCGCCGGCGTCCCCCGCCCGGGCAATGCGTATAAATCCCGATTCGCCCGCTGGTGCCACCGGTTAGGTTGGAGATTGGGCGAAAGACGGGGTGACACGATGCGTCGACGATATTTTACGATGTTTTGTTTTGCGATGCTGGCACCGCTGCCGGTGTCCGCCATGCCCGTGGTACAGCAGGAATTCCTCGAGGCCATGCAGGCCAAACCGGCTTTGAACCGAGGCGCTGATTCTTTCATGACGTGTGCGGCCTGCCACGGGCCCAACGGGGCCGGCACAGCGGACGGTGCGATTCCGCGCATTGGCGGCCAACATCTGACCGTCCTGGTGAAGCAGCTCGTGGAGTTCCGTCACGGTGGCCGCTGGGATCTGCGGATGGAGAACTTCGCCGACCGGCATCATCTCGCTGACGTTCAGGCCATCGCCGATGTAGCCGCATACGTGAATGGACTCGAACCCGCGGCGTCGTCCGGGATCGGCCCTGGAGATCTCGTCACTCATGGCGCGAGCGTGTATCTCCGCAACTGCGCATCGTGTCACGGACCATCGGGGGAGGGCGATGCCAGTCGCAATACTCCTAAGATCGGCGGGCAGCATTTTGAATATCTGCGGCGCCAGATCTATGACGCGGTCGACGGCCGGAGGCCTGAATTCCCACCGGCCCACGTGCGGCTGCTGGCGCGACTCGAGCACGACGACATCGTCGGGCTGGCCGACTACTTGTCGCGGCTCGGACCTAACTCACCTTCTCATCGAGGTCCATGACCATGCGCACGAGTTGCGCTAGCGAGGCGGCGCTCATCTTCTCCATCACACGTGCCCGGTGAATCTCCACGGTCCGCTGACTCACACCGAGATCCGCCGCCATGACCTTGTTCGCCTTGCCGCTCGTGACCATGGCGAGCACTTCCCGCTCGCGCGGTGTGAGCGACTGCAGCCGCTCGCGAATGAGGGTACGCTCGTTGAGCGCGGCCCTGTTGGTGCGGTCCTTGTCCAGGGCGCGTTGGATCCGATCGATCAGATCCTGATCGCGAAAGGGTTTCTGCAGGAAATCGCAGGCCCCGGCCTGCATGGCCTCCACGGCCATCGGCACGTCCCCATGACCGGTGATGAAGATTACCGGGAGCACCGCCCCCTTCAGATTCAGCTGCTCCTGCAGCTCTAGGCCGCTCATCTCGGGCATGCGCACGTCGAGCACCAGACAGCCGGGCTGCGCCGGGTCGTATTTATCCAGGAACTCGCGGGCGGAGCCCAGGGCCGACGGGACCAGGCCCACCGATTTCAGGAGCAGGCGCAAGGAGCTGCGCACCGCCTCGTCGTCGTCAACAATGAAAACGACCGGCGAGCGCTCTTTCATGGGCTTTCCACGCTGTCCAGGGGCAGACGTACGGTAAAACAGGCACCGTGCGGCAAGTTCGGGCAGTAGTCCAGAGTACCCTGGTGCGACCTGATGATGGTGCGACTCATGGCGAGCCCGAGTCCGGTCCCGTGGGTCTTCGAAGTGCAAAAGGGATCGAACAGACGCGGGACGATGGCCGGTGAGACGCCCGGGCCCGTATCGCAGACGGCGATCTCGACTTCACCCTCGGACGTCAGGCGGGTGCGCACGGCGACCTCCCGCACGCCGGGACTCTCGGCGAGCGCTTCGAGAGCATTGTGCACGAGATTGAGAATCACCTGCTGGATCCGGGTCCGATCGACATCGGCCTGCGGGGGCTCCACCGCGAGCTCCAGTCTGTACTGCACCGCGTGTGTCTTGGCGGCGAGCTGAATCAATTCGGTCAGCTCGCTGATCAACACATTGACATCCGTCGGCTCGCGCTTCATCACGTCGTTGCGCGCGAGCGTCCGGAGCCTGTAAATGATGTCGCCCGCCCGCACCGCCTGCTCCGTAATCTGTCGAAGGGCGCCGCGAATTTCAGCGATGTCGGGATCCGGCATTCCCAACAGGCGATCGCAGGCTTGCGCGTAGTTGGCGACGGCCGTCAAGGGCTGGTTGAGCTCATGCGCGATGCCCGCCGACATCTCACCAACCGTCGTCAGACGCGCGACGTGCGTCAGACGCTCCTGCAGTCTGTGCGTCTCCTCCTCGGACCGCCGGCGGAGCGAGAGATCCTGGATGAAACCGACGAAGCGTGGCGGCTCGGTACCGGCAACCGCGCCTACCGAGAGATGGACGGGAAATACGCTGCCGTCCTTGCGGCGTGCCTCGACCTCGCGACCTCTCCCGATGATATGAGGGACGCGTGTGGTCCCGTAGCGCGCCAAGTACTCGTCATGAGCGCTGCGATCGAGCCCGGCCATCAGCGTGTTGACACTCGTGCCGAGGATTTCGGGCGCCGCGTAGCCGAAGAGGTGCTCGGCCGCGCGGTTGAACGCCTGGATGCAGCCGAGATGGTCAATGATGATCACCCCATCGACCGCGGCATCCAGGAGCGCCTGAACTTCTTCAGCGGACCCGGAGCTGCAGCAGATTGGCGAGGCTGACTTTGTCATGAGCCTGGGCATTATGCGACACCCCCGGGGTGACTGGCGCTAAGTACATTCCACGATGCGGCGGATCGAGCGCATGAGCGGATCTCCTGAGAGTGACGCTTGGCGTAAAGCCACGAGGCAATCCTGCTGCTCCTCGACGGACCGCGCATCCGTAGCTATGCCTACGGGAAAGTACTTAGCGGCGGTGTCCCGGGGGAGCCGTCAAGTCGCAAGGAGCGACTTCAGCAACGTCAGCAGCTCTTCGGCGTGAATGGGCTTGCGGGCCAGGCGAGTCTTCTCGTCGTGTTGCAGATCTCGCACCGCCGAGGACGTGTCGCCGGTGATCAACACCGCTTTCAGATGTGCGCCGAGACTTGCCCGCAGGGACGCAATCACCTGCGTGCCGGTCTCGCTATTACTCAAGTGATAGTCTGTAACCAGCAGATCCAGCTGCGGGTATTCAAGCGCCAGCGCCTGTGCTTCGGCCAGGCAGCTCGCCGTGAGTACCCGATAACCCTCCACTTTGAGGAGCATGCGGGTTGCGTCGCGCACCGCCGGGTCGTCCTCCACGAGCAGCACCCGGGGAGCTGTGGTTTGCCGCGGTGTCTGGATGGTTGCAACGGCCTCGCTGACCGCCCTCGTGGTGGCCTGGCCGCAGGGAAGGTTCAGAGCGAATCCCGAGCCTTTGCCGACTTCCGAGCTGACCTCGAGCCGCAGGCCGAGCAGCCTGACGAGGCGCTGCACGATGCTGAGGCCCAGGCCGTAGCCGTCACGCGAGCTGTTGGTCGCCACGCCGACCTGGTAGAACTCATCGTAAATGTATTGGAGCTGATCCGCGGGAATGCCGACGCCCGTGTCGAGCACTTCGACGCGGACGCGATCCGCGGTCCTCTGGCTGTTGAGTTTTACGGTTCCCGCGCGAGTGTATTTGATCGCGTTGGAGACCAGGTTGCGCAGAATCTGCCCGACCAGCGCGGGGTCGCTGTGAATGCAGCCGTTCACGGCGGACACCTCCAGTTGCAGTCCCTTGTCGGCGGCCAGGCTGGCGAACTCATGATGCAACTCCTCGAATAACACCGCGACGGTGAAGTCGACGGGTTGGGGCTTGATGGCGCCCGATTCGAGCTTGCCGATGTCGAGAAGGGCGTTCAGCAGGCGCGACATCGCTTCGATCGCCTGGTCCTGGTAGGCGAGGGCCTCGATAGCCTCGGGATGCGTGACCAGGCGGCGCAAAGTCCCGTTCAGAAGCGCGAGCGATTGCAACGGTTGCCGCAGATCGTGACTGGCGGTGGCGAGAAAGCGGCTCTTGGCCTGATTGGCGCGATCCGCCACTTCGCGTGCCTCATCGGCGGCCTGCCGCGCGTGCTCTGCAGCTTCACGCGTGAGGATCAGATCTTGTTGTACGCGCCTCCGATCCGTGACGTCGCGAATCGCGGCAGCGACTAGTGCTTGGCCGCTCTCGTGGATCGGGCTGAGGCTGATCTCGACCGGAAATTCGGAGCCGTCTTTACGACGGGCGTAGAGATCCAGGCCCGCGCCCATGGGACGGAGCCGGTCTTCCGCGGCGAAGTGCTCACGATGGGCGGGGTGGTGGAGGCGGAAGCGCTCCGGTATGAGCAGTTCAATGCGCTCGCCGCGAACCGCCTCGCGCGAATAGCCGAACAACACCGAAAGCTGTTGATTCGCATACAGAATTTGCCCGGACGCGTCGACGAGCACCATCGCGTCCGGCGAGGACTCGAGGGCACTGCGCACCAGCTCGGAGGACAACGTCGCAACCACTATGGACCAACCTCCGGCTCGCTGGGCGACTAGCTTCGCATTCACCCCTTGCGGTAGCAATGCGTGTCGCTCGGTCCGGGATTCTCCCCCGCCGCCATCCGCACAAGTACTTACCGTCACTCGGCCCTCAGTGGTTCGTACGCATTCGATATGTACAGACCACGATGTCCGCAGTCCCCCATCGGCGCTATACAAGCATTACCGGTGCGCGATCCAACATTCCGCAGGAGCCTCGAAATGAACGATCTCTGTCAGCACGAGGTTGTGAGCAGCGAACGGAACTTCAATGAATACCTCTCGGAGGTGACCGAGACCGCTGGCGTGCAGCGCGGAACACCATTGCCCCTTGGAGTATACGCGTACGATGGCGGCGTCAACTTTGCCCTGTTCAGCCGCCACGCCACTCGCGTCCGCCTCGAGCTATTCACTTCCGCTTCCGACTCGACACCTGGAAGAATCATCGACCTCGACCCGGTCCGCAACCGGACGGGCGATGTCTGGCACGCGTGGATCAAAGGCATCGCAACAGGCCAACTCTACGATTACCGGGTTGACGTTCCCTACGAGCCTGGGAAGGGCAATCGCTTCAATCTCCGCAAGCTGCTGCTGGATCCCTGTGCAACGGCACTGGCGCGGGCACCCTCTTGGGATTTCGCCGCGGCACGCAGTGATGAGTCCGCTGATAGCGACGCGCGCACCTCTAACATCGATGATGCTAAAGCGATGCCGAAGTGTGTCGTTACGGGCGAGCGCTTCGATTGGCACGACGACAGGCCGCCGCGACATCCCTGGTCGAAGACGGTGATCTACGAGACACACGTCCGCGGCTTTACCCGCGATGTCAGCTCGGGAGTGCGGTGTCCGGGCACCTACCGCGGGCTGACCGAGAAGATCCCCTATCTCAAGGAGCTCGGAGTCACCGCGGTCGAGCTGTTGCCGGTGCAGGAGTTCAACCCGAACACGCTCTCGAGACGCGATCTACAGTCGGGGCGGCCGCTGCGAAATTATTGGGGCTACGACCCCGTAGCCTTCTTCGCGGTGAGCGGTGCCTACAGCAGCGCAGCCGAAGCCGGCCAACAGACGCTGGAGTTCAAGGAAATGGTGCGGCGGCTGCACGCCGCAGGCATCGAGGTGATCATTGATATTGTCCTCGATCATACGGCCGAAGCGGACGAGCACGGCGCGACCCTGTGTTGGCCTGCTGTGCGCGACCTCATCCTGAGCGCGCTGCGCTACTGGGTGACTGACATGCACGTCGACGGCTTCCGCTTCGACCTCACGTGCCTCCTGGGTCGCGACGCGACCGGCAAGGTGCTCCACAATCTGCCGCTGCTCGAGCAGATCGCGGAGGATCCGATCCTGCGGGACGCCAAGCTCGTCGCCGCAGCCTGGGATGTGGCGGGCGCTTATCAGGTGGGGGGCTTCTCCGAGCGGCGTTGGGCCGAATGGAACGGCTGCTATCGAGATGACGTGCGCCGCTTCTGGCGCGGTGACGACGGCATGCTATGCGCGTTCGCCAGCCGCATCTGCGGGAGCGCGGACCTCTATGCGAAGTCCGGCAAGGGGCCGGAGTGCAGCATCAATTTCGTCACCTGCCATGATGGCTTCACGCTCAACGACCTCGTCAGTTTTCAATCCAAGCACAACGTCGCGAACGGCGAGGACAATCGCGACGGTGCCAACGAAAATTTCAGTGCGAACTACGGCGTCGAAGGCTCGAGCGACGACCCGCGTGTTGAGTCGGTTCGGCAGCGTCAGATCAAGAACTTCCTCCTGACTCTATTCATCTCGCGTGGCGTCCCTATGTTGCTCGGTGGCGACGAGTTCCGCCGTACGCAACTCGGCAACAACAACGCCTACTGCCAGGACAACGAGACCAGTTGGTACGATTGGAGTCGTCTGCGGCGCTACCCGGATATCCATCGCTTCGTCAGACGGGTAGCCGCGCTGCGCCGGGCCTATCCAGTGCTCGCTCGCGAGCGGTTTTACACGCCTGCGGAAATCAGCTGGTTCGCTGCAACGCTCAAGACCCCTGACTGGAGCGATCCGCGAGCCAAGGCGCTCGGCTGCCTGATCCGCGGTGCTGGCAGGGACGCGCTCTACCTCATGTTCAACGCTCACGACAAACCCGTGTCGTTCACCATTCCAGCCGCGCCCGACAGGGGTCGGTGGCAATTGGCGATCGATACCTCTCAGGAGTTGCCCACCATGTCTGACTCCATATCCGGATCGTGCGTCGATCGCACCCGGCCCTATGTGCTCGAGCCGCACTCGAGTGCCGTGCTCATCGCTTGCGGCTCCGTCGCAGGCGCCGGGGACTCGCCAATCGCGCCGGCAGCGGTTGCAACCGGTGGTTGCGATTCATTGATCGACCACTGCGCCACCTCGATCGGTGGCGAGGACCCATCGACCGCCTATGCCGCCGCGATGCTGTGGTACCAGGGCTATCCGGGGCCGCCGCCCGGAGGAGGATGAATGTGAAAGTTTCCGATGTTATGACGCGGATCCCTGTTACGGTAAGTCCGGACGCGACGCTTGCAGATGCGGCTAACCTGATGATCAAGACGCGTGTGAGCGGCTTGCCGGTGGTGGACGTGAAAGGCGCCGTAATTGGCATGATCACCCAGGGCGACCTGCTCAGGCGCGTAGAGCTGGGAACCGAGGGGCGCAGTCCAGGATGGCTTTCGTCATTCTTCGCACCCGGCCGCGCGGCGCACGACTATGTTCTTACCCATGGGCGCAGCGTGAGAGAGGTCATGACGTCAGAAGTGATCTCGACCTCAGCGGACGCGCCGCTCTCGGAGGTTGTTGCGCTCATGGAGTGTCAACAGATCAAGCGCCTGCCGGTGCTACAGAAAGGTCATTTGATCGGCATCGTCAGTCGCGCGGATCTGTTGCGCGCCCTGGCGCAACTGCTGCCCGAGCGACGCGTGATTGAGATTTCGGACGTCTATCTGCGCAAGCGAGTGCTGGCTGAGATTGCCAAGCAATCCTGGGCGCCACGGAGCAACATTGATGCCAAGGTCGAGAATGGCATCGTTGAATTACGGGGGAGTCGTTACCGATGACCGCGAGCGTGTCGGCTTGCGGGTCATCGCCGAGAATACGCCGGGCGTGAAGGGCGTTCACGACAGGCTCATGTGGGTCGAGCCCGTATCGGCCGCCGTCATCGAGATGCCGCAGGACTAACCTCTATCGCACCGAGTTCCCCGCGAGCGCGTCGTCGACCAGGAAGACGACCGACGACCGCGGGCGGCGCGAACTCGCCCCACTCGAGACCTACTCCATCCGGCGCAGCGCGCACCACGTGGGCGGGAATGCATTCCGGCCCGCTCTGCCACGCACCGTTGGTATCGAGTTCGAGGAGCACATAGGTGTAGACCGGCAGACGACTTGCGGTATGCACGAACGCGCCGCTAAGACTGGCGTTCGCGATCCCTCCTGCAACGACGGCCCCGGTACGTAGCCGCAACTTGACGGCGGCGTTCAACGGGAATCGTTTCCCCCAACGATGTTCCATGCGTTTTCCTTAAGGGACGACGAGAACGTCGACCGGCGTGTGATAGGCGAGGCGCAGCGCCATGGTGCCGAGTGACTCACGTGGCAACTGGCCGCGTTCGCTCTCTTGCCTGCCGATAGCCACGAGTTGCGGGCCGTGACGTGCTATCTCGGTCACCAGTACTCCCAGGGGATTCCCATGCACGAAGTGCAAATGGACGTGTGAGTCCGGAACCGCGGCCGCCAACAGATTATCGAGACTCTCGCGTGCCACGGCTTCTGCGGCCAGGGCACAGGCCTCGACGTCATCGTCGCCCGTCCCGCACAACCGTATACGCTCGCTGTAGGGCGCGTCGTACGCATGGACAATGTGGCAGTCGCCGCCCGGAAAGAGAGCGCTGCCCCAAAGAACCACGCGCGTCGAAAGTGCCGAAGCTTCGTGTACCGCGGCTAACGACGTGCGGCAGGGTTGTGAATCTCCTTCGCGAACCAGCAGAAGCGGACACGCCGTGCGCAGGAAAAGTTTTAAGGAGGTGCCTCCCAGGGCCGCTGGCGCGATGCGCGGCTCGTGTTCGCCGCGTGCGCCGACGACAACGAGGGTCGGCTCGTACGAGGCGATCGCGTGGGCGATGACTTCGCTCGCCCTTCCTAACTGCACGTCGCCGTGCGCGTGCACTCCGAACAGGCTCAGGATCCGGTTTACCTCGGTGCGCATCGCACTCTGCGCATGCAGAGATATCTCGTCGTAGTGTTGCCGCCGGGCGGACGTCCACCGCGAGAAGAGATCCCAGTCCGGCGTCGCATGCACCACGTGAAGGTCGGAGCCGTGTCGGCTGGCCAACTGCCCCGCCCGGCTCACGGCCAGCTGCCCGGCGGGTGAGAAGTCCGTCGCGACGAGAATGCGGTTCAGTAGTTTCACGGGTGCGTTTAACGCCGCAGATCGACGCAGACCTCGATCTCATGCGCGGAATTCAGTTCGATCCGTGCGACGAGCTCGCGCGCCTCGACCTGTCCGAAGGCGAGCCCATGCAGGGCGTCGTGTACCCTCTCGAGCACGGCATGCCGGAGTTGTGCACGGTCGAGTCGGATGTGCGCAAGATCCTGGCTGACCTCGAGGCGAAATGTCACACCTGAGTCCTGCGCATCGGCTCGAGCCGACTCCGATAGCTCGTTAGCCAGCGTGTCAACATCCAATCCACCCCCGAGCATTTTGGGTCGGTGGAAGTGCGAAGAAGCAATCGGCGAGGGCAAAGGATATTGCATGGCGAGTGCATTGTTACGCCCGCATATCCCGGAAAGCTCTACGTACCTTCCACAGGCGGTTCTCCAATCCTTCGCTGATCGCTGTCGCTGAATATGCCTGGACGGCCGAACCGAGCGCGCTCCCGACATTGCCGGCACGGCAGTTAAACTAAGCTTACTCCAGTGTATCGATGAGCCAACCGGGGGTCTCCCCGCGGTAGCATACAAGCGCGAACCACGTGTCGGGCGACACGTAAAATCTCCCCCTGATGCCGATAGCGGGCCGGTTTGGCGTCATTCCGCCGCGCTTCTGTACGGTGACGCACAGACCTGCCGTCACCCTTGCGCTTTAGTGGCTAATGCATAGCTTGCATGCTCGGGCAAGGAAGACATGCCCGTGTCGCTGCACCAACCGACCGTCACGGCAATGAGTTGCGCGCCGTCATGCCCGGCACCGAGCGTCGATAGCAGATCGCACGCTGCCGCCCCGTAGATTGTGAGCCCATTTCCCACGTTTACCTCTCCCGATCGACAGCGTGATCGCGCAGCTCTCCTCGATAGACGAGCGCTCGGGACCGGAGCCGGCCTCAACCGTCACGTGCAAGTGCTGCGCGGGGCGGGAACCAGCAGACTAATCTTAACTAACAGATTCCATGGATAAGCAAGACGTGCGGCGATCGAAAACAGGAATTCCCGGGTTAGATGAGGTCCTATGTGGCGGACTCATTGCCAGCCGGTTGTATCTCGTAGACGGCAGCCCCGGAGCGGGGAAAACCACGTTCGCGCTCCAGTATCTCCTCGAAGGCGTGCGAGCAGGGGACCGCTGCCTCTACGTGACGTTATCGGAGACGCGGGAGGAACTCGCCTCCGGCGCCAGGTCGCACGGCTGGTCTTTGGACGGCATCGAGGTCTTCGAGTTGATCGCCAATGCGCATGAACTCGATGGCGAGAGTGATCTCACGATGCTCAACCCCTCAGAGGTCGAACTGACCGAGACGACCCGTAAAGTGATCGAGGCAGTTGAGCGGTTCAAGCCGAATCGCATGGTTTTCGACTCACTGTCGGAAATGCGTCTATTGGCGCAGAGTTCGTTGCGTTACCGGCGCCAGCTCCTTGCACTGAAGCAGTTTTTTATCGGACGCGAATGTACTGTAATCATGTTGGACGACCGGACTGCAGACGGGCCGGATTTGCAGCTTCATAGCATTGCCCACGGCGTGATCGCCCTCGATTTCAACCCGCCGCCTTACGGACAAGTCAGGCGGGAACTGCAGGTGCTGAAGTTTCGTGGTAGCGATTTCGCCAGTGGCTTCCACGATTTTGCCATCCGCAAGGGTGGAATTTCAGTGTTCCCGCGACTGGTGGCCTCCGACCACGGCGCGTCGTTCCAGCGCGCCTTGATTGCAAGCGGAGTGACGGCGCTCGATACGCTTCTTGGGGGGGGCATTGAGCGAGGGACGAGCACTCTGCTGATTGGGCCGCCCGGCTGCGGTAAGTCGACGATCGCGTTGCAGTATGCAGCAGCAGCAGCGGAGCGAGGCGACCACTCTGTGGCCTTTATCTTTGATGAGACCAAGGCCGCCCTGATGGCGCGCTCCACGGGGTTAGGTCTACGGCTGGAGGAGGGGACCGGTCCGGGTAAGGTCATGGTGCGCCAGATCGATCCGGTGGAAATCTCGCCGGGAGAATTTGCCCATGTCGTTCGTGAGTCGGTCGAGCGTGACAAGTCGCGGGTCGTCATCATTGACAGCTTGAATGGCTATCTGAACGCGATGCCACAGAACAACTATCTGACTTCGCAGCTCCACGAGCTGCTGTCGTATCTGAACAACCATGGCGTCGCTACATTCCTGGTCGTGGCGCAGAGCGGGATGATGGGGACCAACTTGGTTTCCCCAGTGGACGCGAGTTATCTCGCCGATTCGGTTGTAATGTTGCGGTACTTCGAACATGCAGGGAAGGTCAAGAAGGCGATCTCGGTCCTCAAGAAGCGTACCGGTGCACATGAGGAATCGATTCGAGGGATGTGGTTTGACGGAGGCGGCATCCACCTGACGGAACCTTTGCTGCGATTGCGCGGTGTCTTTACGGGCGTTCCGGTCGAACTCGGATCCGAGGGCGATAGCGGGGGTCGCGCTGAGCTGCGGAACCATGGGGGCTGAAGTCAACCGCGCCAGCGATTATCTAGTTCTAATTCTCCCTCCGACGCGGCGAGATGGTGAGGCCACGCGCACGGTTCTTGAGCGTGCAGGAGTCCAGTGTACGGTGTACGAAGGCTCGATCGCACTGGCAGAGCAGATCGGCACCGGGGTGGGCGCGATAGTACTCACGGACGCGCTGGTAACCCACGCGGGAGCGAGCCACGTCATGGCCGCGCTGGTTCGGCAGCCGTCGTGGTCCGATGTGCCGACCATTCTCTTGAGTCGGGCGGACGGCCAGTCCGCTTCGACCACTCGACTGCTGGCTTCGCTCACAAACGTCACCGTTCTGGATCGTCCGACTTCGACACGGACGCTCGTGAGTTCGGTGCAAGCGGCCATCCGCGGACGTGGACGGCAGTACCAGATCCGCGACCAGTTGGATGCACTTCGCGGCGCCGAAGATGCGCTTCGTAACGCCGACCGGCGCAAAGACGAATTTCTGGCAATGCTTGCTCACGAGCTTCGCAACCCGCTGGCGCCGATTCGGACCGCCGCCGAACTCCTCGCACGGGTGCTGCCGTGGGATCCGAAGACGCAGTCGATTGTGGACATTGTCAAGCGCCAGGTAATCCACCTCACGCGACTGGTCGACGATCTGCTGGATGTCTCGCGCATCACTCAGGGCCGAATTCAGCTGCAACGACGACCGCTGGAGCTGTCGCCGATCGTGGCTCAGGCGATGGAGAGCGTCGAGCCGCTTCTGCGGGATAAACGGCACAAGGTAGTTGTCACTTCGTGCTTTGAGCCGCTGTTTGTCAATGGGGATAGTGCTCGACTGGTGCAGTGTGTCGCCAATCTCCTGACGAACGCGGCGAAGTACACCGATCCGTCGGGCGAAATCCAGGTGGAGCTGCGCAGCGAACAGTCGAGCGCGGTCATAGTGGTAACCGACAATGGAGTCGGAATCTCAAAGGAGTTGCTGCCACGTATTTTCGAACTCTTCGTGCAAAGCGAGCGCTCGCTTGATCGCTCCGAAGGCGGCCTCGGTATTGGGTTGTCAGTCGTACAAAGACTCGTCGAAATGCACGACGGACAGGTTGCGGCCACGAGTGCCGGACCCGGGCGTGGCTCAACCTTTGAAATTCGCCTGCCGACAATCGCGGCTCCCGAGGAAAGCAGGAAGAAGTCCTCCCCCCGTTCGGTGGAACCCAAACGTGTACTCGTGGTGGATGACAACGTAGACGCGGCCGCTTCTCTGGCGGCTTTCCTGCAGCTTGACGGACATCAGGCGGAGGCGGTGTATAGCGCAAAGGGAGCGCTGGAAGCTATCGCGACCTTCAGTCCCGACGTCGTGCTCCTCGATATCGGCCTGCCCGAGATGGATGGGTACGAGGTGGCGAAGCGGATCCGCGCCGGCGGCAGTTCCGTTCGACTCGTCGCCCTTACTGGCTATGGTCAGGCCGAGGATATTCAGCGCACGCATTCTGCGGGGTTCGATGCGCATCTGGTCAAACCCGTCGACTTTGTCGCGTTGGAACGAGCCATTTCAGGCAAGGACGGCCGACTGCCGCGAACTGCGGAATGACTGAACGCGCCGTAGAGAGGTTGCGCAAAGGTCCGGTCGGCGATGGACGGTAACACGGGCGCAGAGTTGTCAGACGTCACTGCTCACCTAGCTGCGTTCTCTGCAACACGTCATGCCTGCTACCCCCTTTCGCCATCAGAGGCGAATAGCCGGGAGGGGTTCGGTGCGGGGTGAGATCGCCCGGAGGCGGTCAAGCGGGCGTTCCTAAGAAGAGCGGCGCGCAGTCGCGCCGCTCGCGGACCTCAACTTCTCAAGCGGAGCGACTGCGACAACAGCCGCTCGCTTTCTTTTCTTATCACGGCATAGCACCCGCAACTCAACTGTTCCAGCTTTGGCCGGTGGAGCGCGCAACATGAGCCCCCTCAACGGAGATGAAAATCGCCAAGCGGACCGCAAGCTTGAACGTGGACTAGTCATTAAAGCGGCCGGGGGCCTGCACCTGCCAGAAGCGACCAGGTGGTCAATCCGATCGCGTTGGGCTTACGCCCACGTTCCGGAACGTCCAGGGCCGCGACGCTTCCGCATGGCAAGGACAAAGTTCGCTGGATTCGTAGGCGCATCCTGACATGCATCAGCGGTGTGTGCTGCTTTCCGTGCGACAGCGGACCGAGCAACCT
>JAQGOE010000354.1 GCA_028293725.1 Gammaproteobacteria bacterium | reverse complement strand
AATTGAGCGACGACCGTGGCGTCTGGTTGAATGCGGAACACATCTCGTTGCGCTGGTCTCCGCTGTCGCTACTCGCGCGCCACATCCTGGTGGACAGTCTGCATGTCGGCCTGTTGGATATCGAACGTGCGCCCGTCACCAAACCCGACGACAAGCCCAGCAGCGAATTCACATTCCCACACTCCGACATCACCCAGCTAGCCGTCGACACGTTGCAACTCGGGCCTGACCTCGCCGGTACCGCCACTTCCCTCGTCGTCAAAGGCAGCGCTCATTGGCGGTCGTTGCGGGACGCGATGACCAGCCTGGTCGCACAACGCACCGGTGGGGTCGGCAACTACGACCTCCAGCTCCGTTTCAACGCGGATCGCATGGATGCGACGCTCAAACTGCAGGAGCCGGCCAATGGCCCGCTGGAAAACCTGTTGCAGGTTCCCGGCCTCGGCGACCTGTCTGTTTTCGCGCAGCTCACCGGGCCGCGAACCGCGGAGCACATCCAACTCACACTCGACGCTGGCGCTCTGCGCGGTCGCGTGCAGGGGACGTTGAATCTGCTCGCGGTCTCCGCAGACCTCGACTACACACTCACTGCATCCGCGATGACCCCGCGCCCCGGGCTCTCGTGGCAAAGCGTCGACCTGCAGGGGCGTTGGCACGGAACGGCTAGCGCGCCGAACGCTGACGGGCATCTGCTGATTAAAAAGCTACTGATTCCGGGCGGCACGGAGTTGGCTGATCTGGATGCGAACCTGACGGCCACGGGTGGAATGCTGACGACGCGCGCGACTCTCACGGGGCTCGTTATCCCCGGATCTCAGCCGAAGCTCTTCCAAGACTCGCCGTTGACCCTGGACGCCTCGGTGAACATGTCCGACCCGAAAAGACCGGTTGAGCTCAAAGCCACACACCGTCTGTTCGCGCTGCAGGGGCATGCGACGACCGTGGACGAGATCGCCGCGCAGCTCGATCTGCGCCTCCCGGATGTGACGCCCTTCGCGGCGCTGGGAGGCCAGAAAGTACGCGGCACCGCGACCGTCAAGGCGCAAATCACTCATGACACGAAGTCGACTCGTCTCACCGCCGACGCCGATGCCAACATCGACGGTGGCAACGAGAGTTGGGCAGGCTTGGTTCGGGGCGGCAACACCCGACTGCAGGTCACCGGCGCCATGACGGCTGACAAGTTCTCGATCGACAAGTTGCAACTCACGGGCCGCGCTATTTCGCTAGCCGCGAACGGTACCGCCGCGCGATCCGCGACGCAGGATCTCGATCTGCGCCTCGAGGCCGCTCTCTCCGATCTGACGAAGCTGTCACCCTCGGTGGTGGGCACCCTGAAATTATCGGGGAAAGTGCAAGGGCCGAGCAATTCGCTCAGCACGGTGGGTGATCTGACCACGACCGTGTCAATCCACGGGTCACCCAAGGGCACGGTGTCAGCCTCTGTACGCGCAGATGGCTTGCCAAAAGAGCCACGCGGCACGGTGGAGGCGCACGGTGACCTCGATGGCGCGCCACTACACCTCAACGTATCCCTCGAGCGCGAGAAAGGCGACGTCGTACACGCCGTCATTCACCACGCCGACTGGAAAAGTGCGCGCATCCAAGGCGATTTGACGAGCGGCGCGGATATCGCCCAGGCACGCGGCAACCTCCGGCTGGGCATGAGTCAGTTGAGCGACTTGAACCGACTCCTGGGCAGCACTCTTCAGGGCAGCATTTCCGGTGAGGCGGCATTGACGCCGGTGTCAGGTCGCACGCAAGCAAAAATCAACCTCGAAGCTCATAACGTGGTCGCCGGAGGTGTGACAACCAACGGGAAGCTGACCGCCACCGGGACGATGGACGCTTTGGATGTGCACCTCGATGCGCAATCACCGGCGGTGGGGGGCGAGCCGGCGAGCGTAACCGCGGCCACGCGGTTGAACGTCAGTAAGAGTGAGCTGCAGCTCGCCAGCCTCGAAGCGAAGTATCACGGCCAGACGGTGCGGTTGTTATCCCCCGCCACCGTCTCCTTCGCCGACGGGTTGTCGATCGGCGACCTGAAACTCGGCGCGCAGCAAGCGATCCTGGAAATTGACGGCCGTATCTCGCCCACGCTCGACATGCGCGCCTCGCTCAAACAGGTGAAACCGGAGCTCGTCAACGCATTCGTACCAGGCCTGCTGGCCGCGGGAACCATCCAGGCCGACGCGCAAGTGCAAGGCAGCACCTCCGCGCCGACAGGTAAGTTACACCTGGAGGCAATGGGGATCCGGGGCGCGAACGATGCGGCTCGCGGTCTGCCCGCCGTAGACATGCACGCCAATGCGCTACTGCTGGGAAACACGGCGAAGGTCGATGCGAAGCTCACTGCCGGTAGCGCCTCGAACCTGACACTAACCGGTGATGCGCCGTTCGCTGCCGATGGCGCACTCAATTTGAAACTCGGCGGCACACTCGACATCGGCTTGTTGAATCCTCTCGTGGAGGCGAGCGGCAGGCACGTGACGGGCGCGGTGACGATCGATACGACGGTGACCGGTGCCGCCGCGAATCCTGAGATCGGCGGTACCGTAAAGTTGGCCAACGGCAGCGTGCGCGACTACACCCAGGGCGTGAATCTGACCGACATCACGGGACAATTCGCCGGCAGCCACGGAACGCTGCAGATCCAGACCCTCACGGCGAAGGCGGCCCCCGGAACCGTGTCGATCACCGGCACGATCGGGGTCCTGCAGCCGCATATTCCCGTTGACCTCAAGTTGATGGCGAAAAACGCCCAGCCCATCGCAAACAACATCATCACTGCAAACCTGAACGCGGATATGCACATCGGCGGCACCGCGCGTGAGCAACTCGAGATCGAAGGTGAGTTGTATGTGAATCGCGCCACGATCGAGATTCCGAGCGGGTTTCCTCCGGACGTGGCGGTGCTCGATGTACGCCGCCCGGGAAAGGGACCGCCTCCCAAGCCCGAGAAGCAACTGGTCATCACCCTGAATGTCGCGGTGGATGCTCCACGCCAGATACTGGTGAAAGGCCGCGGACTGGATTCCGAAATGGGCGGCCAGATCAAGATAGGCGGCACCACGGATGTACCCATTGTCAGCGGCGAATTTGAGTTGCAAAAGGGCAGCTTCACGCTGGGCAGCAGTCAACTCAACTTCAGCAGCGGCACCGTGACATTCAACGGCCAGGGCTTGAAGAAGAAGATCGACCCGACCCTCGACTTCGAGGCGCAGACGGTGGCGGCTGACGTCACGGCTACCGTGAAAATCACCGGGCTTGCGGATTCCCCGAAGATCGAGCTCAGCAGCACTCCCGATCTGCCGCAGGACGAAATCATGGCGCGGCTGTTGTTCGGCGAGAGCGCCGCACAGCTAACGGCGCTGCAGGTCGTGCAGATCGGCGCGGCCCTGGCTTCCCTGGGAGGTGGAGGTGGCGGCCTCAACCCGCTCACCAAGCTGCAAAAGACTTTAGGACTCGACCGGCTCACTGTTGGCAGTGACGCCACGAACGGCGGCACGGGCGCCAACAGCCAGACGAACAACGGCTATAGCGTGGAGGCGGGACGTTATGTGTCGAGTCGCGTCTTCGTGGCGGTGAAAGAAAGCACCACTGGCCAGACCCATGTCGCCGTGGACGTCGATCTCACCAAGCACCTGAAGCTGCAAACGCGCCTGGGCAGCGGCGGCACGTCCACCAACCAAGGCACGACTCCGGAAAACGATCAAGGTAGCAGCATCGGCCTCGCGTACCAGTTCGAGTACTAGGTCGCCTGCGGCACGCGCACCCTGATATGCAACTCGCGTAACTGCGCTTCGCTAGCTTCCGTAGGAGCATCTGTCATCGGATCCGCAGCCGTCTGCGTCTTCGGGAAGGCGATCACTTCGCGAATGCTGTCGGCCCCCGCCATCAACATG
>JAQGOE010000320.1 GCA_028293725.1 Gammaproteobacteria bacterium | reverse complement strand
CTCGCCCGCTCCCCCGCGCCACGACCCGATAGTAGCCCGACTCCCTCAATATCTGCACGAAGACACTCGATTTGCAGGCTGCTCATTCAGGGCCGGGGAGTTCACACTGGGGCCGTTCGTCTCCAGGCAACCATGGAAGGAGTGACGACACTGTGGCAACTTATTTCGAGACCCCGGCGGCGCGGGCCCGGATGGGCACCCTGCCCCGTCTGAGGATCGCAACATGGGAAGGGTTCATGACAGAAATACTGGTCCTCTACTACTCACGCAAAGGCTCGACGGCGGAACTGGCACGCCAGGTATGCCGCGGCATCGAAGGCGTGCCGGGTGCGGTTGCGAAACTGCGCACCGTTCCTCCCGTGACGGCGGAGAGCGAAGGACCCGCGAAGCCCGTGCCGATGAATGGGCCACCGTATGCCAGCCTGGAAGATCTGCGGCACGCCGACGGGCTGATACTCGGCAGTCCAACGCGCTTCGGCAATATGGCGGCGCCGCTGAAGTACTTTCTGGATTGCACCTCGAGCTTGTGGGTCTCGGGGGCACTCGCGGGAAAGCCCGCGGGAGTTTTCACCTCCACGCAGACGATCCATGGAGGACAGGAGACTACATTGCTCTCGATGATGTTGCCGCTCCTACACCATGGCATGTACCTGGTAGGCCTTCCCTACACCGAACGCGCGCTGAATGAGACCAGCGGAGGCGGCACTCCCTACGGCGCCTCTCACGTCGCCGGTGCACTCGACGAGCCGTCATTGACGGACCACGAACGCGCGCTAGCGCAAGCGTTAGGAAGGCGAGTCGCCGCCCTGGCCGTCCGCCTGGACGAGGCCTAGCACTTCACGAATGAAAGGCACTGTGAGACGCCGCTGCGCTACGAGAGCGGCCTCATCGAGCGTGTCGAGGAGCTCGTACAACTTGCGCATGTCTCGCGGGTAACGTCGTTGCAACCATCGCGACGTCTCGTCCGGAAGCT
The DNA here is from genome assembly GCA_028293725.1 of Gammaproteobacteria bacterium. Next base: position 40,658 of record JAQGOE010000320.1, on the reverse strand, counting down.
CGAAGCCGCGCAGCCGGGCACGCAGCTGCAGTGCTGCCTGCTGCTCCGTTTCATCCAGCACACGCAGTTGGAATATGGCACTCGCAGAAAACCGCGAGCCCAGGTCAGGTAGCGCCCACCGCAACAGTGCGGGCGGAGCCTGCGCAGCCGTGACGAGGCGCCCCCCACTCTCCTCGATCTCGCGTAGAACGCCGAACAGAGCGCGCTCCCACTCGAGCTGCCCGACAACTTCATCCACGTCGTCGAGACAAAGACATTCGAGTTGCCGCAGCCCGTCGAGCACACCGATCCCGAGGCGCCCGAGGTCTCGAAGGGGAACATACGCAGCACTCATCGTGGTATTGGCCTGCGCGCACACAGCCTGCAGCAGGTGAGTCTTGCCTGCGCCATTCGGGCCGCACAACCAGGTCGTCCCTGCGATGCGCGCGTCCGCCGCCAGGTGCAGGTGCTCGACCGCCTGCCCGTTACGCGCGGGCAGAAAGCTCGCGAATACCGCGCGATCGGGAAGTCGAACACCCAGGGGAAGCTGTTGCATGAGCTGAAATCGGCAAATCAGGACGGCTGCGCCGGGGGCGACCAGATCCGCCGGGTGAATGTGGCCATGTAGTGGTAACCGGACAGCACGATGGTCCCCAGGGTGATCAGCGCGAGGGCATCCAGTATCTCATGGGGCGGGAAACCTTCGGCGGCGCCGAACATCACACCCATCAGGTACAGAAGCTGTGCGGCGGTGTTGATTTTGCTGATGATCGTAGGCCGTCCATGCAACCGTCCAAACCACACCCGGAACACGAGCGCCCCCAGCCCGATGAGGACGTCCCTTGCCACGGCAGCGGCCGTGATCCACCACGGAACGAGGCCGAGCCAAGCCGCCTCGATGAACACGGTCATCAGCAACAACTTGTCCGCGCAAGGATCGAGAAACTTCCCTAGTTCTGAGGTCCAGTTGAACCGCTTGGCGAGATACCCGTCCAGCCCGTCTGAGACTGCCGCCAGCATGAAGAGGCCGAGCGCGAGCAGAAAGTTTCCCGCTGCCAGCGCTGCCGCGATCGGCCAGATGAGCGCCAGCCGCAGGAGACAGATTAGATTCGGGATATGCCGCACGGCGAGACTCGAGGGCCGCTGGCAGCAGCGCCCGAATGAGGGGCAAGAACCCCTGGGCTCCTAAGGACGATATTGGTAGACGAGGCGCGCATTGGATGTGTCGGCCCGCACGAGATGTGAGGACCCTGCCAGCGCCTTATCGAGCGCGTCCGAGCCGCCGCGCGCTGTTATATCGAAAGTCGCCGTGTTGCCACCCGCCCGCGAGATGTTGGCGCCGCGAACACCTGGAACCGACTCCAGGATGCGCTGTACGTTCGCATAGTCGGTCAGCGTCGCTACGCCGTTGACGTCGACCAGTACCTTGGCCTCCGTCTGCGCGAGGGACGCGCCCTGCGGCGGCGCCAACAAGTCTACCGTACCGTCGATTCCCGAAGCCAACTGCCCGCTCCAGCTTTGGCTCGAGAAGTGCGTATAGAGCGTCCACTGATACTGCCCGATGGGAGCACCGGCGTCTGAACGGCCAACTAGCACCTCATCGCCACCGTAACGTTGCGCCGTCGTCAGCAGAGCGTCGCGTCCCATCTCGGTGCCATTCGCGTCGACGACGCCGAGGGGAATTACGCTTATGAGGAGCCCCCGCGACGCAGCCGCCGCCTCGAGAGTGGCGCGCGCCGCGTCACCTTCAGCGCGACCGGGCGGCGGATAAAGTACGACTAGCGTGAAGGGCCGCTCCGGATCCCAGACACTGCGGCCAGCGGCGGCGATGGAACGCTCTACCGCCACTCTGTCAAAGAGTACCTGGGTCTCGCCGCGGGGCCCGGGCGCGTACGACTTTACATACTTGGGGGCGTCTTCGATCAGGCTCGCCAGTGCGGGATCATTCGCCGATTCGCGACGACCGGTGGCGCGCACGAGCGCCTGACGCATCGCCTCCTGCAGGGCTGTTGTGGACTGGCCACTGACGTCGACTTCGTAGACGCGTACGGCCCTCGCTGCCCAGGCCGAAAACGGCAGAACGCCGCACAAAAGCAGCGCCAGGCAGGCCAGGGAACCGCGCGCGCGGTGTTTCGCAGATACAGGCATCACGAGATGTTTGAATCGCGCGCGCAACGGCGCCGAGCGGTATGTACAATACCACACGCGCCCCCTCAGTACGGCGGACGATCCACGCGAATGCTATGAAAGAAGGCTCCGGTCTCACCTATCGAGACGCGGGCGTCGACATCGACGCCGGCGACGAGCTTGTTGAGCGCATCAAACCCGTTGTAAAGCGCACGCACCGCCCTGAAGTGCTGGCCGGCATCGGCGGCTTCGGCGCGCTCGTGGAACTGCCCCAGGGCTACAAACAACCCGTGCTGGTCTCCGGCACCGATGGCGTCGGCACCAAGCTGCGCCTGGCGATCGACGCCGGTCGCCACGGAACGATTGGCATCGACCTGGTCGCGATGTGCGCCAACGATGTGGTGGTCCAGGGGGCGGAGCCCCTGTTCTTTTTGGACTACTACGCGACCGGCAAATTGCGTGTCGATGTTGCAGAGTCGGTGATCACTGGCATCGCCGAAGGCTGCAGCCAGGCGGGCGCCTCGCTCGTGGGCGGCGAGACCGCCGAGATGCCGGGAATCTACTACGGCGACGATTACGATCTCGCCGGTTTCTGCGTCGGCGTCGTCGAGAAAGCCGCCATTATCGATGGGACGAAAGTACAGGTGGGAGATGCCGTCATCGGCCTTGCCGCTTCCGGCCCGCATTCGAACGGCTACTCGCTGATCCGCAAGCTGGTCGCACTGGGCGAAGCGAACGCCACCACCGAATTGGACGGCCGTTTGCTCTTTGACCGCTTGCTCGCGCCGACCCGGATCTACGTCAAGTCACTTCTGGCGCTGATAAAGGCGCTGCCGGTGCATGGCCTCGCACACATCACCGGTGGGGGCCTCACAGACAACATCCCACGCGTGTTGCGAGAGGGTTTGGAAGTCGTACTGGAGCGCCGCAGTTGGCATCGCGACCCGGTGTTCGACTGGCTTCAGCGCACCGGTCACGTCGACCAGGCTGAGATGTACCGTACCTTCAATTGCGGCATCGGCATGATCGCCATCGTGCCCTCGGCCCAGGCGCAGGCGGCCGTCGCGCTCCTCAACACGCACGGAGAAACAGCCCAGATCATCGGTGAAGTTCGCAAAGGCGGACACGGCGTCGTCATCAACGAATGAGCGCCGGCAGCAGCGCGCCGTTAGAACTCGCCATCCTGATCTCCGGCCGCGGGTCCAACATGGTGGCCATCGCACGCGCCTGCCTCACGGGCCAAATCAACGCCCGCGTGCGAGTTGTCATATCGGACCGCCCCGGCGTCGCCGGCCTTGCTGCCGCCCGGGACCTCGGCATCGAGGCTCTCACGGTCCCCTGGCCGGGCGCGGACGACAAAGAGGGTTTCGAACGGGCGTTGGGCGAAGCGCTCGACGCGCGGCGACCGCAACTCATTGTGCTGGCAGGTTTCATGCGCATCCTGTCACCGCGATTTGTCGCACGCTACGCCGGCAGGATGCTCAACATCCACCCGTCGCTTCTCCCGAAATATACGGGCCTGCATACCCACCGCCGCGCGCTCGAAGCGATGGATCGCGAACACGGCGCCAGCGTGCATTTCGTGACCGCCGAACTCGATGGCGGACCGGTCGTTCTGCAGTCGAAGGTGCCCATTTTACCGGAGGACACGGAAGCCACATTGTCAGCCCGAGTTCAGGGCACCGAGCACAACATTTACCCGCAGGTGATCGGGATGGTGGCGGACGGCCGACTCGCGTGGGACGAAGGTCGCGCGCGACTGGACGGCAAAATCCTCGACGTACCCTTAGTGGAGGAGTACCCAAGTGCCAACGCGCGTCACTAGACAGCACCTCGCGCGCGCGCTATTCAAGCGCGCCCTCCCGTTAATCATGGCGATGTTGGGCTCGACGCTCGGCGCCGCGGTGGCCTCGGCGGATGAGTTGAAGCCCTTCGAAGCCACCTACGATTGGAGCTGGCACAACATGACCGTCGCGGTCTCGACGCTCCACCTGGAGCGTCAGGATGACAAGTGGGTCTACCGCGCGAAAAGCGAACCGCGCGGCATCGGCCGGATGTTCTCGGAGCGACCGCTGCAGGAGAGCATGCTGAAAGTCACCGATGGGGGAGTGCATCCGCTCAGCTACAAGGCCGACGACGGCACCTCGTCGACGAAGCGCGATGCGGACGTGGTGTTTGATTGGGAGCACAACCGGGTTACCGGCGTCTACGAAGGCGCGAAGGTCGACATGCCGATGCCGCCTGGCATCCAGGATGACCTGTCCGTACAGATCGCCTTGATGGTGGAGTTGCTGAGAGATCACACGCCGGAGAAGTTCTCGCTCCTCAGCGGAAACTCCGTGCGGGAGTACCGTTACTCGCGCGACGGCGAAGAGACTCTCAAGACGCCGGTCGGCACGATCCAGACCATCATCTATCGCAGTGAGAAACAGAACTCACCTCGCACCACGCGCTTCTGGTGCGCGCCGTCGCTCGGATACATCCCCATGCGCGTTCAACAGACGCGCAAGGATGATGTTGAATGGACGATGCAGGTGAAGAGCGTGAAGCGCGAGCCATGACTATGGAAATGAATCCGCCGGTCGACACTCCGGCCCGCCAGGCCGTCTATACCGGGATCCTGCCCTTCCAGGCGATCCGGGAGATGGTGCAGAACGGTGAGATCAAGTCGGCCGAGATCCTGAAGAGCATCGAGGCGGACCAGATCCAACCCGCCAGCATCGATCTTCGCCTGGGTGACTTTGCCTACCCCGTCGACACCAGCTTCCTGCCCGGGCGGGGCACGAAAGTCCTCGACAAGATGCGCCAGTTGGATGCCGACTCCGAGCGCTTCAAACTCGATTTGCGCCAGGGCGCCGTGCTCGAGAAGGGCCGCGTTTACGTCGTGCCCCTGCTGGAGTCGATCAAACTCAAGAGCGAAGTCGCCGCCTTTGCCAACCCAAAGAGCTCGACCGGACGGCTCGACATCCTGACGCGCCTGATCGCGGACGAGGCCACCCACTTCGACCAGGTGGAGGATGGTTACGAAGGTCAACTCTATATCGAAATCGCGCCGCGCAGTTTCAGCGTGGTAGTGCGCACCGGAACCCGCCTGAACCAACTCAGATTCCGCCGCAGTGTGGGTGTCGCCCCGCGGCAGATCACGATCGCCGACTGGAAGCAGTTGCTCGACGACGGACTGATCGTGGGCGCCAGCACCGGCGATGAGCCAACACGCGTGAGCGAAAGACCTGGGATTCTGCCGTTCACCGTGGACCTGCGGGGAACCGGCGCCGACAACGCGCTGATTGGCTGGCGCGCCAAAAAGAACACCGGCCGGATCGACCTGGATCGGCGCGACTACGATCCGCTCGATTTCTGGGAGCCGATGCGCTTCCGCAAGGAAGCCTCCCTGACACTGGTGCCTGACGAGTTCTATATCCTGATGACCAAGGAGGCGATCGCGGTACCGCCCAACTACGCGGCGGAAATGCTTCCCTACGACACGCGCGCCGGCGAATTCAGGGTGCACTACGCCGGGTTCTTCGATCCCGGATTCGGTTGGAGCGCGGTGAACGGGAAGGCCGGCAGCAGTCGCGGCGTACTCGAGGTCCGCTCGCACGAAGTGCCGTTCTTACTCGAGCACGGCCAGACAGTGGGGTGGCTTCGTTATGAGCGCATGGCGGATGCGCCGGAGACGCTCTACGGACAAGAGATCAAGTCCAACTACCAAGGCCAGAGCCTCAAGCTCGCCAAGCAGTTCAAGCAGCCTTAGTTCATTGGCTGAAACCGCCTGCGGCTGTTTCAGCAGAACGGACGTCGTCGCACATTTTGGCGGCGGGCAAAAAGCGTGGTTTTTGCCGGGGGCGCCCAGCCCGCGTGCACGCGCTGCTGCGGGCGACTCAGCTCGGCTCGACGACGATTTTCGGAAATACGCTGCTGCGGTCGCGCGCGCGAATCGCCAGCGCCGCGCCCGTGCGCCGCGCCATCTCGAAGTAAGCCTTCGCGCGCGGCGAATCCGGAGCCGCCACAACGGTAGGCCGGCCACTGTCAGCCTCCTCCCGGATGTGGGCGTCAAGAGGCAACTCGCCGAGGAGCTTCACACCGTACTGCTCGGCCATGCGGGCGCCACCGCCCGAGCCGAAAATGTGTTCGGCGTGTCCGCAATTCGTACACACATGAATGCTCATGTTCTCGACGATGCCCAACACCGGGACGGACACCTTCTCGAACATCTTGAGCCCTTTGCGCGCGTCGGCGAGAGCGATGTCCTGAGGTGTGGTCACAATGACCGCACCGGCCACCGGTACGCGTTGCGCCAGCGTGAGCTGAATGTCACCCGTGCCGGGAGGCATGTCGACGACCAGGTAGTCGAGGTTGCCCCAGTGTGTCTCGGACAGGAGTTGGGTGAGCGCCTGGGTGACCATGGGTCCACGCCAGACCATGGGCTGTTCGGCATCGACCAGGAAGCCGATCGACATGGCGCCTATTCCATGACTCATGAGCGGCTGCAGTTGTTTGCCATCCGGTGACGAGGGTCGTTGGCCTTCCAGGCCCAGCATCAGGGGCTGGCTCGGCCCATAGATGTCGGCATCCAATATTCCAACCCGGGCGCCCTGCGCGGCCCAGGCCAGGGCTAGATTCACGGCGACCGTGGACTTGCCGACGCCGCCCTTTCCAGAGGCGACCGCGACGACGTTCTTAATCTGCTCGAGCGGCTTGAGATTGCGTTGTACGGCATGGGCCTTGATGTCGGCCTGGAGCTCAAGGGTCAGCGGCACGCGCACACCCGCCGCCACGAGATGGCGGGAAAGTGCCTCGCTGAGCTCCTTCTGATAACCGCCTACGGGAAAGCCCAGGACAATGCGAGCCGTGTAACCACCGTCAGCCGCGGGTTTGACCTCCCGCACGGCTTGCGCGTCCGCGAGCGATTGCCCGGCATACGGGTCAACATAAGCTCCCAAAGCGGAGCTCAGAGCGTTCAGAGTCGATTCGTCGGGCATGTTGAACCGGAGGAAAAAAAACCAATAGCGGATTGTAGAGGGTGCGGGGCCCGCGCGCATGGTCACCGAAAGAAGTGAGGACTGTCCGAAGGTCTGCGCGACCCAAGGCTGTGGCATAATCTTGTAGCGTCCCGGCAGGAGTGCTCCCGCGGCAGCGCGGACCCGTTTAATGAGCTTTTTCACGAATTTGCGCGCGGATCGCCTGGTCACCGAGATCAGGGCCGCGACGGACCCCGCAAGTCCGGCTACGCAGAAAACGATTGCGAAGCTGAAGGACCTGGGTCCCGGGGCAATCGATCCCGTGTTCGCGGCGTTACCTGACGCCGACAAAAACGCCACCGTGGCGTTCGTCGAAGTGCTTACCGGCCTGGTGAGCCAGAAGACCTTCCCGCAATTCATCGAAGGCCTCATCCAGGGCAGCCCCCGGGTCATCGCGGGCATTGCCTGGGCACTGACCAGCAATCGTAACTATCCGCCACACCTCCTGCTCGAGGCCCTCGCGACACCGGGCGTCGCGAAGTCCTCGATACTCGAAGTGATCGCCGCCCAGAAGTCGCGCTTCGGCGTGCGCGAGCTGCTGAATGCGGCCTATGCGCAAGAGCCGAACGAGAAAGCAGCCCTCTTCCGGATAATTGGTGATATCGCGGACGACCACGCGGTGAGCGAGCTCTTGGGCCGCGTGAACGGCAAGGACCCGATTGCCCGGGTACACATCATCAACATCCTGGCGCGTTTCAACACCCCTGAGGTGCAGACCGCGCTGCAGGGGCTGCTGAAGGATCCCAACAAGCTGATCCGCGGCGCCACCCTGTCGGCACTGCAGAGAATGGATGGTCCGATCGATGTCGAGCGGGTCTGCGCGCTGCTGAAGGATCCCGAGATCGACGTCCAGAACAAGGCGATCGATGTCATCACCAAGGCGAACCATCCGGACACGATCCGCTATCTGATCGAGGTCCTGAAGGACGAGAACGAGAACGCGCGACGCGCGGCCGTCGAGGTGCTGAACGAGGTCGGGAACGCGAGGTCGGTCAAATATCTCCTGGAAGCGCTCAAGGATAGCGACTGGTGGGTACGCAGCCGGGCGGCCGACGCGCTCGGCAAAATCGGCGGCCCGAAGGTCATCGACGCTGTCCTGCAGCTCGTCCGCGATAAGGATGAAGACATTCGCCGCGCGGCCATCGAAATCCTCAACCAGACAAAAGACGAGCGTGCGGTCGAGTCGCTCATCCAAGCGACCCATGACAACGACTGGTGGGTCAGCGAGCGCGCGGTCGATGCGCTCGCCGAAATCGGCAGCAAGAAGGCCGTCCCGCGACTCACCGAAATGCTGCAGTCGGGCAATGCCAAAGCCATACCCATCGTGGTCAGGGCGCTGGGTAAGCTCGGCGACGCGAAGCTGATCGACACACTGCTGCCGTTCGCCTCGCGTCCCGAACGCGAGGTGCGGATCGAAGCGATTCAAGCATTATCGAAGATCGTCGACGAGCGCCACGTGGATCAGTTGCGAACCGAGCTGCAAACGCACCTGTCCTCGCCGGACCAGACGATTGCGCGCATCGCGCATGCCGCGATGTCGGAGCTGGAAAACAGACTTTCCGGTGGGCTGGCTGCCGCGCCCGCGGCCACCACCGGCCCGACCGCGGCCATATCGCCGACCAGCGTGCGCCCGCCGCAGCCGACCTTACCTCCGGCCGAGGCCGCGAAAACATTGCTGATGTCCGAAGCTGCCGTCGGACAGGCGGTGAAGCACGCCGAATCCAACTCGCGACTCGACATCGGCACGCTGAAACCGGGCGACATCATCGAGGGACGCTACAAGTACATCGATCGCATCGGGCGCGGCGCTTTCGGCACCGTGCTGCTGATGGAGGACACCGTCGTCGATGAGCGGCTCATTCTGAAGTTCCTGAACCCGAACGTGTCCGGGGACGAAGAGGTGATGAAGCGCTTCGTCCACGAGTTGCGCTACTCGCGCAAGATCACGCACAAGAACGTCATCCGCATCTACGACTTCCTTTATATCCAGGGAAACTACGCCATCTCCATGGAGTACTTCCCCTCGCACACGCTCGGCGCCGAGATCGTGAACGAGAAGCCGCTGGAGCTTAAGCGCGCGATACGGTTCGCCTCGGACATCTGCACCGGCATGACCGTGGCTCACCATGTCGGCATCGTGCATCGTGACCTGAAACCGGCGAACGTCCTCATCAACGATGAGGGCCTGCTGAAGATCGTGGACTTCGGCGTCGCCGCCGCCCATCGCGAGGGTGATACCCAGCTCACCAAGACCGGGTATGTCATCGGCTCGCCCAAGTACATGGCGCCCGAGCAGATCCTGGGTAAGAAGGTCGATGAGCGGGCTGACGTCTACGCCTTGGGCGTGATGCTCTACGAGACCGTGACCGGCGTCCCTCCTTATTCCCGCGGTGATCACATGTCCGTGATGTACCAGCATGTCCAGGGCAAGGCCCGCATCGCCCAGGAGATCAACCCGAACCTGCCGCCGGGTCTGTCCGACATGGTCATGAAATCCATGGCGGTGGACAAGACGAAGCGCTTCCAGAGCATGGAAGAGTTCAGGACTGCCCTCGAGCGGTACCTTTAGCCCGCGCGACCGCCTGAGGCCCCCTAGACCTTTCGGTAAGCTTCCGCTTGCGGGTTTGCGCCCTCCCTGGGCTACACTTGCGTGCGTTACGTCAAATTTCCTGCCACAACCTGTTGATTCCGCTACCCGGAGCGGGCTAAACACCCTGCCAAGCAAGAGCATAGAGGTGAGACTTTGGCGCGTATTGACGCGTTCCTGAAACTGGGCGCCCAACAGGGCTGCTCGGACGTGCATCTGGCCGTCGGCGTCCCGCCGATGCTCCGCATGCACGGCGATCTCCTGCCCATCAAATTCCGTGACCTGCGGTTGTCGGAACTGGAGGGGTACGTCACCGAGATCCTGACGCGGTCCCAGGGCGAGCACTTCTCGAAGGGAAACGATCTCGACTTCTCATATGTTTCCTCCGAGGGAGGCCGTTTTCGGGTCAACGTCTACCGCAAGGAGACGGGCATCGGCGCGACTTTCCGGGCCATTCCATCCGAAGTCCCGACCCTGGAAAAGCTGGCGCTCCCACAGTCCGTGACCAAGCTATGCGACTTTCACCAGGGCATGGTCCTGGTCACCGGCTCCACCGGCACGGGCAAGTCGACCACGCTCGCCGCGATGATCGACCACCTGAACCAGACCCGGAAGCTGAACATCATCAGCCTCGAAGATCCGATCGAGTTCGTACACCGGAGCAAGAACAGCCAGGTGATTCAACGCGAGCTCGGCACTCATATTCCCGCGTTCGCCGAGGGCGTGCGCGCGGCAATGCGCGAGGATCCCGACGTGATCCTCGTCGGCGAGTTGCGCGACGCCGAGACGATCTCGATGGCAATGACCGCCGCCGAGACGGGTCACCTCGTGCTCGGCACTCTTCACACGACGAGTGCGGTGAAGACCATCGACCGCATCATCGACGCCTTGCCCGTGGAAGAGCGCGAGCAGACTAAAAGCTTCCTTGCCCAGAGCCTTCTGGCGGTCGTCACGCAGATCCTGGTGAAGACTCCCGACGCGCGGGGCCGAAAGGCCATCTGCGAAGTGTTGATGATGACCAAGGCCGTGGCGAAGCTCATCCAGACCGATCAGTCACACCAGATCCCGAGCCAGATGCAGATGGGCCGCGACCTCGGCATGCAGCTCCTCGATCAGGCGCTGCTGGCGGCTATTGCGGCGCGCGAGATCGATCCCGATGACGCCTACGGGTACGCTCACGACAAGCGCCCGTTCCAGAAATACGTGACCGATACCAACATGCTGCCGAAGCTCGACGCTACGGGTGCCGCGCCCGCCACCCCTTCGACTTCGAGTTCAGCAGCCTGAGCCGACGAGCAACACCGTGGCCGACATCGACTCATTCCTGACCGAAGTGTTGGACAAAAAAGGCTCCGACCTGCACTTCATCGCCGGCGACCCGCCGCGCGTGCGTCAGTACGGCGACCTCATGCCGCTGCGCCCGGACAAGCTGGCGGCGGAGTTCGTCAAACAGGCGCTCTACGAGATCATGCCGAAACCGGCGCTCGACCGTTTCGAGGCCAAGGACGGCGCGGATTTCGCTTACACCTTTGCCGATCGCGGCCGCTTCCGGGTAAACGTCATGCGCCAGTTGAACGGCATGGGCGCCGTTTTCCGGGTGATCCCCTCGAAAGCGTACACACTGGACGAGCTGAAGATTCCCGAGGCCGTGCGCCAGATGTGCCGCGCCAACAACGGACTCATCCTGGTGACCGGAAAAACGGGCTCGGGTAAGTCCACCACCCTCGCCGCAATGATCGACGACATCAACACGCGGGTGAAGGGCCACATTCTCACGATCGAGGACCCGATCGAATTCGTGCACCAGCGCAAGAGCTGCCTCATCAGCCAGCGCGAAATCGGCGTGCACAGCCCGAGTTTCGCGGCCGCGCTGCACTCCGCCCTGCGCGAGGATCCCGACGTCATCCTGGTGGGCGAGTTGCGCGACCTCGAGACGATGAGTATCGCGGTGACTGCCGCGGAGATGGGAATTCTCGTCATGGGCACTCTGCACACCAACGGAGCGGGCCCAACGGTCGACCGCATCATCAACGTCTTCCCTTCGGACAAGCAATCGCATGTGCGGACGATGATCTCCACGTCGCTGCGCGGCGTGGTCTCGCAGCAGCTCCTGCAAAAAGCCGACAAAAGCGGCCGGGTCGCAGCCCTGGAAATCCTCGTCAATACCAACGCCGCCTCCAACCTCATCCGCCAGGGCAAGCTCGACCAGCTCGAGAACGTCATGCAGGCGGGCGGCGCCTTCGGCATGCGCACCATGGACACGGCGATCCAACAGCTGCTCGACAGCCGCCAGATCACCGGTAAAGAGGCCTTCAAGAAGGGGATCAACAAGGCGAAATTCGAGGCCGTCAGGGACGCCGGCTGAGCGCGTAAGCCACCCGGCGCGGGGGCGGCAGCCGCGGCGCCGGGCGGATGCCGGTGAGGCTATTTCCGGTAGACTACCGGGATGACCCGCAAACTTTTCGTCACCACCGCGCTCCCCTACGCGAACGGCCCGTTTCATATCGGGCACATCACGGAGTACATCCAGGCCGACATCTGGGTGCGCTTCCAGAGAATGCTCGGAAACGAAGTGCATTTCGTGTGCGCGGACGACGCGCATGGCGCACCCATCATGCTCAAGGCCCAGGCCGAAGGGATCGCCCCGCAGGAGCTCGTCGCGCGCATCGCGGCGGGTCGGCCGCAGTACCTGCAAGGCTTTCACATCGCCTTCGATAACTGGCATTCCACGGACTCGCCGGAGAACGTGGCGCTGTCGCAGGACATTTATACGAGGCTGAAGAACGCCGGCCTCGTGTACGTGAAGCCGGTAGAGCAATTCTACGATCCGGTGAAGGCCATGTTCCTCGCCGATCGATACATCAAGGGCGAATGTCCCAACTGCCATTCGAAGGACCAGTACGGCGACGCGTGCGAGGTATGCAGCACCGTGTACTCGCCGACGGACCTGATCAACCCCTACTCCACGCTCTCGGGCGCCAAGCCGATACTGAAGACTTCCGATCATTACTTCTTCCGGCTTTCCGATCCGCGCTGCATTGAGTTCCTACGCGCGTGGCTCGACACGCCGGGACGGCTCCAGGGACAGGTGGCCAACAAGGCGAAGGAGTGGCTCTCCGGCCAAGGCGAAGACAAGAGCGAGCAGGTGCTCGGCGATTGGGATATCTCGCGCGATGCGCCCTACTTCGGCATCCCCATCCCGGATGCGCCCGGGAAATACTTCTATGTGTGGCTGGATGCGCCGGTCGGCTACCTCGCCTCGCTGAAAAACTACTTCGACAGCGGTAAGGCGCGCGCCCGGGGCGAGCCCCGCAGCTTCGAGGAGTTTCTGTCGGCGTCCGACACCGAGCAGATCCATTTCATCGGCAAGGACATTATCTATTTCCATACCTTGTTCTGGCCGGCGATGTTGCAATTCGCCGGAGCGCCGTACAAGGTCCCGAACCACGTATACGTCCACGGGTTCATCCAGCTATCCGGCGAGAAGATGTCGAAGTCGCGTGGCACGGGCTTGAGCCCACTGCGCTACCTCGATGTAGGCATGAATGCGGAATGGCTGCGGTATTACATCGCGGCGAAGTTGAATGCGAATGTCGAGGACTTCGATTTCAATCCGGATGACTTCATCGCCCGCGTCAACAGCGATCTCATCGGCAAGTACGTCAACATCGCCAGCCGCGCGGCGAATTTCATCACGAAGCATTTCGGTGGCGAGCTCAAATACAGCGGTGACACGAAGCTGCTGGCGCACGAGGCCCATTCGCAGTCCGTTCTGGCTCGCGAGAACTACGAGGCGCGCGAGCTCGGCAAGGCCATGCGGGATGCGATGGCCATCGCCGACCGCATCAACCAGGACTTCGACGCGCATCAGCCGTGGATACTCGCGAAGGACCCGGCGAACTTTCCTGAGCTGCAGGACGTGTGCTCGCGGGCATTGCAGGGATTCAAGTTGCTGACGGTGTTGCTCGCGCCCGTGTTGCCAAAGGTAGCCGAACGTGTCGCGAAGGAACTGTTCGGTCTCGATCGCCCGTTTGTATGGAGCGACGCCGAGGTACTGCCGACGCGAGTGAATCCCTACCATCATCTGATGACGCGCGTGGATCCAAAGCAGCTCGATGCATTGTTTGGTGTCGAGAGTGCGCCTGCGAAGGTGACTGCCGCGAAAGGGCAAGGTAAGGCAGCGTCCAAGGGCGCGACCGAACCCACGACCAGCGCGGCAGCGACAACCGAGGGAGACGCCGCGACGCCCGCCACGATCACCATCGACGACTTCAAAAAGATCGACCTACGCGTGGCACGCATCGCCAACGCCGAGTACGTGGAAGGCTCCGACAAGCTGTTGAAGCTCACGCTCGACCTGGGTTCGGAAACCCGCACAGTATTTGCGGGAATCAAATCAGCCTATGACCCCGCGACGCTCAAAGACCGGCTCACCGTGGTGGTGGCCAACCTGGCACCTCGCAAGATGAAATTCGGCGTGTCACAAGGCATGGTCCTCGCGGCAAGCGGCGAGGGTCCGGGGCTATTCATCCTCTCCCCCGACTCCGGCGCGACTCCGGGGATGAAGATCAGCTGAAATGGTGGCTGCCGACGACATCGATGCATTGTTGCCGCAGACCCAGTGCACACGTTGCGGCTACACCGGGTGCAGACCGTATGCCGAAGCGATAGTGGACGGCGTCGCGGATATCAATCAGTGCCCTCCTGGCGGCGCGGCGACGATCAACACGCTTGCGACCCTTTTGCGTCGCGAAGCGCTGCCGCTGAATCCAGCGAACGGAGTTGAAAGCGCCCCTCTGGTGGCCGAGATCGACGAGGATATCTGCATCGGTTGTGCGAAGTGCCTGCCACCATGCCCTGTCGACGCCATCGTCGGTGCTCGAAAGCAGATGCACACCGTGGTCGCCGAGCTCTGCACAGGTTGTGAGTTGTGTATCGCGCCTTGCCCCGTGGATTGCATAAAGATGGTCCCGCGCGCAGGCCTCGCCGATGCGTCACCCGCACCTGAACCTAACCTCAACCGGGAGCGGTTCTACGCGCACAATGCGCGGCTGGCGCGCCAGGCAAATGAGCAGGCCGCCGTACTGGTGGCGCGCAAGCAGGCCGCTCGACAGGCGAACTCTCCAGGATGACGAACATGCACCTGGCGACACGCAAGGCCCTCTACCGCCGGTTGCAGGCCGCCAATCCGGACCCGACGACAGAGCTGCTCTATAACACCCCGTTCGAGTTGCTCGTTGCAGTTATGCTGTCGGCGCACACGACTGACAAGAGTGTCAACGCAGCGACCCGTAAACTCTTTCCCGTCGCCAACACCCCCGAGGCTTTGCTCAAACTCGGCGAGGACGGGGTGAAGCCTTATCTCAAGACGGTCGGGCTGTACAACGCCAAGACGAAGAATCTGATCGGGCTTTGCCGGCAGCTCATTGAGAAACACGGTGGCGAAGTGCCGGCGGACCGGGAGGCCCTCGAGGCGCTCCCAGGCGTAGGCCGCAAGACCGCCAGCGTCGTCCTCAACATGGTGTTTGGACAAGTCGAAATCGCCGTCGATACCCACATCTTCCGCGTGGCGAATCGGACCGGACTGGCGCCTGGCAAAACACCACGCGCCGTCGAGGACGCGCTCACGCGCAATACGCCAGATGAGTTCAAGAAGAACGCGCATCACTGGCTGTTGCTACACGGGCGCTATGTTTGTACCGCCCGGGTACCGGCGTGCCCGAAGTGCCTCATCAAGGACCTGTGCGAATACCCGGATAAGACGCCAGCACCAGCGCTGAAGCTTTCGGATGCACCGATCGCGCAGAAGAAGCCGCACCCTATGGAAGGCTCAGGGCGCGCCCCGACCCGCACAGCGGCCCGAGCCGCCAAAACCTCGACCACGACCGGCAAGCCGCCGGCGCGCAAGAAAAAGCGCGGCGTTCAAGATGCTCGCGGCCTCCTGACTGGTCGTAAATAAGCCATGCCCTTCTTCGCCGGCCAGAATCGCGATCAGATGCGCCGCATGTACCTGGAGGCGTGGCGCAAATTCAGCGCTCGCGAGCCTCTCCAGCCGCTCGAGGCGCAGCTCGCCGCGGTCATTGCCGAGCACCCGGAATATGTCGCATGGCTCGAGGCCGGTGAGGGGGCGGTGGGCGCCGAATTCACCCCCGAGGGTGGGGAGGCAAACCCCTTCCTGCATATGGGACTGCACCTGGCGATCCGCGAGCAGGTGGCCACCAATCGGCCGGCAGGCATTACGGAGGTCCACCAAAGGCTTGCGGCCCGTTTAGGCGCGCACGAGGCCGAGCACGCGATGCTGGAGCCCCTGGCGGAGACCTTGTGGGAAGCGCAGCGGCAGGGGCAAATGCCGGATGAGCAGGTCTATTTGGAGCGTCTGCGCAGGCTGGCGAGCTGAGACCGGAACACCACCTATTTACTCTCGACCTCGACCGCAACGGCGGCCAGCGCCGCCTCGAACCCCTCCTCCGACTTCGCCCTCATCGCCGTCAATTCATCCTTACGCCACTCGTGCGCGATCCGGCCATCGAGGAGCAGCGCGGCCCGGTCGGCGTAGCGCTCGACGATATCGAGCGCGTGCGTCGCTAGCAAAACGCTGCACTTCCCTTCCGAAACACGCGCCCGCAGGTGGTGCTTCAGAGCCAACGAACTGGCGGGATCCAACCCGTTGAATGCCTCGTCCAGGACAATCAGCTGCGGCTCACCGAGCAACGCCAGCAGGACGGCGAGTTTCTGCCGCGTCCCCAGCGAGTAGGCATCCACGAACCGGTCGAGCATCGTCAGATACTGAAAGCTCTCGGCGAGCCGCAGCACGTCGGCATCGATCGACGGCAACCCTTTCGCCGCGGCGTAAATTTCCAGGCACTGCCGGCCAGTCAACAGTCCCGGCAGGCGTTCGGGCGCGCAAGCAAATCCCAACTTCCCTTTCGCTCCCCGCGGATCGCCCTGCAGGGAATGACCGCAGATCACGACGGCACCGGACTTCGGAGCCATCATTCCCGCTACGCAATGCAGCAGCGTGGACTTCCCGCTCGCGTTAGGTCCGAGAAGTGCCAGCCACTCGCCGCGCGCGACCGTAAGGTTCACGTCCATCAGTACTGCGTGCTTTTCGTAGCTCGCATACAAGTGCTCAACGGTCAGGGCGGTCGCTTCAATGCTCATCTAGACCTCATGGCAAACCAGCATGCCACAGCCACCGTGACGCACGATGAAAGCAAACACTCGACGGTCAGCGTCAGCCCCAAACGCAATGCTCCGTGAAAAGCGGTGGCAGAGCCCAGGAACACTACCCATCCACACGTCCACAACTGCGCCAACACCACCCGATATCCCAACGCAACCGTAAATGGAAGGTATCGCACCGTCGTGGGTGCGAGCCAGCGTGCCGCGCGGAACGCAATCCGCACGGCCGAAACGTCCAGCGTCACCAGGTAAAACACCACCCAGGAGCCGGCGGCGATCGCGATCGCCTGCTCGCCCCCGATACCCATCGGCAGCGCCATCAGCACAAACAACATCGCGCTCGCAGTCACCTTGGGCTTGGTGGAAACGCGCACCTGCCCCATCGCCCAGTAAGACAGCGGCTCCAGTCCGGGCGCCTGTGCCCAATTTGCCCGGGGCTTGCGGACCGCCGCATAGTGAAAGTTCGGCGCACCGACGGTCTTGTCATGCGGCGCCAGCCAACCCACCACGAAGCCGGCAACATAGGCACCGCTCACGACCGACCAGAGCGTCACCGCGCTGGCACGGCTCAGCGAGCCGGCGAGAACCGGAACCGCTATGGCCAACAGCAGCAGGACGAGTTGCAACAGAGGCGCGAGCGCCATGCGGATAAAGACCGAGGACGGCGCGGCAAGCGGCGCCAGCCACGAGTCAACCAAACTTCGGTACACGCTCGTCTTGCGACGTGCGGTGGTTACAGCGCAACCCGCTGCCAGGAGCACGAACGGGGTAACGGGATATTGAGCGATGACCTCGAGAAAGAGGCCGACCGCCGGAACGGTGAGGAGCCCGGCGCAAAGGAGTACCAGGCCAACGATCGCGGGGAGAAGCGCCCTGTTACGACGCTTCAGGTTGCTCCAACACAGCGCGCCGGTCAGAAGGTACGGCCGCGCCTGCAGCCAGCGCGACATGGTCTCTCCGGACCTATTTCTTGGGGATGTACAAGTCGGTCAGTGTGCCTTCGAACGCATCCGCGGCTGCGGCGACTGTCTCTGACAAAGTCGGATGCGGGTGGATGGTCAGTCCGATATCCGACGCGTCGCTGCCGGTCTCGACGGCGAGCGCAATCTCGCTGATCAACTCGCCGGCATTCGTGCCAACGACGCCGCCACCTAGTACGCGGTGCGTCTCGGGGTCGAACAGCATCTTCGTGAAGCCTTCATCCCGGCCGATAGAGAGGGACCGCCCGCTCGCCACCCAGGGGAACGAGCCCTTCCTGTAGGGAATATTGTTCGCCTTGGCCTCGGTCTCCGTGAGACCGACCCAGGCAATCTCGGGATCCGTGTAAGCAACGGACGGTATCGCGCGTGCGTCGAAGGCCCTGGGCTCACCCGCGGCCACTTCCGCGGCGACCTTCGCTTCGTGCATTGCCTTGTGCGCCAACATCGGCATGGACGCCACATCGCCAATCGCAAAGATGTGGGGCACGTTGGTGCGCATCTGTTTGTCGACCGGAATGAAGCCGCGGTCGGATACTTTGACGCCGGCGACATCCGCGGCAATCGTTTTGCCGTTAGGTACGCGACCGACGGCCACCAGCACACGCTCGAACATCGTGGGTGCCGGGGCTTTCTCGCCCTCGAATGTCACGCGCAGTCCTTCGGACAACGCCTCGACCTTGGTGACCTTCGTCCCGAGCAGAATCTGCTCGTAGCGACCGCGTATCCGGCGCTCGAGCGGCCGCACGAGGTCCGGATCACAGCCGGGAATGAGCTGCGGAGTCAACTCTACGACACTGACACGGCTGCCGAGCGCGTCATAGACACAAGCCATCTCGAGACCAATGATGCCGCCGCCGATGACCAGCAAGCCGCCGGAGAACTCAGGCAGCGTCAACGCATCCGTGGAATCCATGATCCGCGGATCGGCCGGCATTCCCGGTAAACGGATGGCTTCGGAGCCCACCGCGATGATGCATTGATCGAAGCGGATACGCTCGGAGCCGCTGTTGCTCATGACCTCGAGCACGTTCGGGCTGACGAAGCGACCGGTTCCCTGTACGACATCGACCTTGCGCTGCTTCGACAGCAGCCGCAGACCTCCCGTCAGTTTCTTGACGATCGAGCCCTGCCATTCACGCAGTTTTTCGAGGTCGAGCGCGGGTGCTCCAAATGCGATGCCGTGCTCGGACATCGACTCGGCCTCTTCGATGACCTTCGCGGCGTGCAACAACGCCTTCGACGGAATACACCCCACATTCAAGCAAACGCCGCCGAGGTTCGACCAACGCTCGACCATCGTGACCTGCATGCCGAGGTCCGCGGCCCGGAAGGCGGCGGTGTAGCCGCCGGGACCGGAGCCGAGCACCAGCAACTGCGTCGAGCGATTGAATTCAACTTCACCGCGCTCGAGACGACTCAGGTCCGGAATGGGCATGCGCACCGTGTCGCCGGCCGATTCCTGGCGGGCCGCGAGAGGCGGCGCGGCCTCAGACGCCGCGGTTCCCCGAGTTGCCGACGCCGCGGCCTGTCGTGCCGCGCCCGGCGCGGGTTCTGCGGGTGAAGCCGGTTGCGCAGCGCCATTACCAGACGAGGCCGGCGGCGGCGCGACCTGTTTGAGCACCGGCTGAGTGACAGTGCGCTCCAATTCTTCAGCGTCGAACGACTCGGCAAACGTGGCTTCCGCGCTTGCACCAGTTGCCGCGGGCGCCTTCGCGTCCACCGGAGCTGCCTGCGCACCCTCCGAGTTAGTCTCGACTCGCGCGATCACCGTGCCGGCCGAAGCCTTGTCGCCCCGCTTCAACAGCACTTCCGCGACCTTACCGGCCGAGGTCGACGGCACATCCATCGAGGCCTTGTCGGTTTCGAGGGTGACCAGGGGCGTGTCGACTTCGACAACATCACCGGGTTTCACCAGGACATCGACGACGTCGACGTCATGAGCACCGCCCATGTCAGGAACAACTAAGTCGACGCGACTCATGGCACCGCCTCGAGAAGGCCAGCCACGTTGGCGAGACTCTCAGCCAGGAACGTAGTGAAGCGCGCCGCCGTCGCCCCATCGATCACGCGATGATCGTAAGACAGCGACAACGGCAGAATCAGTCGCGGCACAAAAGTGCCGTCGCGATATACCGGTCGCATCGCTGAACGCGATACACCGAGAATCGCCACCTCGGGAGCATTGATGATCGGCGTGAACGCCGTACCGCCAATACCCCCCAGGCTCGAGATCGTGAAGCAGCCGCCCTGCATGTCGTTTGGCGACAACTTACCCGCGCGACCTTTTTCGGAGAGTTCCCCGAGGTTGCGCGCGATCTCGTAGACGTCTTTACGGTTCGCGTCGTGGACCACCGGGACGACGAGGCCGTTCGGCGTGTCGGCGGCGAACCCGATATTGAAGTATTTCTTGAGAACGAGATTGGCGCCGCCCGGATCGAGCGAAGCGTTGAATTGCGGAAACTCCTGCAGCGCCCGCACACAAGCCCGCACGATGAAGGCCAAAGGCGTGAGTTTGATGCCCGCCTGCGACGCCTTCTCCTTGAGCTTGCTACGCGTAGCCTCGAGATCGGTGATGTCGGCTTCGTCGAACTGCGTGACGTGCGGGATATTGACCCAGCTCGCATGCAGACGCGGACCCGAAATCTTTTGAATGCGCGACAGCGGCTTGGTTTCTACGGGACCGAACTGCGCGAAGTCGATGGCCGGAATGACTGGCAGACCGCCTCCGCCACCTGCCGGCCCGCGCGCCGCGGCCGGAGCAGGCGCCGCCAGCGAGCTCTTCACAAACCCTTTGACGTCGTCGTGTGTGATACGACCCTTGAAGCCACTTCCCTCGACTCGTGTCAGGTCGACGCCGAGCTCTCGAGCGAATTTACGAACCGACGGCCCCGCATGGGCTTGCGAGAACCCGGGCTCGTTGATCGGCGGAAGCCCTGATTTAGTGGCGGGTGCGGCAGTTTTCGCAGCCGGTGTTGCGGTGGCAGACGTTGTTGCGGCCGGCGCAACGGGCGCAGAAGCTGCTGTTGGCTTCGGAGCGGCGGGTGCTGCCGCCGGAGATGGCGACGCTGCGGGAGCTTTGGTAGCAGCAGGAGCCGCAGGCGGAGTTGCCGGCGATTGCGCCGCAGCCCCACCGGACCCAGCAGCCGCTGCCGGAGCATCCGCACCGTCAGTCTTGGGTGCTGCAGCAGCACTCGGCTGTGCCGCCGCAGCTCTCACCGTAACGATGAGATCCCCCGGCGATACCGTGCCGCCCTTGGCGACGTGAACTTTCTCGATGACTCCGCTGGCGGTGGATGGAACATCCATCGTCGCCTTCTCGGTCTCGAGGGTTACGAGTGGCGCCTCCGGCTCGATGCTCTCGCCAGGTTTGACGAGAACGTCGATGACAGCGACGTCCTTGAAGTTGCCCATGTCGGGCACTCGCACTTCTACGAGGTGCACAGCCGCGTTCATCGCTATAGGGCCTTCAGACTTTCCAGGGTACGGGCTTGGAGGGATCGACGCCGAGCGCTTTCATCGCGCCGATGAGCGTCGCCTGATCGACTTTGCCTTCATCCGCCAGCGCCTTCAGGGCGGCGATGGTGATGTAGTTCCGGTCGACTTCGAAGTGTTTGCGCAGAGCCGCGCGGGAATCGGAGCGGCCGTAGCCGTCCGTGCCGAGCGTGACGTAACGGCCACCGACCCATTCCCGGACCTGATCCGGGACGATACGCATATAGTCGGTCGCGGCGACGATGGGACCCTCGTGCTCTTTCAACAGCGACTCCACATACGGAACGCGCGGCGTCTCGGTCGGATGCAGCAGGTTCCAACGCTCGGTCTCGAGCGCCTCACGCCGCAATTCGCTGAAGCTGGTGATCGAGAAAACATCGGCCGGAATGCCGTAGTCATTCTCGAGAATCTTCGCGGCCGCCAGACATTCACGCAGGATGGTGCCCGAGCCCAGTAACGTGGCGCGTACTTTGCCACGGCCACCGGACTGCAACGGGTACCCCCCTTTGAGAATGCCCTGCTCCACGCCCTGCGGCAGCGCCGGCTGCGGGTAGTTCTCATTCATTACCGTGAGGTAATAGAAAATGTTCTCCTGCTCGACATACATGCGGCGCATGCCGTCATGAACGATGACCGCTAGCTCGTACGCATAGGTCGGATCGTACGCCACGCAATTCGGCACGGTGGTCGCGACGAGCTGGCTGTGCCCGTCCTGGTGCTGGAGACCTTCACCCGCCAGCGTGGTGCGTCCCGCAGTGGCGCCCAACAGGAAGCCGCGCGCCTGGATGTCGCCCGCGGCCCAGATGAAGTCGCCGACCCGCTGGAAACCAAACATCGAGTAGTAGATGTAGAACGGCACCATGCTGACGCCGTGATTGCTGTACGCGGTACCCGCTGCAATCCAGGACGCAAGTCCACCGGCCTCGTTGATGCCTTCCTCGATCATCTGGCCCTTCTTGTCCTCGCGATAGGACATGAGGGTCTCGGCATCCTGTGGCGTGTAGAGCTGCCCAACCGATGAATAGATGCCGATCTGGCGGAACAAACCCTCCATACCGAAGGTGCGCGCCTCATCAGGCACGATCGGCACAATGTTCTTGCCGATGTTCTTGTCCTTCAACAGGATCGTCAGCAGGCGGACAAACGCCATGGTCGTGGAAATTTCACGCTCGCCCGTGCCTTCGAGCACCGGTTGGAACGCTTCCAGCGGCGGAATCGCCAGCGGCTGTGCTTCCTTACGCCGCGCCGGCAGGTAACCACCGAACGACGCGCGCCTCTCCTGGAGATAACGTGCTTCGTCGGAGCTTTCGTCCGGCTTCCGGAACGGCAGGCGGGAGATGTCCTCGTCCGAGACGGGGATGTTGAATCTGTCGCGGAAGGCGCGCAGGTCTTCCTCGGAAAGCTTCTTCTGCTGGTGGGCAACCATCTGCCCTTCGCCGCCCTTGCCGAGGCCGAAGCCCTTCACGGTCTTCGCGAGAATGACGGTGGGCTGGCCCTTGTGGGTCATGGCCGCGGCATAAGCCGCATACACCTTGCGCGGATCGTGGCCGCCGCGGTTCAGGCGCCAGATCTCCTCATCCGACATGTTGGCGACCATCGCCTTCAACTCGGGATATTTCCCGAAGAAGTGCTCGCGCGTGTACGCGCCGCCCTTCGCCTTGAAGTTCTGGTACTCGCCGTCGACGGAATCCTCCATCACGCGTCGTAACAGGCCCTTGCTGTCGCGCGCGAGCAGCGGATCCCAGCGGGAGCCCCACAACACCTTGATGACATTCCAACCCGCGCCGAGGAATGCCGCCTCGAGCTCCTGGATGATCTTGCCGTTGCCGCGCACCGGCCCGTCGAGCCGCTGCAAGTTGCAATTGATGACGAAGATGAGGTTGTCGAGACCTTCGCGCACCGGCATGGTGAGCGCGCCCATCGACTCGGGCTCGTCCATCTCGCCGTCACCGAGAAACGCCCAGACCTTGCGGTCGGAAGGTTTCGCCATCCCCCGATGCTCGAGGTAGCGCACAAAGCGCGCCTGGAAGATGGCCATCATGGGACCCAGCCCCATGGACACCGTGGGGAACTGCCAGAAGTCCGGCATGAGCCACGGATGTGGATAAGAAGACAGGCCTATTCCAGGTCCGCCCGCCTCCTGGCGGAAGTGGCGCAGCTGCTCTTCGGTGAGACGGCCTTCGAGATAAGCGCGCGCGTAGACACCAGGAGAGGAGTGGCCCTGCATGAAGACCATGTCGCCCGGATGCTTTTCGGAGGCGGCGCGCCAGAAGTGATTAAAGCCCACTTCATACAAGGTCGCGGAAGACGCATAGCTCGAAAGATGTCCGCCGTACTCGGAGGACATGCGGTTCGCCTGTACCACCATCGCCATAGCGTTCCAGCGGATGTACGCCTCGATACGACGCTCCAGCGCGCGGTTGCCCGGGTACTCGGGCTCGCGGCCGGTGGGAATAGTGTTGACGTAAGCCGTGTTCGGCTTGAACGGCAGATAGGCGCCGCTGCGGCGCGTGTAATCAATCAGCCGTTCCAGGATGAAATGTGCACGCTCCGGGCCGTGCAGCTTCAGCACCGAGTCAATCGACTCGAGCCATTCCTGGGTTTCAACGGGATCGAGGTCTTCCAGCTTAGGGAGTTCTGTCATGCGGTCCGCTCAAGTCGCAATTGCGCCGCTTGTAGGCGACACCACGTAAAGTTGTCGCGAGCGTGCTGCGCGAAGAAGATAAAATAGGCAGCGCCGACAGCAACGTAGCGAGAGAATTCGCCTCTACACAAGCGGCGCAATGATCCGGGTTTCACTCGCGATGGTCAAGCAAGCTGCTGCCCTACAGGAATGATGTGAGATCTAATGCCACCAGCCCTCGCGGGATCGCGCTGCTCCCGACCGCGACCCCGCCCGAGATCGTAAAAACCCGTGCCAGAGCGGCGGACGCGTCCGATGCCCAGCTGGTCATCGCAGCCATGCCCAGCGAAAAGGAGCTTTTCCGGCCACTGCCGGAAAGTGAGCGCTGGCAGGAGCTCAACGCACGCACACCGCCCCGTGCCGGGACCGTACGCACGACGGTGCTGAGCAATCGCCGCCAGACACTCGCCGTCCTGGGGTATATAGGGGCGGAGGCCACCACTTTCGAGAGGCTTGCTCTAGCTGGAAGGATGCTCAAGGAAGTGGGCTCGCGCGATCCCGAGACCCTGGGCCTCATGGCGCTGGGGCCTGTGTCTTCGAAGCAGGGCGCACCCGCGCAGGCCGCGCTCGACGCACTGCTTGCCGCCTCTCTCGCACATGCGTTTCCTTTACCAACCTTGCGCGCGCCGTCAACGGACGAGCGCCACATAAAACAGATCATCCTTCACGGCTATGAGGGCGGCGACACACGCTATGGGGCGGCCGTCGCTGGCGGCACCAATCTGGCACGCTGGCTGACATCACTCCCACCCAACATCCTGGATTCGCGTGGCTATCATCGTGCGATTGCCGAACTGGCGCGCAACCATGGCCTCGGCTTCAAATGGTTGGACGAAGCGGCACTGCGTCGCGCGGGTGCTGGCGCATTTCTCGCTGTGTCCGCCGCGAACGAGCAGCGAGTCGCAGGCATCGCACATCTGAAATATCGTCCGGCGCGTCGCAAAGCGGCGGCAAGCGCCCCGGACATCGCCCTCGTCGGCAAGGGCATTCTCTTCGACACCGGCGGCGTAAATCTGAAGCCGCATCGCTCCATGCTAGACATGCACACAGACATGGGCGGTAGTGCGGTAGCACTCGCAACGCTCATCGCGTTGGCGGAGCTCCGCGCGCCTTTGGCAGCCGACGCGTGGCTCGCGATCACTGAAAACAACATCGGCCCGAGCGCTTACCGTCCGCAAGAGGTCGTGCGGGCTGTGAACGGCGTCACAATTCAGGTCATTCATACGGATGCCGAAGGCCGTATGGTGCTCGCTGACACGCTGGCGCTGGCCGCGCGCACCAAGCCAAGGTTCATGATCGACTTCGCCACGCTCACCGGTGCCGCTGTATACGCTCTGACGGAGCGCATGAGCGGCGTCTTCACCAACCGCCCGGCGCTCGTGGAGCGACTCGTCGAGGCCGGTCGCGCGAGCGGCGAGCGCGTCTGGAATTTTCCCTTCGACGCGGACTACGACTCCGATCTCGAGAGCAAGGTGGCGGACATCGTGCAGTGTGCGGTCGAAGGCAAAGGCGACCACATTCTTGCGGCCCGTTTTCTCAACCGCTTCGTTCCACAGGACATTCCCTGGGTGCACGTGGACCTGTCTTCCTCCACCCGCACCGGCGGACTCGGGCACATCAACACCGAGGTAACCGGCTTCGGCGTCCGCTACGCACTCGAACTCATCCTCAAACAGAACATACTCGATTGAACACGCTCACCCTACGACGCCCGGACGATTGGCATCTGCATCTGCGCGATGGCGCGGCACTGCACGCCGTGCTGCCATTTACCGCCGCGCGTTTCGCGCGCGCAATTGTCATGCCGAACCTCAAGCCACCGGTCACGACAACGGAACAGGCGCTCGCCTATCGCGGCCGCATCCTCGATGCGCTACCAGCCGGCGCGCAGTTCGAGCCGCTGATGACGTTGTATCTGACCGACCGCACCAGCCCGGCGGAGGTCGACCGCGCCAAGGCCAGCGGCCTGGTGCGCGGATTCAAACTCTACCCGGCCGGCGCGACGACCCATTCCGACGCGGGCGTCACCGACATCCGCAAGGTCGAATCCGTGTTGGCCCGTATGAGCGAAGTGGGCCTCGTCCTGCAGGTTCACGGCGAAGTCACGGATCCGGACGTCGATGTGTTCGATCGTGAGGCCCGCTTCATCGACAGCGTGCTCACACCGACGGTCGAGCGATTCCCCAGCCTGAAAATCGTCTTCGAGCATGTCACGACGAGCGCCGCCGCCCGATTCGTCCTGCACGCGCGCGAGGGTGTTGCCGCGACAGTGACTCCGCAACATCTGATGATGAATCGGAACGCCCTGTTCACGGGCGGCATCCGGCCCCATTTGTATTGCCTGCCGGTGCTGAAGACCGAGCCCGACCGCCGCACGCTGCTCGAGGTGATCGCGAGCGGTAATCCGCGGTTTTTTCTCGGCACCGATAGTGCGCCGCATGCGCGGCACACGAAGGAGAATGCCTGCGGGTGCGCGGGAATCTTCTCCGCACATGCCGGTATCGAGCTGTATGCGGAAGTCTTCGAGGCCATCGGCGCGCTGCCAAAGTTGGAGGGATTCGCGTCGCACTTCGGCGCCGACTTCTATGGCTTGCCGCGGAACTCGGAAAGGATCACCCTCGTCAAGGACGAATGGGACGTTCCGGCGCACTATCCGTTCGGTTCCGCCGAGATCGTGCCCCTGCGGGCGGGCGAGCGGATTGCCTGGCGCATGGCGAATGGGAGTATGCATGAACGAAGCTGAGTTGATGGCGCAACGCCTTGCGGCAGCGCGCCTCATGGCACGCCGCTTCCGAGGCTTTCTGCCTGTCGTCATCGACGTAGAGACTGGAGGATTTCACGCTGCAACCGACGCCCTGCTGGAGATCGCGGCCGTCATTATCGAGATGGATCCCGACGGCACGCTGCGGCGCGGGCCTACACACAGCTATCACGTGAAGCCCTTCGAGGGCGGCCGCCTGGACCCGGCGGCTCTGTCGATTACGGGAATCGACCCGCATCACCCGTTGCGCCCGGCTTTGCCCGAACGGGACGCGTTACAAAGAGTCTTCCGCGAAATCCGCCACGCTGTACGCGACTACAACTGCCGCCGCGCCATTCTCGTGGGGCATAACGCCGCTTTCGATCTCGGGTTTCTGAATGCCGCGGTGACGCGTGCCGACGTGAAACGCAATCCCTTTCATCCCTTCTCGAGTTTCGACACGGCGACTTTAGCGGGCGCCGCATTGGGACAGACGGTATTGGCCAAGGCGGTGACGGTGGCGGGTCTGACCTGGGATTCGAGCAGCGCGCACTCCGCCTCCTACGATGCAGAGCTCACAGCGGACCTGTTCTGCATCATTTCAAATCGCCTGCGCGATAGCTTCCGTGTGGCGGAGGAGCGTGCGCGCTCGCTGGGATGGATCTCCGCCGCCACCGAGACGGTCAGCGAGGAGGCGCAACTGGAAACAGAAGCGCCGGCCCCCGCATTGCCGCCGTTGGCCTAGGCTGTCGCGCCGACTTCGCCCAGCAGTTTCTTCAGCTCACCACTGCGATACATCTCGAGAGCGATGTCGCATCCACCGACCAGCTCGCCGTTCACGTAGAGCTGCGGATAGGTGGGCCAGTTCGAGTAGCGCTTCAGGGCCTCGCGCAGCTCGGGCTCCTCGAAGATGTTGATGTGCTTGAACTCTGCACCGACCGCGCGCAGGGCGCCGACGGTCTGTGCCGAGAAGCCGCACTGGGGGAAATCGGGCGTGCCCTTCATGAACAGGACTACCGGCGCCGAGCTCAGCTCGGCTTTGATTCGCTCGACAACGTCCATCGTGTACCTCTAGTCGCTATAGTTTACTGAGCCTGGGCTCAATGAGCTCGGGCCCCGGACCTGGCGTCTCTGCTCCAGGTCCGCAATAAGTTGCCACTGCTGCGCAGGGCTCATGGACAGCCACTGTCCGATCTCTGTCCCCGTCCGCAGACAGCCCCTGCAGTACCCCTCCGTATCCAGCTCACAGACTTTGGTACAGGGGGATGGAGGGCGTTCCATGGGGCCGATCATGTCATACCCCCCGGACCGCCGCCCGACGTCAGCCGAAGCGTCGCCGCGTTGAATTATGGGGGGGTGTGGCCTATTCTCCAAACGTGCCCTGCACCGCGCAAGTGCAATCAAAACAAGAGCCTGGATGCTCGAGGGATACCCCATGAATCCGCTGAATAATCATCGCCACTCTCTGATTCTCGGCATCGTGCTCGCAATTCTCCTTGCACTGGGGATTGGCGGCACGCATTTCAACCAGCTCGGTCTCGCCCGCTGGTTCCATATCGTCTCAGGTGTCTTCTGGATCGGCCTGCTCTACTACTTCAATGTCGCGCAAACCCCCGCCATGGCCGATGCCGCGGCCGACAAGGGTGGCCCGGGCGGCGCCGGCATCAACAAGTACGTCGCCCCGCGGGCCCTGTTCTGGTTTCGCTGGACGGCGCTGGCCACCTGGATCGGCGGCGCCTGGCTGCTGGGACCGAAATTCGTCGGAGCCTTCACCCTGGGCGCCGGGCTCGATGATCCGACGCACTACTACCTGATCATCGGCATTGGCGCCTGGCTCGGTACCATCATGCTGTTGAACGTGTGGGGCGTCATCTGGCGCATGCAGAAGAAGATCCTCGGCATCGTTCCGGCTACGGACGAGGAAAAGGCCAAGGCGCGGCGCGTGGCCCTGCTCGCCTCGCGGACGAACTTTGTACTGTCGATCCCGATGCTCATGTGCATGGCTTCGGCGAGTCACGGGCTGCCGTTCCTGACGCCATAATAGGCGGCATGAATGACACTCCCAGAGATCTTGAAAGCCAGGTAGCGACGGCGCTCCGCGAGGACGTTGGCAGTGGCGACGTCACCGCGGAGCTCGTTCCGTCCACGCAGAAGGCGCGTGGTCGGGTCATTACACGTGAGGACGCAGTCCTCTGCGGCCGCCCCTGGGTCGAGGAGACGTTTCGCCAGCTGGATCCGGATATTCGGCTCAGCTGGCACGCCGCCGACGGTGACCGGATTACGGCCGACAGCGTGATCTTCGAGATCGCAGGACCGGCCCGGGCGGTTCTCACGGGCGAGCGCACCGCGCTCAATTTCATGCAACTCCTCTCGGCCACCGCGACGGCCGCACGCGGCTTCGTCGACGCGGTAGCCGGAACGGGCTGCGTGATTCTCGATACGCGCAAAACTCTGCCCGGCCTGCGTACCGCGCAGAAATACGCCGTGCGGTGCGGCGGCGCCCGCAACCATCGCATCGGCCTCTACGACATGGTCCTCATCAAGGAGAACCACATCGCCGCGGCGGGCTCGTTGTCCGGCGCCATCGTCGCTGCCCGGCGGGCGGCGCCGGGGCTGCCGGTCGAAGTTGAAGTCGAGTCACTCACCGAGTTCCAGCAAGCGCTGGCGGCGCGACCTGACATCATCCTGCTCGACGAGTTCACTCAATCCGACATGAGCAAGGCTGTCGCAATCAACCGCGCGAGCGGACACCCTGTCAAGATCGAGGCCTCCGGCAGCGTGTCTCTCCAAACAGTCCGCGCCATCGCCACAACCGGCGTGGACTACATCTCGGTCGGCAGCCTCACCAAGCACGTTCGCGCGGTAGATCTATCCATGCGACTGGAGTTCTCCAACTCGAGCACGCAGGTGTAACGCGAGCGGCGGAACCGAAGGGAAGCAGGCCGATCGTGGCCTGCACGGGGTCGGCTGCGACCGCGGGCCGGCTCTCGATGAAGTCGCGCAAGCTGCTGGCGAGCTGCTCGAAGAAACCCTGCACCTCGGGCCAGTGTTGCCAGGCAAGCCATGCGAAAAACGTGACCAGCGCGAGCCACACCAACACTCCCCACAGCGCCAGCCATCCCTGGCCCAACGGGGCACCGTAGTAGCTGGAATAGCGCGCCTGGCGCAAGGGCGCGGCCACTACTTTGTACAACACGATCAGGGCCACTATGCCAACCCAGCCCGGCATGTCCCACGGCAGCGTCCAACCAAAGACCCGATGGTGCGTGGCAATCGAGAACAACGCGACCAGGAACGCGATAAATAACACGGCACCCACGAGATCGATGAGCGGCGTCACCACGCCATTCACGACCTGTGACGAATAAGTTGCATTGGAAGGCGGTGCGCTCGACCACGGTGGCGGCGGGGGCGGCGGAACGCCCTGCGAGCTACCGGCGCGCTCCCACGCACGACGCTCGTCCCGCCACTGCTTGCGCTGGTCTTTCCACATGCGGCGCTGCTCGCGCCACTGTTGCCGCCGCCATTTTTCGCTGTCCTTGAATGCGGCATAGTGGCTCTTGGCCCGCGCGATGACTTCCTCCGCGTTGAACGGCCAGCCGTGCGCGGCGGCGTGTTGCTCCGAAGTTTGAGCGAAGGGAATCACAAACATCATGACGATGTAGACGAGAATCCAGACACCGCCAGTCACGAGCGCCAGCACGACAAACAGAACGCGGATAACGGCGACGTCGATATTGAGATACGCGGCGAGGCCCTTGCAGACGCCGCTGATGACGGCACCGTCCTTGATCTGATAGAGGCGACGCACAGC
This sequence comes from Gammaproteobacteria bacterium, assembly GCA_028293725.1. The sequence continues at coordinate 10,053 of JAQGOE010000320.1, read as the reverse complement.
GGCCTGCGGCTGAGCGTCGGCGCCTGCCGCGCCGCTCGCGGTCCCCGGCGCGCCTCCCGCAGCCGCTGCGCCCCATGCCGCGCCGTCAGTTGCCGCGTCGCCCGCCGCTCCACCCGCGGTTGCTCCGCTCGTCGCCGCGCCTCCGTTGCCTGCAGTCCATGACTCTCCAACAGCGTCGGCATACTCCTCGGCCGTGTAGGTTCGTCCCGCATTCGCGCCCGGTCCGGCACCAACTCCGGCTGCCGCCCCGGCACCTTGCGCGGCGCTCTCGCTCGCCCCGCCATCGACGGGCCCCATCTGACGAAGCACCTCCGCCACCTCCTCCGAGCCGATGACGTTCTTGTGCGGGCCCAGGTAGCGGTTGCATTTGTCCGCAATCGCCTGCTCGAGATCCGCGAGGATCTCGTGTTGGTCTGGATTACCCGCCAGCCGTTGCTCCGCCACCTGCAGGTAGGCCCGCAGCGCGTCGAAGCCGACGGCGTCGAGTTGATACGCATTGCCGTTCAAACTGATGGTGATCACGGTGCGCATGACTGTCTTTTCCTTCTACCTTGGGCCTTAACCCTTTTGCCCTAGGTCTTCGATGGTTTTGTTGATGACACGCCAGTAGTCAGCCAGCTCGGCGAGCTGCGCGCGGCCGCTCGTCGTGAGTTCGTAATACTTCCGCGGCGGACCCGCCTCGGATTCTTTCCACTCGTAGTCCACGAGACCGTCGCGCCGCATGCGGCTCAACAGTGGATACAGAGTGCCTTCCTGTGTCGCGAACTCCGTCATGGCCAGTTTCTTCAACATATCGGCGACATACACCCGGTCGGCATCGATCACCTTCAGGATGAGGAATTCCAGTAGTCCCTTGCGAATCGCGCCGAATTTGTCGTTGACGGCCATGCGGCCCCTTTTTCAAGTCTGCTACCTTTTTATCACAAGGTAGCTTTACATGCTAGTGGAAAAGTTAAAATTGAGGGTAAAGAGGGTGAGGCCCGAGGCTGGGCTGGGGCCTCAGGCGGTGCCTTTGGGGGGGGCGGTGCTCCCGCCGTCGCCTAAGCGACGGCGGACTTCAGCACACGCTGAGGCTGGGCGACTCCATACCCCTGCGCGTAATCCACGCCGAGGCTGGTGAGCATCTGGATGATCTCGGCGTTCTCGGCGAACTCCGCGATCGTCTGCTTGCCGGTGAGATGGCCGATCTCGTTGATGGAGCGGACCATCTCGCGATCGATGGGATCGCGCAGGATCTCGCGCACGAAGCTGCCGTCGATCTTGAGAAAGTCGACCGGGAAGTGCTTGAGATAACCGAACGAGGACAGCCCGGTGCCGAAGTCATCCAACGCGAACTTGCAACCGAGCTCCTTGAGCGCCTGGATGAAGCGGTTCGCCTGCGAGAAGCTGGCGACCGCCGCCGTCTCCGTGATCTCGAAGCAGATTTTCTTGGCATCGAGTCCGCTGCGGTGGAACTGGTCGATGACAAAAGGCAGGAACTTGTCGTCGCCCAGGCTCTGGCCCGAAAGATTGATGGAGCACATCAACAGCTTCTCGCGCTCATCCGCCTCGGACACCAACCAACGGAACGCGTTCTCGATCACCCAGCGATCGATCGCCGGCGTGATGCCGTAGCGCTCCGCGGCCGCGATGAAATCATTCGGCGAGACGATCCGTCCCGTCTCGTCCTTCAAACGCAACAGCAACTCGTAATGCGAGCCGGTCTCGACCCGCTGCAGCGGCTGGATCGCCATCCGGTAGAGCTCGAAGCGCCCTTCCTCGAGCGCCGCATTGATACGCGCCGCCCATTGCATCTCGCGCCGCCGGCGCATGAGCTCGATGTCGTTTTCCGCGAAGCTATGGACCCGGTTGCGCCCGCCTTCCTTGGCGGCCTGGCAGGCGCTGTCGGCGGCGGAAAGAATCGAAGCCACGTCTTCGTTGTCGGCCGTGATCGGCACGACACCGATGCTGGCGCCCAGGCGGAACACGCGATCTTCCCAGGTGAAGCGGAAATTACGCACGCCCTCGCGCAGCGTCTCCGCCGTGCGCATCGCTTCATCCAGCGAGCAGCTTTCCAGCAGGATGCCGAACTCGTCGCCACCCAGACGCGACAAGGTATCGCGCCAGCGCACCTTCGATTTCAACAGCGCGCCCACTTGCCCCAGCAAGGCGTCGCCCGCGCTGTGGCCACAGGTATCGTTGACGATCTTGAACTGGTCGATGTCGAGATAACACAGCGCGTAGGAGGCCTCACGCGCCTTGGCGCTCTTCAGAGCCCGCTCGACACGACTTTCAAACTCACGCCGATTCACCAGGCCCGTGAGGAGATCGTGACTCGCGTGATAGGACAGGCGCCGGTTGAGCTCGCGCGACTCGCTCACATCGTGGAACACCAGCACGCCACCGGCGACGTGGCCGGCGCCATCGCGAATGGGAGCCGCGGTGCTTTCGACATACAACTCATTACCGTCGCGCCGGATGAGGAGCATCGGCCGCACCGACTTGATCGGGCGAATGCGCCGGATGGAAACGCTCAACGGATTTTCGAGCGGCTCGCAGGTCTCCTCGTGAAAGGCACGGAAGATCTCCTCGACCGGACGCCCCATGGCGTCCTCGAGACGCCAGCCGGTCAACTCTTCCGCGACCGGGTTGATGTAGTCGATGGTCGAATGAGCGTCAGTGGTGATGACACCGTCGCCGATCGACTGCAAAGTGATCTGCGCGCTCTCCTTCTCCCGGAACAACGCTTCTTCGTAGAGTTTGCGCTCGGTGACGTCGAGCTCAACGCCCACCAGCCGCAGCAGGCGCCCGTGCTTGTCGACTCGCGCCGTGGCGCGACTCACGACCCAACGCCACTCGCCATTGCGATGGCGCATACGATGGGTGCTTTCGAAGAGCGGTGTTTTGCCGGCAACGTGATCGCGTATCGCGGCCTGCACGCGCGAGAGGTCGTCCGGATGGACGAGGCTGCGCCAATCAGGAGAGCCGCGCATGTCCTCGTCGGCATAGCCCAACATCGCCTTCCAACGAGGCGAGAAATAGACTTCGTTGCTCTCGACGTCAAAGTCCCAGAGACCGTCGTTCGCCGAAGCCTGCGAAAGGTTGTTGCGCTCCTCGAGCTTCGCGAGTCGCGTTTCGATGCGGATACGCTCGAGACCGGTGGCGAGGCTCGTGCCGATGAGCTTCATCAGCAGTTGCAGATTCACGTCCCAGGCGCCGCGCGGCATGGTTTGCGCAAGTCCGAGGAAGCCGGCCGGCTTGCCCTGCACGCGCATGGCGACCAGCAGTGCCGATCCGATCTGCAACTCCGCGAAGCGCTGCGCCTCGGCCGCCTGCTCCTTGCGAGGCGTGCTGGTGTCACGCAGCTCCGAGAGACGAAGGTGATCCAGGCGCCCCTTGAGCCATGGAAAGGTATCGAAGGCCGCGCCCTGCAGCCCTTCCGGGCGACATTGCGCAAAGGCGCTGCGGGCGAGCTGCACGTCCTCGATGACGAGCTCGCTCGGGTGAAAGGCAATCAGAAAGGCGCAATCGCTGCCCGTGGCATCGCGTAGCAATTCGAGATCGCGCCGTACGCATTCGTCGACCGTCTCTCGGCGCATGTTCTGGAAATCGACCGCGATCTTCGTACAGGCGACGTCGATACCTAGAACCGGCTTGGGGGCTCTGCCGCTCCAAGCGTCTGCCGAAAGGATGTCCGAAGCGGTGAAATCCGCTGGCTTATCCGGCGGCAGAATCGACATTGATCCGTGACCTCCCCGCATCTTGTGGCGCACCCAAGCAGCCCAGCCTATCCGACTTGGCTCCGCCTGAACGTGATCTCCGTCTTCGGACGCGCCGCTGGTACTGTGAGTTTTTAAAGGTAGTTACGGAAGATTCTCGCATACTCTTTCAAGAACACAAGCTAACGTGCTGTTCAAGCACGAGTTAGCGACTTAACTTATATCGCCGACGGGTGCTCGGACTGTATTGAGGAGATCTAACCAGCTCTCGATGACGGTCTCCGGCGTGATGCCGAGGATGTTCTGCCGACCATCCACCATGCCGGTGAGCGCCACGGCCGGTGTCGTGGTGCCACCCGGACGATAGAGATTCGGACTTGCCGTGCCAAAGAGCGCTACCGTCGGGCAACCTAGCGCGGCCGCCGCGTGCGCCGGCCCGGTGTCGACGGAAATCATGCTGTGCGCTCTCTGCAACAACGCCAACAGCGTGCGGACCGACAGATCGTCCGCAACGTTGTAAACGTCCGGCACCCCTGCCCGCTCGATGATGGCAGCATTGAAACGGCCCTCCGCGCGGGTCCCCGAGAACAGGATCGCGTGATCCGGGCAGACATCACGAACGGCTATAACGACTTTAACCCAGTGCTCCTCCGGCCAATACTTGGTCGTACCCGAACGGGGACGAAGCCAACGTCTGGCGATGTGGCGGCTTCCGGGATGCACGATCACGAACTGTCGGCCCGTGAGCCGACGCTGTGCGAGCCACGCTTCGAGCTCACTCATCGCGGCTGGCGCGATGTTGAGACGCGCCGCCTTCGGCACTCCCGGCCTCGCCGGCGGAAGAAGTCCCTCGAACGCCTTGGGCGTGTAGCTCCCGAATCGCAGATAACGATCCGCGAAGGTCTCCTCCGGCATCCAGGTATAGGCGTTCGTGTCGCAGATGTAATCGTCGGGAATGCCGGCAAGAGACAGCAGTCCCCGACCCTCGCCACGATCACAGAACCATGTCGGACCGCTCCCCCGCTCGCGGAGCCAGGCGACGAGCCGCCGCTGTTGCAGACTCAGCCAGTAGGGTGTGCGGCGGCTGCGGATGATGAAGAGCCGCCCGACCGCGCTTTCCGACTCGAGCAGCGGCTCGGTCCAGGGGCCCGATGAAATGACATCAACCGGCGTGCCGAACCGAAGGTGCAGCTGTTGCAGCAGCACTGTGAGCAACACGATGTCGCCAAACGCTCCGCAGCGCATGACCAGCGGCCGAACCTCCGCGGCGCGGGCCGTAGAGGCAGCGAGTTGGCGTTGTCCCGACATCAGCGGCCCAGGGCGTCCCGGGCAACTCCGTACAAGCGCTTGAGCTCCTGCTCCATCTCCACCTGCAAGGCTTCGATACCGGCAGCGGCGCTGGTTCGGGGCACGTAGCGCGGCGGCCCGATCGCAATGACCACCCGCGAAAACGGCACGGGGATGACAAACTTGTCCCATTTGACGAGCCAGGCGCGCGAGACCGCGTAAGCCATGGGCAGAATCGGGCGACCTGACATCTGTCCGAGCAGTATGGCTCCGATCTTGAATTTGAAGCGCGGGCCGCGCGGACCGTCCGGGGTGATGATCGGCGAAACGCCGTCCTTCACGAGCGCTTCGTAGTAGTCCCGCAAAGCGCGCGCACCTGTGTGCGTCGAGGAGCCGCGGATAGCCGTCGCACCGAGCCGCCGGACCATCATCGCGCCGAGCTCGCCGTCCACGGACGGGCTGATGAGCCAACCGACCGCCAACTTCTTCGCCCGCTGCTCCAGCAGAAACCTTGCACAGAACAGCTGATGCTGGTGCCAATAGCACGGGACGAGCGAGGGGGCCTTGGCGAGCGCCTCGTCGAGATGTTGAGCGCCGTCGACGCAGACCACGCGGCAGGTGCGCAGCCAACCCTTGATGATGGCGAGTCCGACAGGAACGGCGAGCCGGTACAGGAGCCGCCTGGCCGCGGTCATCCGGCGCCCGGAGCTGGTGATCTTCCGGTAAATGGTGTTACGGAGATCGCCACTGGGCGCCGCACTGGGCGCCCCATCTTTTTTCATGCCATCTTTCAAGGGCGCGCAGTTTCCGTCGAAAATCGCTCGGGCGCAAACGCTACCTGCGCGGCCTCCGCCTCCACCTTTCGGGGCGCTGACCGCAGCGGCGCCGCTGCGATAAGATGCCGGTTTCGCCCACAGACCCCTGCATGACCGCCACCCAGCCCAGCCGCACCCAACCGCCCGAGGCGGAGCTTCAGTTCGACATCGGCGCCACGGATGATTCCCTGGAGCGGATGATCGAGCTGTTTGCCCGTTACGGCGACACGTACCGTGTCTTCTCGCCGACGCGCAAGGCCTACACCTACATCGTCCATCACCCTGACGACGTCAAGCGCGTGCTCGTCTCGAACCATCGCAACTATACCAAGGGGATGGGCCTGGACCGGGTCAAGATCCTCCTCGGCAAGGGGCTCATGACGAGCGAGGGCGACCTGTGGAAACGCCAGCGTTACATGATGCAGCCGTTTTTCCACCGCCGCGTCATAACAGAATTCGCGCAGACGCTGGAGAAGGCGAACGATCGTTTCATAGCGCGCTGGGAGGCGATCGCCGCCCGCGGCGAGCCTGTAAACATCACCGACGAGATGAGCGAGCTCACGCTCGACATCGTGCTGCGCTCCATCTTCGGCCGCGATCTCGAGCGCATGTCCGAACAAGTCGGCGGCAATCCGTTCGAGGTGGTCACCAAGGACCAGGAGCGGAACCTGCAGTTCGCGTTCAAATTCCGCTCACTGTCGAAGGTCGTCGCCGGGCTGATGGAGCGGCGGCGAGCGGAGAGTGAAGAGCATTTTGACTATGTCGCGATGCTAATGAGCGCGCGTGACAAGGATACGGGCGCTCCGATGAGCGACCGGGAGCTCATTGACGAAGTCATGACACTCATTGTCGCCGGCCATGAAACGACAGCGAGCGGCCTCAACTGGACGTGGTACCTGTTATCTCAGAACCCCGAGGCCGAAGCGCGCCTGCACGCCGAAGTAGACGCCGCGCCTGACATGTCGACACCGAACCTCGCACAGATGGAGTCGCTGGCATACACGCAGCAGGTCGTGAACGAAGCGCTCCGTCTGTATCCACCAGGCTGGCTGCTATCCCGCCGCGCCATCGAGGCGGATGTGCTGGGTGGCTATGACATTCCGGCCGGCTCGAACGTTCTGCTGCCGCTGTATCTCTTGCATCGGGACGGCCGGTTCTGGAAAGATCCTGAGCGCTTCTGGCCGGAGCGTTTCGCACCGGAGCACGAGGCCGAACGCCCGCGGTTTTCGTACATGCCGTTCGCGGCGGGTCCGCGGCACTGCATCGGCGAGACTTTCGCGCTGTACGAGATGCTGATGCATCTCTACAAGGTTGCCCGCCGCTACCGCCTGACCTACGTACCGGATAAGCCGCTGCAGCTCGAGGCGCAGATCAACCTGCGCACCCTTCACCCCTTGCACATGAGGCTGGAACGCCGCTGATGTTGAAAGCAACGACCCTGACCGAGCTCTTCGAGTCCAACCGCCACGCCTCCGGGACCATCACCTACCTGGAAGGCGAGAACGACTCGCGCGATGTTTCCTATGGCGAGTTGCATGAGCGCGCGCTCGGCATTCTGTACCACCTGCAGCGGATCGGCGCCCGCCGCGGCGACAAACTCATCCTCTTCCTCGGCAACAACGAACAGTTCATCGACGCCTTCTGGGCTGCCATCATCGGCGGCATCACCCCGGTGCCGATTGCGCTCGGTATCAGCGACGAGCATCGTCACAAGTTACTTCGGGTCGCGCGCAAGCTCGGGGCGCCATTCATATACACCGAGCGCCGCTCGCTGGATCGCATCGGCGCGTTTGCCGACCAGGTTGGTGAAACGGAATTGTTCAAGGGGTTGCGCTCGCGAGCGTTCCTCGTCGACGATCTCGATGACATCTCGCGCGCCGGCAAACCCTACGAAGCGAAACCGGATGACGTGGCGTTCATCCAGTTCTCGTCGGGCTCGACGAGTGAGCCGAAAGGCGTCGTGCTCACTCACAGCAATGTCATTGCCAACTGCAGCGGTGTGAGTCAGGCAGCCAAACTCACCGAAGATGACATCAGCCTCTCGTGGATGCCGCTCACCCACGACATGGGGCTCATCGGCTTCCACATCATCATGTTCTCGAAGCGGGTGCATGCGCATCTGATGCCGACCGAGCTGTTCGTGCGGCGGCCGATGTTGTGGCTCACGCTGGCCTCGAAGGTGCGCGCGACGATCCTGTGCTCGCCTAACTTCGGCTACAAACACTACCTGAAAGTGCTCGGCGACCGGCCGGTCGAGGGGCTCGATCTATCGGCCGCGCGGCTCATTTTCAACGGCGCCGAGCCGATTTCGGTCGACCTCTGCAACGAGTTCCTGACCCGTCTCGAGCCCGCGAAGCTGGCGCGTAACGCGATGTTTCCCGTGTACGGGCTCGCGGAAGCCTCACTCGCCGTGACCTTTCCGGAAGTGGGCTCGCCGATGCGCACGATCAGCCTCAACCGGCATCGGCTGAATGTCGGCAGCCCGGTGGAGCTCGTCGCGAAGTCGGACAAGGATGCCGTCGAGCTCATCTCGGAGGGGAAAGTCATCCCCTATTGCAAGGTTCGTATCACCGACGATGAAGACATGCCGCTGCCTGAAGATCGCATCGGCAACGTGCAGATGACGGGCGACAACGTCACTCGCGGTTATTTCGAGAATCCGGAAGCCAACGCCGCGGCATTCAGCGCGGACGGTTGGTTACGCACGGGCGACCTCGGCCTGTTCCACCAGGGGGAGATCTACATCTCCGGACGGGCGAAAGAGATCATTTTCGTCAACGGTCAGAACTACTACCCCCACGATATCGAGGCTATCGCGCAGCATGCCGACGGGCTCGAGCTCGGTAAGGTGGTCGCTGCCGGTGTACGGCCGGCCGACTCACAGACCGAGCAACTGGTGGTGTTCATTCTTCACCGCAGTGGTATGGAGGAATTCCTGCCCCTCGCCACCCGGGTCACGCGACTCATCAATGAGCAGACGGGCCTCGAAGTGGGCGCCGTGGTGCCCGTGAAGCGCATTCCGAAGACCACCAGCGGCAAGATCCAGCGTCACTTGCTGGAAGAGAGCTTTCTCGACGGCGAGTTCGCTGCCGAGCTCGAGGAATTGGCGACGCTACGCGCAGCCGAGCGTGGCGGCAGCCCCGAGACCGGCTCGCTCACGGAGATCGAGGACAAGCTGAAGACGATCTGCGACGCGGCAATGCAGGGCAAGCGCATCGGCGTGAACGACAACCTGTTCGAGGTCGGCGCCAGCTCGCTCAAGCTCATCGAAATTCATGAGCGGATCGATCACGAGTACCCCGGGCTGGTGGACCTCACCGAGCTGTTCGACTTCCCGACCATTGGGGAGCTGGCGCGGCATCTGCAGAGCAAGCTGGGGACGCCGGGATAGAGCGTAGCGCCGGCGGGGTACGGCGGCGGTCGACGCTGATGACCGCCTGCCCCGGCTTTATTTGACATATTCTGTTTCGCCAAAACATTGACCTCCGACATAGGGCGGCGGTACAAAGGCTGGAAGCGCAGCGCAAAGATGCGGCTACACTCAAGGGAACATGGACTCACAGGGCCTGTCCGGCGACACGATTGCCACCCGATGCGAACGTAGACTGTCGGACTGCGGTATCCGCCCGACTGGGCAGCGCGTGCGTATTGCGTCGTTGCTCCTCGCAGCCCCGCAGCACCTTTCCGCTGAACAGATCCTCGAGAGCCTGCGCGCCGCCGGCGCCCGCGTGTCCAAAGCCACGGTCTACAACACGCTGAACCTCTTCGCCGAGCGTGGGCTTATCCGGCAGCTTTCGGTTGACGGCTCCCGCGCTTGGTTCGACTCGAACGTCGACGCGCACTACCACTTCCACGACATGACGAGCGGCGCCCTCATCGACGTGCCGATCCCCGATGTGGAATTCAGCCGCCTGCCCTCTCCGCCCCCCGGCACCGAAGTCGCCGGCATCGATATCGTCATCCGCCTTCGCCGAAAAAGCTGATCGCCGCCCACGGGCATCACAGCTGGCGAATTCCGGGGTGACGGCGCCGGACGTAATCTATAGAATCGCCGCCCGCGCCGGGTTACGTGAGAAATCCGGCCAAACGGCAATTCGTGCTGACTTAGCTCAGTTGGTAGAGCAACTGATTCGTAATCAGTAGGTCCGCGGTTCGATTCCGCGAGTCAGCACCATCCCTGCCTACCCCGTGGTGTGATGAGCAAGCTCAGCGTCGAGCTCGTCCTGCGTGAGACAGACTTCAGTCTTCTGTAC
>JAQGOE010000305.1 GCA_028293725.1 Gammaproteobacteria bacterium | reverse complement strand
GCCGTCATCGAAGGAAAACAGGGCGTACTCGCGTTTTACAACAGCGTCGGCGAAGCGGTGCTATGGCACTCCGATGACCGCCTCGCCGTCGGCGACTGGGGAGTCTGCGACGAAATCACCTTCCATCAGCTCGCCATGGGCGCCGACCTCAGGCACATAGGCTATGAAGTCGAGCACGCGGACAGGCTCTATCACGTCCACAGCCGCCAGGCGTTCATCTGGCCGTACGATAATCGAGCCCGTCTCGCCGGCGAGCACCTCTACGAGGACAAGACCAGCCTGAAAATAGAAGAGGTCGACCGCTCGGAAGCCATTACGCCCGCGCGGGTACGCGAGATTCACCGCGAGCAGCTCGGCAAGCTCGAAAGGGAGCGCGGACCCAACTTCTGGGTGTTAGGTCGATAGTGCGTTTGTTTTGGGCTGTTGTCCTCAACGCGACATTCCTGACATCGACGGCGCTCGCTGCTGAATTCCCGGGCTGGGCCTATCCGTCGTGCCCCGCCGCCGCTCCCTCCGGCAACCTGGAAGCCGCCCAATCCCTGAGCGTGGCCGGGTCCGGAATTCACTTCACGAGAGCGGAGCTTCGTGACCGGTCCAGCGCTCCGGATTGGTTTCCGCGGGAGCACGGGGCTTTGCCTCCCGTGGTCGCGGGAAATCACCTCCCGAACAAACTCGCGTGCGGGTTTTGCCACTTGCCAGACGGCAATGGCCGGCCTGAAAACGCCAAGCTCGCGGGTTTGCCGCCCTCCTACATCATCGCGCAGGTAAAGGCGTTTCACGCACTGGAGCGTCGAGCGGCCCAACCGGATTGGCTCCCCGCCACTTTGATGGTCAACTCGACTGCGGGACTCACCGAGGAGGAGCTAGCCGCCGCGGCTGACTACTTCTCGCACCAACAGGTGCGGTCATTTGTCCACGTAGTCGAGAGCGACCGGGTGCCTGAGCACACCGTTGCCTGCTTCATTTTCGCGCCCGCGCGTAAAGGTCGAGTGTCATTGGGCTCGGCCATCGTCGAGATGCCAATAGACATCGAGCGCTTCGAGCGCAGAGATCCTCACACCACCTATGTCGCGTACGTTCCGAAGGGAAGCATCGAGCGCGGCCGCCTGTTGGCTCGCACCGGGGCCCACGACCGCACTCAACCCTGCGTGCTCTGCCATGGCGCGGATCTCAGGGGCGGCGCAAAACTGCCGGGGCCGCCTCTGGCAGGCCGCTTCGCGAGCTACCTGTTTCGCCAGTTATACGGTTTTCAATCCGGCGCCCGCGGGGGAGAGGTCGCGCAGCCGATGCGTGCCGTCGTAGCCCGACTCACACAGAAAGACATGATCGATCTGGCAGCCTACGCGGCGTCCCTGGATCCGTGAGAGCACCCGTCACGGCCCCGGCCGTCGCTGAACTTCGCACTCACACGGTCACTACGATCTTACCAATATGTTGGTTCAACTCCATGTAACGATGCGCCTCCGCGATCTGCGCCAGCGGAAACGTCCGCGCAATGACGGGCTTCAGATGACCGGACGCCAATCCCTGTAGGATCAGTTGGCGGTTGCGCGCGAAACGCTCCGGGTGATTCCAGATGGAGGAAGACACCCAACCTCTGATGCTCAAACTCTTGAGCGCCGCGGGCCAATGCGGAAAAAGCGTAGGCTGACCACTCAGCCCGCCGTAAATGAAAATGATTCCTTCCTCAGCCGCGGCCTGGGCGAGCTTTTCCACATCGGGACCCCCCACCGGATCGAAAATGACACGCGCGCCTTTCCCGCCCGTAATGCGCTGAACTTCCGCCACCAGATCCATCTCTTCCGTGGCGATTACGTGTTTCGCACCCTGCTGCTCGAGTGCCGCCGCCTTAGCGCCGTTGCGCGTGGTGGCGATCGAAACCGCCCCAGCCCAGTTTGCCAGTTGGATCGCCGCGACACCGACGCTACTGGAGGCGGCACGGATGATGACGTAATCACCCACTCCCGCATGGGCAACGTCGATGATCGCGAGCGCCGTAAAATATTGCATCCATATGGAAGCCGCCTCGGTGCTACTGAGACCGGCAGGCGGCGTGAGCAGACTACGCGCCGGGACGATGGCCCGCTCGCCGTAAATGCCATACTCGCCCAGGCGAAAGTTCGGCAAGACGCAGACGCGCTCGCCCGGCGCAAATCCCTGCACCCCTGCGCCGACCGCCTCTATGACGCCCACTCCTTCATATCCGATCAGCGTCGGAAACTTCGGCTGCACCGGGTACGCGCCCGCGCGAAACAGCGCCTCGGAGCGATTCAGGCCGATGGCTTCGACAGCCAGGCGAACCTCGCCCGGTCCGGGCTCGCCGACGTCCACGTCTTCGATCCGCAGCTCTTCCGGCCCCCCGTGTTGATACACCCGGACGACTTTGCTCATGGCTGGACACTCCGTTATCGAATCAGGGGATACATGTTAGCCTACCGCTATGAAAACGTACCCCTTGCCCGTTCCCCGCTCGCTGGCAGCGCCCCACCGCAATCGCCTGGTGGTCGCGATCCCGCGCCGCGTTGCGTCGATTTGCTTCATGGTGCTGGCTTACCTCACAGGGGCCGTCACGTCAGCCGCTCCGGCAGCGCAGAATATTCCAACACAGCAGCAGCAGTATCGCCTGACTCGAACGGGACAGCAGGGATTTAAGTTGGAGCTGAAGGACGCGGCCGTCCGTGCTCCGGGCGCCCACGAGGTTCTGATTCGCGTTCGCGCCGTATCTCTGAATCGTCGTGACGTGTTGCTCATGAAGGGTAAGTATCCGATTGCCCCACGCGACAGCCTGGTGCCGCTCTCCGATGGCGCGGGCGAAATAGCCGCGACCGGCCCCGGCGTCACCCGCTTCCATGTTGGCGATCGGGTCGTGGCCATCTTCTTTCAACGCTGGTTGCGCGGACCCCAACCGGCGGACGTCGCTACCTTCGCGCTCGGTGGCGATATCGATGGAATGCTCACGCAGTATGCGACCTTGAGCGAAGAAGGCGTGGTAGCGCTGCCTAAGAACCTGTCATTCGAGGAAGGCGCTACGCTCCCCTGCGCGGCGGTAACCGCCTGGAACGGCCTGGTGACCCGTGGACGGATGCAGCCCGGAGACTATGTGCTGCTCGAGGGGACGGGCGGCGTGTCGATGTTCGGCCTGCAGTTCGCAACACTGATGGGAGCGAAACCCATCATCACCAGCTCGAGCGACACCAAGCTCGCACGGGCCAAGGAGCTCGGCGCCTTCGGCACCATCAACTACAAGACCACCACGGATTGGGAAAAGCCTGTGCTGGCGCTCACCGGAAATCTCGGCGTCCAGGAAATCCTCGAGGTCGGTGGCAAGGACACTCTCTCCCACGCGCTCGCTAGCGTGGCTCCCGGCGGCCACATCGCACTGATCGGCGGCCTGGGAGGGTTCGGCGGTGACATACCGGCCCTCTCCCTGATGGTGCGTAACGTCACCGTCAGCGGCATCTACGTAGGCTCCCGCGAGAACTTCGAGGCGATGAACGCCTTCATTGCCAAAACTCACTTCAAGCCCGTCATCGACCAGGTCTTCGAATTCAAGGATGCCCAGGCGGCGTACAACTTGATGGAATCGGACAAATTCTCCGGGAAGATTGTTATCCGACTGTAGTCACGAGTTGACGGCATGAGAATCGAACCAACCGACCCTGAGTCAGCCGGCGCACGAGCCTTGATCGCACTGGCTGACGCATATATGACGGCGCTTTATCCGGCGGAGAGCAATCACTTCGAGAGTGCCAGCGCACTAAAGGCTGCCAACGTCCTGTTCCTGGGCTGCTTTCTGCAAGACCAACTGGTCGGATGCGGAGCGGTCAAGATCTTGTCGAACGACGGCCAGTACGGTGAGCTGAAGCGCGTTTTTGTCCTGGAGAGCCACCGGGGGAAAGGCTACTCGAAGGCCATCATGGAAAAGCTCGAGAGCCACCTGAAGACCCATGGAATCGCGCTGGCGCGCCTGGAAACCGGGATCAGCCAGCCCGAGGCTCTCGGCCTCTACAGGCGACTCGGCTATGTCGAGCGAGAGCCGTTTGGTGCTTACGCTGCGGACCCCCTGAGCGTATTCATGGAAAAGCGGCTCGACATCGCATAATAGTGGCATGAGCGCCGGCCCGCCCGATTTCCCTCCTCGTCTCACACTCGATCCCATCGGCTTCCTGCGGAGCTCACTGGCAACCAAAGTGGAAGCCGCGCGGCAACCGCAGGCCGCGGTTGGCACGCAGGCTCGAATCGAGCTGCTGCCGGGTCGTAACTTCGAGCACGCGCTGGAGGACCTCGAGCGCTGGGAGTTGATCTGGGTCATCTTCTGGTTTCATCTGAATCCGGGCTGGCGCCCCAAGGTACTCCCGCCTCGAAGCACGACCGGCCGCAAGGGGGTATTCGCAACTCGCTCACCGCACCGGCCGAATCCGCTCGGAATGTCCGTCGTACGCCTGGAGCGGGTCGAAGGATTGGTCCTTCACATCAGCGACACGGATATGCTCGACGGCACTCCGGTACTCGACCTCAAGCCCTATGTCGCTTACACCGATGCGCATCCCGGTGCCGGAACCGGCTGGTTGGAGGATGCGGCGCGCGCGGGCACGTCTTCGCAACCTGCCGACCCGGTGAGCGCCTACCTCGTGCAGTTTGAGGCCCTCGCGACCGAGCAGGCAGCGTGGATCGAAGCTCACACGGGACTCGCAATCCGTGAGCGTATCCAAGCCACCCTCGCCCTCGGCCCCACTTCCCATCCCTACCGCCGCATTCGCCGTATCGGCGACTGGATGCAGCTGTCAGTCAAAGAATGGCGCGTACGTTTCACCGCCATCGGGCGCGACGTCCGTGTACTCGAGATCAACTCCGGATTTCGCGACTCGCAACTGGCCGCGGGTGGAGATGATGAATCCCACCGGCAGCATCGCGAATTCCTTGCGATGTGGCCACGCGAACGGAAGGTCGTGGTGTAATGTTCCTAAGTCAGACAACTCAAAAAAAGGGGGAGCGAATGTCCAAAGTCACACTAGGCCTGCTCGGAGCAGGATTACTGAGCGTCTGTGCATCGGTGGCCGCTGGCGCGACGAATCCTTCAGGCGCGACGAACCCTTCCGGCGACGCCAGGACGATCCTCGGCGAGTTGCTCTCTATCGATACAACTTACGAGAAAGGCACTGCGGCAGCGGTCGACGCCCTGCGTACCCGCTTCCTGGCCGCGGGATTTCCCGCGGCGAACCTCGTTGTGGTGGCCAATCCCGCCAACCCAACGCAGTCGAACCTGATTGTCACACTTAAAGGACATGGAAAGGGCAAGCCGCTGCTCTACCTCTGCCATCTCGATGTGGTGGCTGCAAAACCCGAGGACTGGAGTGTTCCGCCATTCGCACTGACTGAAAAGGACGGCTGGATCTACGGTCGTGGCAGCCTGGACATGAAGGGCGAGGACGCCAATGTCGCCGCGGCACTGCTCAGACTGAAACGGGAAGCGTACGTGCCCGCCCGCGACATCATCGTGGCTTTCACGGCCGATGAGGAGGCGGGTGGCGACGAAGGGGCGGGTTGGCTGGTTCGCACCCATCGCGATCTGATCGATGCGGGACTGGTCCT
This sequence comes from Gammaproteobacteria bacterium, assembly GCA_028293725.1. The sequence continues at coordinate 13,981 of JAQGOE010000305.1, read as the reverse complement.
GAATCCGGACTCGGGGACCGGCGCGTTTCGCGGCGGCCGGCGAGCTTTCTATGGTGTGCAGACCAGCGAGAAATCGTATGTCACGTTCGCGGCCGAGGCGACCAACAAAGGCGGCCACAGTTCCGAGCCACGCCCCGACAACGCCATCTATGCGCTGACGGCCGGATTGGATCGGTTGGCCGTCTACCAATTTCCGATTCAATTGACCGACACGGTGCGTGCATTTTATGCGCGCCAGGCGCAGTTCGAGTCGGGTGCCCGACAGGCTGACATGCGTGCCGTCGGCACCGGGGATACGACCGCCGCAGAGCGCCTGGCGTCCGACCCAACAGACAACGCGCAGGTGCGGACGACTTGCGTAGCGACCATACTGGAAGCCGGACACGCCGAAAATGCTCTGCCGCAGCGAGCGCGTGCCACCATTCAGTGCCGGATGTTGCCTGGAGATACCCAGGAGCAAACCAAGGCCGCGCTGGAGCGAGTGCTCGCCGACCCGGCGCTGAAACTGACCATTACCCGGGCCGCGACCCCGAGTCCGGAATCGCCGCCGAGCGCCGCGATCATGGCGGTCTACGACCGAGTGGTGCACTCGATGTGGCCGGGACTGACGGTGATGCCGAGCATGGATGCCGGCGCGTCGGATTCGAAGTACACCCGCGCGGCCGGCATGCCGAGCTACGGTGCGGCCTCGAACTTCTTCGACCTCGAGGACATGCGCGCGCACGGCCAGGATGAGCGGATCAAAGCCACTCTCTTCGCGGAAGGCGGGGAATTCAGCTACCGTTTGATGAAGGCTTTCAGCGCGGCCGGCGCGCCGTGATCCGCCTGTGTCAGGCGACCGTCGCACCCAGCGCCGCCGTGCCCGGCCGCATCAACCTCCATGCCACTGCGAGGCACGCCGCAGTGGCTGCGGAGAACACGATGGGGGCCCAGAAAAGAAACTTCCATTCCAACAGGGCCGCGCACACGGCCTCGAGACATAACACGGCCACGACCGGACGCAGTTTCCCGGGAAACTGGCTCGACAAACCGGCAAGCTGCCAGAAAATCACGGCATGCGCGGCCGCGTACGCGCCCAACAGCCAGCCAAACCCGATATAAAACTCGTAGTAGGTCCGCTCGAACCCCATGGCGGGGAAGCGATAGGACTTCATGGCGGTGACAACCGCGAGACCCGGCGGGGTGTGCACGGGAGTCCATGGACTCCCCAACACATGGCCCACCGTCAGTAGCAGGGTGATCACGGCGGCGCCTCGCAGAAAGAGCCTCGCATTCATGGCAATACCCACACTCGTAAGTTACTACTTACCGTAAGTATAGGCTAACCGTAGAGCCGGCGTCAACGCTGGCCGCGCCGCCCGGACTCAATGCGCGGCAACGACCCCCGGATGCGGCAGGCTCGCGATCTGACTGGCGGTCACTTTGTCCTTGTACTTGTTGCCAAAGTGACCGCGGACGTAATTGACCACGTCAGCGATTTGCTCGTCGCTCAGATACGCGGCCGCGAAGACGTCCATCTGCCCATCGACCGGTAGTCCGAACGGCGGCATGCCGTTGCGGCCGCCAACTACAGTCATCGCGACATACTGCCAGGATGCCAGCGCGCGATCGCCCGCGAGCTTCGGATAATGACCCGCGCCGACAGCGCCCACCCCTTGCGGCATGTGGCAACCCTGGCAAACGTGTCCATAAACTTCCGCGCCCTTGGCACTGTCGACCACCGCTTTCGGAGCGAAAGCGGCATCGGCCGCGCAAGCGATGGCGGCCGCAAAGACCAACGGCACTGTGAGCAGCCACCTCATGCCTTGCCCCCCTGCGCCACGGCGAGCTTATGCACCCGCTCGATCGCATCCAGTGCTGACGTGACCGCGCCTTCCTGCCAACCACCTATGAAGGATGCGTGCTCACCGGCAAGCGCAATGCGCCCATCAATCCGACACAGGTCATCGTAATGTTTGGCACGCGTAGCCGTGGTCCAAATCCCAAAGCAGCCCATGGTAAAGGGCGAGCGATGCCATGCCATGGCGACGCCGTTTTCGAATTCCTTGGGGTATTGCGAGTGGATCTGACTTCCATATTCCACGGCTTTCATCACACGGTCCTGCGGAGCCATTGCAGTGAATTCCATCGCATTGCGACCCCAGATGTAGGCGCCCAGCAGTACACCCTTGCCGCCACTGTGATAGCCGTAATTCGGGTAGCCGATGTTGGTAATAGGCAGGTCGGTGTAGCTGATGCCGCCGTAGATATGATCATCCTCCTCCCAGAAGCGGCGCTTGAACTGCAAGCCGACTTTGACAGCCGAGGCGTACGGTACCGCCCCGATCGCCGCGGCCAGCGACGGACCGACGTTCATCGGGATCTGCGCGAGGATCGGCAGCGGAATCGTACACACGCACCAATCTGCCTTGGCGGTGAGCTTCGTTCCGGGATTGCCGGTGTCTTCATAGGTGGCGGTGACACCGTGCTCGTCCTGTTGGATCTGGATCACTTTGGAGTTGTAGCGAATCAACGGGCCGAGCTCGCGACCGAACGCCTCACCGACACGGCCCATTCCGCCCACCGGCTGGAACAACGCCGTCTGCATGTCGAAGTCATCACCGATCGGAATACCTTCCCACAGCCGCGAATCCAGGATGTCGCCTAAGCCGATCGGCTCGGAAGGAATCGGGCGGGCGGTCAGTCCGCCTCCCGGATGCTTCAGGTAACCACGTCGCTCGCTGCTCGAACTGCTGGCGACGTACGAGTAGTTTCTGTCGAGCGCGCCCCACGCCTGCAGCGACTCGAGAAGTTTCTCCCGATCCTCCTTGCTCACCGAGGCATCGAGGGCACTCTGTTGAGTGGCCTTCGCCAACAGCTCGGCCACATGGCCCTGGTAATCCGCTTTGATCTCGCGATAGCGCCGCGGCTTACCGCCGAACGCACGACTGTTATGCAGATACGCGTTGTAGTTGACCTGGACGAACGCTTCCAGCGGAACGCCGAGCCGCTTGCAGTAAGTGAGCATGCCGCGGTGGTGGTACGGGATCCGCCACGGGCCTGGATTGATATAAAGGTCTTTATCGAACTGGCAATGCTGGGTCGCCCCACCGAGCTCCGTGTAGGTGTCACCGCCACGCAAGCTCCAGTTGCGGCCACCGGCGCGGCCGTTGAATTCCAACACCTGCACCTGGTAGCCGGCGTTGCGCAGCTCGTAAGCGGCGGTCATGCCCGCCATCCCGGCGCCCAGTACCAGCACCGAGGCGCCGCGCGGCGTCCCTTGCAAATCGATCGGCCCCCGATAGGGAGATTCCGCCGCAAAGCCGAGACTGCTCATGGCCTGATACATGGCGCCCGCACCAGCGGTCGCGCCGATCATGCCCAGCAGCTCGCGGCGGCTCAACGAAGCAGCACCACCACCCTCATTTTCCATCGTAACCCCGCAATCGAAGCCCCCCTCGATTGAGCTCTGCCGTCGCAACGGAAAGCAAGTGCGTAGACTTAGCACACGGATCAAGGGTGGACAAGCGGCCGTGCGATTACCGTTGAGCTGCCGCGTCGCCTGCGCTCTCGATTATCGTCCCGACATCGGCTGAATGGGAACGAGTTCGTGAGAAACTGGCGGCGTTGAACTCAAATGCGAGGCGCGAAAAGTTATGACTGACACTCAACCCGGTACCGATTCGGACGAGTGGTCGAGATGGTTGCTACACGTGCGTCACGGTGGCGACCTCTCCTTCGACCAGAAAATCCGCGGCACCCTGGATGATTTCGCCAACCGGGTCCTGGATGGTGCCGCGCTCGCACCCGGCATGACGCTAGCCGATATCGGCACCGGTACAGGTCTCGTAGCCTTCCGTGCCATCGAGCGCGTCGGGCCATCCCTCCGCGTCGTTCTCACCGACATCTCCGCCCCCTTGCTCCGTCATGTCGAAGGGCTTGCGACCGAGCGCGGCGTGCGGGAGCAATGCACCTTCATTGAATGTGCCGCGGACAAACTCGGCGCCATCCCGGATTCTTCCGTCGATGTGGTCACGACGCGGGCCGTGCTCGCCTATGTTGCCGACAAGAGCGGCGCCCTGCGAGAGTTTCTCCGTATCCTGAAACCGGGCGGTCGTATCTCGCTTGCCGAGCCCATTTTCCAGGATGACGCGTTCGCGGCCTGCGCCTTGAGAAAGATGGTCGATGAGCCTCCCCAACAGGCGGCGCCCACCGATCGCTTCAGGCCGCTGCTGCACCGTTGGAAGGCCGCACAGTTTCCGGACACGCCCGAGAAACTCGCCGCCAGCCCGATCGCGAACTTCTCCGAGCGCACCTTGTTTGAATTAACCCGGGTGGCCGGTTTCACACCGATCCACCTGGAACTGCACATCGACATGCGTACTGCCGACCTCGCGTCCTGGAAGACCTTCCTGGAAACCTCACCCCACCCCTGGGCCCCGGCACTCACCGACATCCTCGCGCAACAATTCACCCCGCCAGAACAACAATACTTCGAGGAAATCATGCGCCCGCTGGTGGAGTCCGGACGCGCGCTGACGACTATTCGCACGGCATACATCACCGCCTCGAAGCCGTAGCGTCACTACGGAGCCGCATCCCTCGACCTCGCATACCCCAAATTGCGAGATTCCCGCGCGCCGTATATGCTTAAGCTGAGGCTTAGGCTATTCGATAACACTGACAGGGGGGCGTCTGCAGGCGCAGCGCCAGGGAGATCGAGAATGGAACGAATAACCCGGGTTGGGGTATGGCTCGCCGTCTTGTTGCTCACCGCGTGCGCGACGACGAATACCGTGCGCGCCCCGGACGCCGACCTCGGCAAACTCAAGTCGTTTTACGTCGTGCGGATGCCCGATGACGAGCGTGGCATCGAAAAGCTCATCGCCACGAGGCTCGTGGCGTTGGGATTCACAAGTACTTCCGGCGATGCGCAAACGCCGCCCGCCCCCGTCGATGCCATCGTGACCTACAACGATCGATGGATGTGGGACATCACGATGTACATGATCCGGCTCGATATCCAGGTCCGCGACGGCAGCTCCGGTGCGATCCTGGCAAACGGACAGGTCATGCGGCCGTCGCTACAACGTAAGTCGCCGCAAGGCATGGTCGAAGAAACATTGGGAGTCATTTTCAAATGAAGATCCGAGTTGGTAGCTCAAATCTCTGCATGGCAGCTCTCCTCGGCCTGGCAGCGCTGACCTCGCAACTGACCGGCTGCGCCACCGCCGCCAAGTCGGACGCGATGATCGCGCAACCGGCGACTCTGGTTCACAAGAGCAGCACCGATGTCTCCGTGGCGGTCGTGGGTGGCCAGGATACTTCGAGTATGGGCGCGTCCCAGATCTCGAACGCCAACTTCGCTCAAGCCCTGAGCGAATCCATCAGTCAATCCGGCCTGTTCGCCAAGGTGGCCGACTCCAACGGTCACTACAAGCTGACGGCATTCATCGGCAAAGTCGATCAGCCCATGATGGGTTTTTCGATGACCGTAAAAATGGAAGTCAACTACACGCTGGTCGACACAACGTCGGGTAAGACAGTGTGGACCAAGAACGTCGCCAGCACGTACACGGCGAGCGCGAGCGCGGCGTTCGCGGGTACCACTCGCCTGCGTCTCGCGAACGAAGGCGCCGCCAAGGACAATATTCAGCAGGCGATCACGAATATTTCGACGCTGAATCTCTAGATTGTCAGCACGCCTGCAGCGCTCCTCGAGCGCTGCAGGCCAGGCCGCCGCCGCGTCCTGCGGTTACGGCCTACTCGTCCTGCCGTTACCCGCTCCCCACGTCCTGCCACTACGGCGGCGTCCGTCCCCGCCTGCCGACACAATTCTCTTGTAAGGTTGTGTCACCATACTGCAACATTGGGCTCCTAACATCTAACCAGCAGGCGCTTGTTGCAAAAACACCACGCGACGAAGCGGTGTCAGGTCGAAATTGGTGCAACCCTGCGCTCGATGGTGTTACTCCGGTGCATCACGGCGCAAGCTCACCGGGCCCTTCGTCTCAAGCGCTCCAGCTGACACAACAATCCCGGCGGCGCCCGGCGCGCGCACGCCTCCGTACGACAGGCGAGTCAGCACGTCTGCCGCCCGACATCGATTCCAGTAAATAGGGACGGACTTAAAGCAATGAATTCAAATCCCAAGCTATCCCGGGCTATTGCCGCCATTTTGAGCGCCTCCGCCCTGGGCGCCGGAGCCGCGCACGCCGCCCCCGCGGCCGATTCGAGTGATTCCGAAGGAATTACGGAAGTGACGGTCACGGCGCAGCGCCGCAACGAATCCGTCCAGCAAGTTCCCATCACCATTCAGGCGATCACCGGCGAGCAACTCGGCCAGCTGAACGTCACGAACTTCGATGAGGCCATCAAGTACCTGCCGAACGTGACCTTCGGACAGAACGGTCCCGGCTCCGGCAACATCTTCATGCGCGGACTGAGCGCCGGATTCGCCGGGAACCAGTCGAGCGCCACCATCGCCCAGTTCCCGAACGTCGCGACCTACCTCGACGACCAGTCGCTGACGTTCCCGGCGCGCAACCTGGATGTCTACTTCGTAGACATGGAGCGCGTGGAAGTGCTCGAAGGTCCGCAAGGCACGTTGTTCGGCGGCGGCGCCGAGGCGGGCGCGGTCCGCTACATCACCAACAAGCCGAAACTGAACGTCACCGAGGGCAACGCCGAGGGGAGTTATGGCACGACGGCCCATGGAAGCAACAACGGCAGTGCCAACGCGACCATCAACCTGCCGCTCATCCAGGATACCCTGGCAGTGCGCGCCGTCGTCTACAGCGACCATCGCGGCGGCTACATCGACAACGTTCCGAGCACCTTCACCCGCAAGAACAGCGATTTAGGCAATTTCTACGCCGGCATCAAGCCGACCGGCGGTGCTTGCCCCAATGGCCTGCCCGCCACGTCGACGTACTGCGCGGTGCCGGGCAGCCCGGTCGCCAACAACAACGGTCTCGCGGGCCGCGCCTCCAACCCGGTCGACTATACCGGCATACGCGCCTCCGCCTTGTATCAGATCAACGACGACTGGGATGTGTTGGTCGCGCAGAGCTACCAGAACATGGAAGCGGACGGCGAGTTCACGCAATTCCCGATCGGATCGGACGGCCAGAAGCTCAGCCCCTGGGAGGTGACCGCATTCACCCCCGCGTACGACAAGGATAAGTTCGAGGACACCTCCTGGACCGTGAACGGCAAAATCGGCGACCTCAAGGCCGTCTATACCGGCGGTTACCTGGTGCGCCACATCGACCAGACCAACGACTACACCAACTACGCGCGCAGCGGCGGCGGGTGGTACTACAGCTGCACTGGTGGAAGTGGGCTCGACTCCGCAACTACCCCGACGACCCCGACGTGCTATTCGCCGGTGACTTCCTGGCACGACACCGTGCGGAACACTCACCAGAGCCATGAATTTCGCCTGAGCACGCCTGACGACTGGCGCGCGCGTGCAATAGCGGGAGCGTACTGGGAGGACTTCGAGATCCAGGACGTAATGAACTTCCTCTACAAGACTATCCCGTCGTGCACTCCGGATAACCTCACCGCTGCTTTGGGGGGAGGGGCACCCTGCGTCGCCAACGTCAAGACGGCTCCGGGAAGCACCGCTGTGGATCCTGGCGTGCGTAATGACAACACCGCGTTCGGTGAGGACGCACAGCGCGGTTACAAGCAGACCGCATTCTTCACCTCGGTTGATTACGACATCATCCCGAAAGTGCTCACCATAACGGGCGGCACGCGCTGGTACCGGTACAGCGAATTCGAGACCGGCTCGGTGTATGCCACCGGAACCGGTTGCGTCAATGTACCGAACGGTCAATGCACGGGCGGCGAAACTAACATCGACGCCGAGAACCTGCATAAAACCTACACCGGCTTCCGCAGTCGCGGCAACCTGACCTGGCATATCACGCCTGACGCGATGGTCTACTACACCTTCTCGCAGGGCTTCCGTCCGGGCGCCTTCAACCGTTCACAGCGCGACAAAGCGACGATCCTGAACGACGCGGGCGTCGTGGTCCCGCAATACAAGACCCCGAGCGGTTACGCACCCGACTCGTTGACCAACAACGAGATCGGCGTGAAGTCAGAATTCCTCGACCATCGCCTGCAAGTGAACGCGTCGCTGTACCACATGAATTGGGACAACGTGCAGCTGTTGTTCTATAACCCCGCATCGCTCGGCAACACGACCTTCGGCGTCACGGGGCCAAACTACACCGTCAATGGCGTGGAACTGCAGTTGACGGCGCGCGTCACCGACGGGCTCACCCTGCAGGGTTCGGGCTCGTGGAACCGCTCCAGGCAAGCCAGTTCCCCCTGCCTGACCTCCAATGAGCCGGGCAGCCCGACACTAGGCCAGTGCATCACCCAGGTTTACTCGGCCGGTCTGAAGGCGAATGTGCCTTTCCAGAACCCGTTCGGAGCCGAGGGCACCGTGCCGGCCTTCTCGCCCTCCTCGGAGTTCAACCTGCGTGCCCGCTATGACCGGACTTTCGGCGACTACAAGGCCTACGCAATGTTCGGAGCCAACCATGTCGGCTCCATGTTCAACCAGCCAGCGACCTACAAGGACGGCAACTCGCCCGCGGAGGCCGTCCCCGACACGACGTTCCTTCGTTATGAGATGCCGGCGTACACCACCTACGACGCGGCAATTGGCGTGAGCAAGGACAATTGGAGTGCCTCGGTATTCGGCAACAACCTGAGCAACAGCGACGCCAGTGTGTTCACCTCGTCGGCACAGTTCATCAAGGCGGAAGTGCCGCTGCGCCCGCGCGTGCTCGGGCTGAAGATCGGCTACAAGTTCTGAGGCACCTGCGCCGGCTGCAGTAGAATCAGGGCGGGCATTCGCAACCCGCCCTGATCTGCCTTGGACCTCGATGGACCCTATCGCAGCCGAAGCGCCTCCCTCACAGGTGGAACTGGAAGTTCGCCGCATACGCGAGCTTCTAAAGAGCCACCAGCACGCCGAGGCTCTGCGGGCAGCCGAGGCGCTCGCCGCTGAAGTCCCCGAAAACCGCGATGTCCTGTACCTCATCGCGATGAGCCAGCGGTACCTGGGCCACACTCCGGAAGCCCTCGCTATTTTGGAGCGCCTCGAGCGCTACCATCCACGATTCAGCCGCTTGTTCCAGGAGCGCGGGCACTGCTACGTCGCATTGCGCGATGCACCGCACGCAATCGATGCCTTCCTGAAGGGAGTCAACATCAACCCGGCATTGCCCGCCAGCTGGAGCATGCTCGAGGGTCTCTATCGGATGACGGGGCAAAGCGACAACGCCGGTATGGCGGCCTCGCATGTCGCCACCCTGCAGCGACTTCCACCGGAGGTCGTACAGGCCACGTCTCTGTTCTCTGACGGTGATCTGCTGCCCGCAGAAAACATCGTCCGCGCCTATCTCCTGAAACATGGCAATCATATCGAGGCCATGCGATTGCTGGCGCGGATCGGCATCGAGCGTGACGTGCTCGATGATGCGGAACTACTGCTCGATGCCGTGCTCCAGCTCGCCCCTGGCTACCAGGCCGCCCGCTACGATTTTGCCTGCGTGTTGGCAGAGCGTCACAAGCACGCTGCGGCGCGCAAGGAGCTCGAAGCTCTCCTGAAGCTCGAGCCCCACAACAAACAATACAAGACACTCTACGCGACGACGTGTGTTGGCCTCGGCGAGCACGAGAGGGCGATTACGCTTTACCGGGACCTCCTGGTCGACGCGCCGCAGGCGGCCGATCTGCGCCTGTCGGTCGCCCATTCGCTCAAGACCCTGGGACGGCGCGAAGAATCCATCGAGGCATATCGGGCCGCGGCAGCGGCCCGCCCGAGTTTTGGCGACGCCTACTGGAGTCTCGCGAATCTCAAGACCTATCGCTTTACAGACGGCGAGATCGCGCAGATGGTCGCGGACGAATCCGCCCCCGTCACTGAGCTCGTCGATCGCTATCACCTCTGCTTCGCGCTCGGCAAGGCATTCGAGGACCGGGGCGAGTATGAGAAGTCATGGCGCTACTACGAGCAGGGTAACGGGCTCAAGAGAAAGGAAAGCCGGTATCGGCCGGAGATCATCGAGACCAACACGCGGCGACAGATCGAGGTCTGCACGCGTGAGTTCTTCGCGAGCCGCGCGGGCGTGGGCGCTCGGAGCCCCGATCCCATTTTCATCCTCGGTCTACCCCGGTCAGGCTCCACGCTGCTCGAGCAGATCCTGGCATCACATTCCCTCGTCGAGGGGACCCAGGAGCTCGCCGACATTCCGCGCATCGCGCTCGACCTGCAGGGGCGCGATCCAGACCTCGACAATCCACGCTATCCGGGAGTGCTCGCGAGCCTGAAGCCCGAGGACTTCCTGCGCCTGGGCGAGAAATACCTGAGCGATACGCGCGTCTACCGCACGAGCGAGGCGCAGGCACCGGCCGACGCGCCCCGGGCTATGGCGCCCCCGGCTGACGCGCCCCGGCCCTACTTCATCGACAAGATGCCGAACAACTTCCGACACATCGGCCTGATCCACCTGCTGCTGCCGAACGCCCGGATCATCGACGCGCGTCGTGAGCCGCTGGCCTGCTGCTTCGGCAATCTGAAGCAACTGTTTGCCAACGGTCAGGAGTTTGCGTACAGCATCGAGGATATCGCCCGCTACTACCGGACCTATCTCGAGCTGATGCAACACTGGGACGAGGTGCTGCCGGGGAAGGTCCTGCGGGTCTGGCACGAGGACGTGGTCGATGACCTGGAGCACAACGTGCGACGGATTCTCGATTTCTGCGGGCTGGAGTTCGAGCCTGCCTGCGTCGAGTTTTACAAGACCGAGCGCAGCGTGCGCACCGCCAGCTCGGAGCAGGTTCGCCAGCCCATCTTCCGCGAGGGCCTCGACCAGTGGAAGCACTACGAGTTCGCGCTCGGGCCGCTCAAGGATGCGCTGGGAGATGCCCTGGTCCGTTACCGTCTATAGACCGCCACAGCGCCGAGATCAAACCTCTGAGTCGATTGGCTTCGCGACATCTCGTGCAAGCTCCAATCCATGACCCTTCGGCCCGCTTTCGCGCCACCACAGTAGCACTACCGAGGTCAGCGCCGTGAGGCTGAGCAAACCGAAATACCATAACATGAGCGTGTAGCCGCCCGGATTCGCCGCACCCGCACCGGCCAGGTCCGCCAGCCACCCGGCGCAGCGGTTGGAGCTCCACAAGGCAACACTCTGCAACATGATGATGATGCCGAACGCGGTACCCAAACGCCGCGGCTCCACGAGCAGTGTTGTTGCCGGCCAGATGACGGCCGGCACCAGTGACCAGCTCACTCCCATGAGCACGGTGGAGATCCAGGGGTTGAGATTCGTAAGGCCCAGCACGACGAACGTGAGGGGCAACAGCAGCGTCCCAAAAGTGAGCATCAGTGCGCGACGGCCGAAGCGATCCGCGAGCAGCCCAAAAAGCGGAGTCGCAAAAACCGCGGCCGCAAACACCCCTGAATTGACGCTGCCGGCCTGCTGCAATGTCAGGCCCTTCGCGTGTTGGAGGTACTCGATCGCAAACGTCTGCCGGAAGGGAAAGAAGACGGCCGCGTAGAGCACGTGCAATCCGAGGATGTACCAATAAGACAGGTCGAACTTCCAGATCCCCGACCAGGACATTCGCTCAGTCAGCACAGGCCCGGCGGACACGAGCGGCACCCGCTTCGAGTCGAGCAGCCGAATCGCAATCACCGCGAGCAGGCCGATGCCGGTGATCCCCGCCCCCAGCCATAACGGCGGCTGCCAGCCGGCGTCATAAAGCGAACGCGCCCACGAAGGCGACGTGTCGAGCGAGAAAGATCCAACACGCGCAAGACTCAGGAATAGCGCCGTGGCCAGCGCAATACCGGAGCGCGGGAACCATTGCGCGAGTCCCGCCAGCAGAGAGATGAAGATCGCGCCCTCGCTGACACCGAACACGAAGCGCCCGATCCACATGAGGTCATAGGGCGTCCCGATCGCAGTCAGCACGCCGCCGCCAAAGCCGATGAGCGCGGCCCCCAGGGAGATGCGGGCGGGACCATAACGATCGACCAGCAGTCCGTTGATCACCGCCAGTGGGATGTTGGGCAGGCTTATGACAGCGGTCAGATCACCGATCTGCAATTGCGACAGGCCGCGTTGCCGGCCGAGCAGGTCGGCTATCGGCCCGATTGCATCTGACTCGTAGTAGCTGCTGAAAATAGCGATGGCCGAGAGCGCCAAGGCCCACCAGCGCAGGGGCGAAGGATCATAGCCAGCTGTGTCACCCGTGCTGACGACGGCCTGACTCACCGGAAGCGTGCGCCCTGGCGCGCGAGCTCCTTCTGTACCGCCCCGATGTTGAGCGCGTCGAACGGCTCATCACGCTGCAGAGAGATAGCGGCGGCAACACCTGCGCCCTGGCCGCCGACGGCACAACACATCATGTTACGAGCCGAAGCATGCGACACGTTGTCACCACCGATACAGCGTCCGGCTACCAGCAGGTTGCCGACACCCTTGGGCACGAGCGCCCGATAAGGTACATGCCAGTAGCGGCCGGTCGTCGGCAGGATCAGGATGCCGTAGCCATCGATGAATTCGGGAAAGATACCGATTGCATCGTCGAACCGCGCCTGCTCGCGCACGTCGGTCCCGGTTAGGTTGTAGAGAGCGTCGATCTTGCGGGTGTCGCGAATGCCGAGCGTCATGCCGAAGTTACGCAACTTCGCATCCTCGCAACCTGGCATGAACTTGCGTAACGCCTCCATCGCATAGATCGCTTCGCGACGGCCACGGATCTCACCCTTCGTCAGATCGTTGGGATCGGTGCCGTCGATTTCCGGTACGTGGACGAGATTGAGGTAGGTGAGATCGCCCTGGTCGGTCACACTGCCCCAGGTACCGGCGATCGTATGCAGATACGGCGGAATGATGCCTGCCTCGAGCGCCTTCTTGAACGGCTTGCGCAGGAAGGGGGAAAACAGCTGATCCTCCTTACCCGTCGTCTCGTAGTCCCATTCACCGTTGCCGGACCAGTCGGCGTAGGTCTGCGGATCGGCCTTGACCGAGTCGATGAAACGCTGCTTGTTAACACCTGACATGGAGAACATGACGGACGCCGCCATCATCTTTTCTCTCGGCGTCTTGTGGTACGGCGCACCGGCGCGCGCCGCGATGTCGGCATCGCCCGTCGCGTCGATAACCCGCTTGGCGAGGATCGCCTCACGCCCCGCCTTGCTTTCAGTGATCACGCCGCGGATGGCGCCGTTCTCCATAATCGGCGCTACGCATAGCCGATGCAGCAGCGGAGTAATACCCGCTTCCTCGACGAGAACATCGGCAACCCACTTGAACATTTCGGCATCGAGCGCATGACTGAGCGATTGCGGCTCGGGCATTGCGGCGCCCATCGCCGTTGCACGGGTCTCGAGCTCGATGCCGATCCCCTCGCAGTCCACGGTGTGCTCGTGCCGGTACCATGCGAAACCTTCGACGCCAACCTGTGTGATGTTGCCGCCGAAGCAGCCGTTCCGATCGATCAGTGCCGTGCGCGCACCAGCGCGTGCGGCAGCGAGCGCTGCCGCGAGGCCTCCCGGTCCGCTACCCACGACAAGCACGTCGGTTTCCAGAACGACGTCGACCGAGCGAGCCGGCTCAGCAATAGTTTTCATTGGATCATTGTCTGCGACGGCTTGCGATCTTGCCACCTCACCCCGTAAGCTTCCGCGGCTATGGGAATCAGCCAGCCGCAAAACCTTCGTGTCCCGCCGATCGAGAAGCTGCGCCCCTATGGGGTGCGCGTGAGCCTTCCGCCCGGCGACCCGTTCCGCAAGCTCCTGGGCCCGGAATGGCACCGGCTGCACTGGTATCCGTCGCCGGAAGAGCGCGACGCCGCGCTGGCGGAGATGAGCCGGAGGCACCAGTACTCCCGGGCCACCGACAAGCCGTCGCTGGTCTTCGAGAAGGTCGAAAAACTCTCCGAGAGCCGCGGCCTCTAG
>JAQGOE010000081.1 GCA_028293725.1 Gammaproteobacteria bacterium | reverse complement strand
GAGAGCGCGATCAGCTCGCTGGTTGCGGTCGCAGCCTTCCAGCGCCGCTCGCCATTGTAAAGCACCAGCAACAGAAGCGGGGGTAGCCGCGCACCCGCCTGAAGTTTCTGCTCGTCGATCACCTGCTGCCAAAGCAGTCCTTGATAGACCTGCGTGCGCACGGCCATCCACCCGTCGCTCTCGCTCTGAAACTCGATCAGAAGGTACAGGTAGACGTCACTGCCCTCACGGGTCGGCAATCTCCAGATGACATCGCCCTCGCGCCGTCGGGCCGAGCGGCGGCCGGAGTGAAACTTGGGATTGACGCGCTGCAGTCCGGAGAAATCGAGGCCAACGACCAGCCTCGGCGGAACGAACTCACGCACGAGCCCCTCCACCATCCGCGGGTGGGCAAACAGCCGGTGGTACAGCGAGTCCGAGTCAGGCACGAGTGAGTGGTGGAGTGCATATGAGCAAGGGAGAAGTGGATATCTCAACGCGAGTTGACTCTGAAAGCAATTATCCATTCGTGTTGAAAACGCATAGATATGACGAGAAATAGACGATGTTCCAACAGAACACACGCTTAGTGTCCGTGGGTTGTTTCTCGTCCAACACGCGTGCGGAGCACGCGGTATCTACCGTGGCGGTCCACATATGTGACTTGACCACGCGTTTCACAGACGGGGAACCCGACGCAGCAGACGCGAGAAGTCGTGCGCGCCAGTCCGCGCGCTGCGGAACAACCTGACCTGTGCCACGACATTCCCGCCCCGTCGCTCTCCACACGTAGATTATCTACAAGACTCGCGCGTGAGATCGACGCGTGGGGTCAGTTCCTCGCATCTCGCGATACCACGCGATGGCAGCTTCCAGGTCGGGGACGCTCAAACCACAGTGATGCGGGCGAACCTCGAAATGGGGCCGCGGGCGGGGTCTCGTCGACGCGCTGCAGCACGATAGTCATGGGCACCTGCCAGAAATGGGCGTAGTTGTCATTTTATGAGAATTGACAAAATTCTCAAATAGAGAGAATAATAATATCTCAATTATAAGGAGAGCCCACTTGCCTGCGCGGCCGCGACAGCGAGGGCATGGGCGGCAGGGCGTGCCGGGATTGCTGTTCACTTTCGCTTCAAGCAGGGGGGAAGACGATGCGAGCGTATCTGGAACACTTGGTGGGCCGCCGGGCGCGGCGTTGCGCAACCGGCGCGATGTTGGCAGGGGTAGCGTTGAGTTTGCCGGCGTGGGCCGCCGCGGCGGATGTCGACTCCAACACAGTTGAACACGGCAGCGGTGTTCTGGAGGAGATCGTGGTGAGCGCCCGGCACGTGTCGGAGAATCTGCAGACGACACCGATTTCGATCAGTGCCATCACTGGAGCTGACCTGGAAGCGCGCGGCATCACCGATATTGCCGGCTTGGCGCGCACCGCTCCGAACGTCACGTTGGAACAGAACACCGGCGGATTCGGGAAGTCGGTGGTCGCGTTTATTCGTGGCGTGGGCCAGTACGACGCCATTCCCGCGTTTGAGCCCGGCGTGGGCTTTTACGTCGATGATGTTTATCACGGCACGCTGTTCGGTGCGCCGCTGCAGCTTACCGACATCGATCATGTCGAGGTATTACGCGGACCGCAGGGGACGCTGTTTGGAAAGAGCAACGAGGGCGGTGCGGTGCGAATTTTCACCCCCGAGCCGCGCGGCACGAATACAGGGTCGGTGGAGGTCGGTTATGGCGGCTATAGTCGCGAGCAGGTCAAGGGCTCCTTCGACTGGGGCCTGATCCCCGACAAGCTGTTTGTGCGCGTTTCCGGCGGGTCCAACTCGATCGACGGCTACGTGCACCAGGTCGATTTTGTCTGCGCCCATCCGACTCTGGCGGGGACGCTCCAATCGACCTCGCCAGCGCGGCAAGGCGGCGGTTGCGACCGGGGGACCCTGGGTGGCGATTCTGTGCAGGCCGGCCGCATCGATATCCGCTATCTGCCCACCGACAGCCTCGATCTGAAACTCTCCGCTGACATCTCCAATGACAAGGGCGTCGCGGGGGACGATGTCCTGATGGCGATCAACCCGGCCGTGCTCGGACAGAACGGGGTGCCGTGGACCGGAGTGCACGCCGTAGGTCCGACCTCCCCGTATGGGATTCCTTTCGACAATCGCTTCATCACCGGCAATCGCTTTTCGACTTACGTGACCTTTTGTGATCAGCAAAACGGTCTGTGTTTTCCGGACCGCAACGACATGCGCTCCTGGGGCGTCGCGGGCTCGGTGAAATGGGATAGCGGACTGGGGTTCCAGTTGAAGAACACCTTGGCCTACCGCACCTACCAGGGCGAGTTCATCGAGATCTGGGCGGCCGCGCCCTGGCAGATCAACGATAACTATATGAGGCCCTACCATCGCCAGATCAGCGATGAGCTCGATATCAGCGGCACTGCCTTCAACAAGGCACTGGACTGGACCGTCGGGGGATACTTCTACCACGCGCTGACCGAGCTCAACGACTACATCGACGTTGCCTTCGTGCCCGTGGCCTTCGATGGAAATCCCGCCTTTTACGGCACGGATCCCGTGCGCGACGAGGACCGCTCCGGCTTCGTCCACCTGTTGTACCACGTGACTGACAAGCTGGGTTTGGAAGCCGGGGCTCGCTACACGGACACCACGAAGGAGTACACCTTCGATCGGCTCCTCGATAATCCCAACAACCCGCCCAGCGCCACCCCGGTCTATCTCACCGGTTTCAATCCGGACCTGGTGGCCCGTTCGGGAACCAAGCGCTTCGACTACCGCTTGTCTCTGCAATACCAGCTTACACAGGAGCTCATGACGTACGCCTCGTTCTCCACCGGCTTCAAGGGGCCGGGAGTGAACCCGCGGCCGACCTCCTATATCTTCGCGACGCCGTTCAAGGAGGAAAATCTGCGCGCCTACGAGATTGGCGCGAAATCCCAGTGGCTGGATAACAGGTTGCGCGCGAATCTGGCGGCGTTCGTCAACAACTATACGGACCTGCAGTTGAGCATTCCCGTCAACATCAACGGTGTGCCGGGCTCCACGATCTCCAACGCGGGCAAAGTGAGAATCACGGGCGCGGAGGCGGAGTTGCAGGCGGAGCCGGCCCGGGGTCTGCTGTTCAATCTCTCCGGGGCTTATCTGAAGTACGACATCCTGGAACTCGGCGCGGCTGCGGCCGTAGCCGGCGGTGTGGCCAAAGGCGATATGGCGCCGTATACCCCGAAGCTGAAAGGCAACACAGGGGTGCAGTACGCCGTGCCGCTCGGGGGAGCCGGAACTGTCACACCGCGACTCGACTATAGCTGGCAGTCAAAGTCCTATGCCGATCCCAACAACAACCCGTATTCAATGATTCCGCAATACGGGCTGGCGGATGGGCATTTGACGTACGACAGCAACGATGCGCTCTGGCAGGTGCGTCTCGACGTCAGCAATCTGTTTGACAAGTTCTATTGGTCCACCGTGTACAGCCAATACAACGCCGGTGGAATGGTGGTCGGGCGTCCGGGTCAACCGCGGACGTGGTTTCTGTCGGTCAAGCGATCGTTTTGACGGGAAACTGAACGCGAGGGATTACGCTCTTGAGAAGGCATTACCCCGTCGTCGTGGTGGGTGCGGGGCCGACAGGATTGACGCTCGCCAACCTGCTGGGGTCCTATGGTGTGGAGGTTCTGCTAGTAGAGCGTAATTCCGCAACGGTCGGCGAGCCGCGCGCGGTATCGATAGATGATGAGTCGCTGCGGACAATGCAAGCGGTCGGTGTGGTGGATGTTGTGCTGGGAAGCATCGTGCGCGGGTATGGCTCGGAGTACTACGGTCGCTCCGGACGCATGTTTCTGCGTGTCGACCCCACCGAGCAGCCCTATGGATATCCACGCCGGAATGCATTCCGGCAGCCGCTGCTGGAGGCGCAGTTGCGAGATGCTCTGCGCCGTTTCCCGCACGTCACGACTGCATTTTCCTCGACGGTGCGGGAATTCGAAGAGGGTGCTTCCGGTGTTCGAGTCCATCTCGACGGGGCCGTGGGCGGAAGTGTCGAGTGTGACTACCTGATAGGGTGCGATGGAGCCGGTAGCACGGTACGCACGGCTCTCGGAGTCAAGTTGCAGGGACGCAGCTTCGAAGAGGCGTGGTTGATTCTCGACCTCGATAACGCCCGGGCGCCGAGCCGTAACACCTACGTGTTCTGTGACCCCGCGCGCGCCTGCATCGCCTTGCCTGGGCCGAATGACACGCGACGCTTCGAAATCAAGCTCCGTCCGCGCGAGACGGCAGAGCAGATGCTCCGCGCCGAAGTGGTGGCCCATTTCCTGGCGCGCTTCGGCGCCATGCCCGGCAGTACGCTGACTCGGAAAGTCGTCTACCGATTTCACGCCCGGGTCGCAGAGCGTTGGAGCTCCAGGCGCGTGTTTCTTGCGGGCGATGCCGCGCACCTCAGTCCTCCGTTCGCCGGCCAGGGGATGAACAGTGGCGTGCGCGATGCGCACAATCTTGCGTGGAAACTCGCTTTCGTGGTGACCGGCCGCCTCGGGCCCCGGCTGCTGGAAACTTACGAGACCGAGCGGCGCGACCACGTGCAGCAGATGATCCAGCTGGCGCTGAGAATGGGACGGATTATGGCGCCCGCCACCCGGCTCTCCGGATGGCTCGTGCAAACGGGTTTCCGCTTGCTCGGCGCGTGGCCGCGCGTGCGCGATTATTTCGGGCAGATGAAGTACAAGCCGCAGCCGCGCTTTGGCCACGGCTTTTTGCTCAGCGAGCGCCGTCAGGGGCGCCGCGGGCTGGTGGGCCGGCTATTGCAACAACCCAGAGTCAGCCGCTCGAAGGGGGAGCAGGTTCTGCTGGATGAGGTCTTGGGGCCGCAATTCTCCTTGTTGTGTCAGGCGGCGGATCTCGAGGCGTTCAGCCGGCTGGCGAGCGAGCCGATCTGGCGCCAACAAGAAGTCCGGCTCGTTGCGGTGGGTGCTCCTGGATCGTCGCCGCGGGTGAACGGAGACATCGAGATCGTGGTCGACAGTGCCGGTGGGTTTGCGGAAAGTCTCGCAGCGTATCGTGGACATGCATTGCTGGTTCGTCCCGATCACTACGTGGCGGCCGCATTTGTGCTGACCGAGCCGCGCTCTGCGGTGAAGCATTTCGAGGCGCTCATTGCGGCGACGTGGCCGCGAGTCGCATCATGACAGTGAGGGCTGCGGCGCGGTTTCGATCAGGCGCAGGGACAACAGGCCCGCGATGATCGCCGCGCCGGTGGCCATCCACAGTGGGACGGCGAGTCCCCAACGATCGGCTAACATGCCCCCGAGCGCCGGTCCCAGAAACCCGCCCGTGATCTGACCCACGCCCATGACGAGCGCCGTCGCGGAGGCGGCGTCGCGGCCGGGCACGGACTCCAGCGGAATGGTTGCCATGAACAGCGGCACGGTTCCCAGCGTGAGACACCCTAGAAATATCAGGCCAATCAGCGCTCCCAGGCCACTTCCGACATACAGCGGTGCCAGCGAAGCAATGAGGCCCGAAAAACTGAAGATTATCATGACCGCCTTGCG
The DNA here is from genome assembly GCA_028293725.1 of Gammaproteobacteria bacterium. The sequence goes on along the minus strand of JAQGOE010000081.1, from coordinate 2,011 downwards.
GCCGAAGCGGTCCGACAAGGCGGGCACCAGTAGTGCTGAAGCGACGCCGGCCGCGCCGATCGCGCTCATGACGACACTCATGCTGGCCGCCGAGATTCGCAGGACGCGCACGCAATATAGGGGCAGGAACGAGAGCAGCAGGAAATACCACGCCACGATACAGCAACTGATCAGGATGCAGAGCCGGATGTTGCGAACCCGAACCAAACCCAACAGGCCGAGGCCGGCGGCGTGCGTGGATAGCGCTGGCGGTGCGAGCTGTGCGGATTGCGCGGGCTGTGCGGATACCGCGGGCTGTGCGGATACCGCCGGGCCGGGTGAGTCACCTGCGGACGGCTCTTTCACCAGGACAGCGATCAACAGGGCCACCAGCAGACCCGGAATTCCCGCGATGTAGAAGGCTGCATGCCAGCCCAGAGTGGTGGCGATCTGCACCAACACGAGCGGACCCACGAGCGAGCCGACGAGCTGCGCGCCGAAATTCTGCACGATGCCCATGTTCAAGCCGCGCCGATGCGGCGAGGAGTTGCGAATCATGATCGACTGGGATACGGGGATGACCGGTCCCTCGGCCAGGCCGATCAGCAGCCGTGCGCCCAGGAGCAGGGCGAACGAGCCGGCCAGGCCGCTCAGAAATGAGCAAGCCGCAAACATCACGAAGGTGGCGACGAGCCAGGGCTTGCGCCGGCCGCTACGGTCGGAGAGGGCGCCGATGGCGTAGCCGGAAATCGACCACGTCAGCAGCACGATGGAGGACACCACGCCGATCTGGGTGTTGCTCAGACCCAGGCTGGCGGCCACGAAGGGGCTGAGATAGAAGAGGGATTGCGCATCCAGGGCCGCCACCGCCCCGCCGAGCGTGAGAACGAGGAGCAGGCGGTTCTCATAACTCAGCGCCCGCGGGTGTCTCACTACGCCGGTTACGGTGCTCATGGACGAAGTTCGCGTGCGGCAGTGCAAATCACAGTCCGGCCCCCCTCAGGTGAGTGATCGTCCCAGGGGAATGATCACGACTTAAATTATCATAAAATGATAATATTGTGCGATAAATGAGCTTGCTGTAGGGTGGCAAGCAGCTCATCCGGGGTGCGCAATGAGGGGACACATGCAGGATTTTGCGGGAAAAGTGGCGTTCATTACCGGGGGCGCCAGCGGTGTGGGATTCGGCCTTGCAGTAGCCTTTGCCGAAGCCGATATGAAGATCGTGCTGGCGGACGTGCGCCCCGAGCAACTTGCGCGGGCGGAGGCGCAATTGCAGAGCGCTGGCGTTCAGGTGCTCGCACTCGAGCTCGATGTGACAGACCGGGAAGCTTACGCCCGCGCGGCGGATAGCGTGGAAGCCACCTTCGGCAAGGTGCACGTGCTCTGCAACAACGCCGGTATCGGTCTTTTGGGTTCCCTGAAGTCCGCCCGGTACGACGACTGGGACTGGGTGCTGGGCGTGAATGTGGGCGGGGTCGTCAACGGACTCCAGACCTTCCTGCCGCGCATGTTGGCTCATGGGGAAGGCGGGCACATTGTGACGACCGCCTCGGTGGCGGGACTCTTCGCCGGGGCGGGGGCCGGAATTTATACGGCGTCAAAAATGGCCGTCGTGGGCATGATGGAATGTTTGCGCGGCGAACTGGCTGAGGACGGAATCGGGGTATCGGTGCTGTGTCCTCACTTGGTGCGCACTGAGATTCACCAGCACGCGAGCCTCCGTCCAGAACGTTTCGGCAACTCCGGATATCGGGCCACCGTTGCTAAGGATGCGTCCGATTCAGGCGTGAAGGCCATGATGGATGTCGGTATGGACCCGTTGGAAGTGGGGCGACGCGTGCTGCGCGGCATACGACGCAACGATCTCTACATCCTGACTCACCCGGAGATCGAGCCGATCCTCCGCGAGCGCTTCGAAGCCATTCTGGGTGCGCTTCCGGATGAGGTTCCTGATCCGGCGCGGGTCGCGGTCGAAGCACCTACGCTGCATTACTGGGTTTATACGGAAGGACGAAAAGACCTGGAGGAG
>JAQGOE010000272.1 GCA_028293725.1 Gammaproteobacteria bacterium | reverse complement strand
CGGGAGCGATTGAGTTGCCGGCGGGCACGGAGATGATCATGCCTGGTGACAACATCAAGATTAACGTGGAGCTGATCAGCCCGATCGCGATGGAAGAGGGGCTGCGTTTCGCCATCCGTGAGGGTGGGAAGACCGTGGGCGCCGGCGTCGTGGCAAAGATCCTCAAGTAATACATCTTAGTTTCCTGCAGGCCAGTAGCTCAATTGGCAGAGCGGCGGTCTCCAAAACCGCAGGTTGGGGGTTCGATTCCCTCCTGGCCTGCCATCGATTGATATGACAGAAGAAATTAAAGCTCAGGACGGCGGCGCGGCAAACACCGCGAAGCTCGTGATCGCGATCCTTCTTGTGATTGCGGGCGTCGCCGGCTTCTACCTGCTCGACAACCAGTCTGCGTGGCTGCGTTGGCTGGCGGTGGTTGCAGGGCTGGTGCTCGGTGCCGTCGTGATTGCGTTCTCGCAGTACGGCGCCGATCTGAAGCAGTTCATTGCTCTTTCGCGGATCGAGCTGCGCAAGATTGTCTGGCCGAGTCGCCAGGAAACCGGGATGACGACGCTCGTGGTACTGGGATTCGTCCTGGTCGCGGGACTGTTTTTCTGGGGCCTCGATGTCGTGCTCGCGTGGGCGACACAAGCTTTGACCAAACAGGGGAGCTGAACGTGGCGCTCAGATGGTACGTCGTACATGCCTATTCGAACTTCGAGCACCGGGTGCAGGAGTCGCTGAAAGAGCGGATTCGCCGCGCCGGACTCGAGCCGAAATTCGGCGAGATCCTGGTTCCGACTGAAGAAGTCGTTGAAATGCGGGACGGCGTTAAGCGCAAGAGCGAACGCAAGTTCTACCCCGGCTACGTGCTGGTGCAGATGGAGATGGACGAGGACACCTGGCACCTCGTGCGCGATGTACCGAAGGTTCTCGGTTTCATCGGCGGCACGCCGGAGAAGCCCGCGCCCATCACCGACAAAGAGGCGATGCAGATCCTGCGCCGTGTCGAGGAAGGCGCCGACAAGCCACGGCCGAAGGTGCTGTTCGAGCCCGGCGAAGTGGTGCGCGTGGTCGACGGCCCGTTCAACGACTTCAACGGCGTGGTCGAGAGCGTGAATTACGAAAAGAATCGCCTGCAGGTGGCGGTGCAGATTCTGGGGCGCTCGACGCCCGTTGAGTTGGATTTCTCGCAGGTCGAAAAGGCCTGAGAGTAGCGGGCCGGCGGCGTGAGCCGCGGGCTCGTGGGTCGCTAAAGACCCGTATCGATTGTTTGATCCTTCATTCCATCGGGGAGCCTAGCGGCGTTTGCACCCGGGAGAGGTATTAAGTGGCTAAGAAAGTCCAAGGCTATATCAAGCTGCAGGTGCCCGCGGGCGCCGCGAACCCGTCGCCCCCGATCGGGCCGGCGCTGGGTCAGCAGGGCGTGAACATCATGGAGTTCTGCAAGCAGTTCAATGCGCAGACTCAGAAGTTGGAGAAGGGTCTGCCGATCCCGGTGATCATCACCGTGTACACGGACCGCAGCTTCACCTTCATCATGAAGACACCGCCGGCGGCCGTGCTGATTCGCAAGGCGATCGGCATCGAGAAAGGCAGCGGCACACCCAACACCGCCAAGGTGGGCAAGATCTCGCGCAAGCAGCTCGAGGAAGTGGCGAAGATGAAGCTGCCCGACCTCACGGCCGCGGATCTCGAAGCCGCCGTCCGCACCATCGCGGGTAGCGCCCGTAGCATGGGCGTCGACGTGGAAGGAGTTTGATCATGGCCTTAGTGAAGCGAATGAAGTCCTGGAAAGAGAAGCTCACTCCGGGCAAGCAGTATCCGGTCGATGAGGCGCTCAAGCTCGTGAAGGAATTCGCGACCGCGAAATTCGCCGAGTCCGTGGACGCCGCTGTGAACCTCGGCATCGACGCGAGCAAGTCCGACCAGCAGGTCCGCGGCTCGACTGTGATGCCGCACGGTATCGGCAAGTCGGTACGCGTGGCGGTGTTCACCTCCGGCAAGAACCAGGAGTTGGCGAAGGCTGCGGGTGCGGACATCGTCGGCCTCGAGGATCTGGCGGCGAAGGTGAAGGCCGGCGAGATCAATTTCGACGTGGTCGTAGCGAGCCCGGACGCCATGCGCGTCGTCGGTCAGCTCGGCCAGATCCTGGGTCCCCGCGGACTCATGCCGAACCCGAAGGTCGGCACGGTGACACCGAACGTGGCCGAAGCCGTGAAGAACGCGAAGGCCGGCCAGGTCCGCTACCGCGTCGACAAGGCCGGAATCATCCACTGCACGATCGGCAAGGCGACTTTCGAGTCGGGGCAGTTGAAAGAGAACCTGACGGCGCTCATCGCGGATCTGCAGAAGGCAAAGCCCGCGACCGCCAAGGGTCAGTATTTGAAGCGAGTCACCCTGTCCTCGACCATGGGGCCGGGCGTGATCGTTGACCAGGGAAGCCTGGGCTAAGTTTTTTTAGAGTTTCGCTGCGGGCCCGTGAGCAATCACGGGTTCCATCGAAGACCGCAGGCGAGGGACGGGTTCGGCCTTCAAACCCATCGCCCTCTTAATCGTCGCCTGCGCAGATGGTGTACCGCTTTTCGCATCGAGGATCTCCTCGAGGCGTGAAGGTCACCGTCGTAAAGGCGGGGTGAGGTAAGGATGCCTGCCCCATTCGTTGATCTTCAAGGCTTAAGGAGAGAATGGAATGGCACTCAACCTGGAAGACAAGAAGGCGCTGGTAGCGGAAGTGGCCGAGGTGGCGTCAAAAGCCTCATCGGTCGTGGCTGCCGAGTACCGTGGGCTGACGGTTTCTCAGATGACCGATCTGCGGGCCAGGGCGCGGAAGTCAGGTGTGTACGTGCGTGTCGTCAAGAACACGCTGGCACGCAAGGCTCTCGCCGGCACGTCGTTCGAGTCTGTCGGACCCAAGCTCAAAGGGCCTCTCGTTCTCGCATTCTCGAAAGACGACCCGGGCGCGGCCGCGCGCGTGGTGAAAGATTTCGCGAAGACGAACGAGAAGCTCGTGGCGACTCTCGTATCTCTCGGCGGGCAGGTATTGCCGGCCAAGGATCTCGAGACGGTCGCAAGCTTGCCGACCCGTGAGCAGGCGTTGTCGATGCTGCTCGGCGTTATGAAAGCGCCGATTCAGAAGTTCGTCAGCACCCTTGCCGCGGCACCGTCCAAGCTCGTGCGCACCGTCGCCGCCGTACGCGACCAGAAGCAGGGAGCCAGTGCGTAACCGCACGGCCCCTAACCCAATCTTGTCTTGATTTCAATTTAGGAGACCCAACATGGCTGTCAGCAAAGACGAAATCCTCGATGCAATCTCGAAAATGACCCTGATGGAGGTCGTCGAGCTCATCTCCGATATGGAGAAGAAGTTCGGCGTCACCGCCGCCGCCCCTGTAGCCGCTGCCGCGGGCCCTGCCGCTGCGGCCGCTGCTCCGGTTGAGGAGAAGACGGAATTCACCGTCACTCTCAAGGAGTACCCGGCGGACAAGAAGGTAACCGTAATTAAAGTGATCCGTGAAATCACGGGTCTGGGCCTGAAGGAAGCCAAAGATCTCGTCGAGGGCGTGCCCTCGCTCGTGAAGGAAGGCGTCAACAAGGCCGATTCGGATGCCATGAAGAAGAAGCTCGAGGATGCCGGCGCGAAGGTGGAGATCAAGTAATCCTCCGCCTCGTGCTCATCCCCTCGTCTGTCGAAGGTAGCCGCCGCGGTCGCAAGACCGCGGGGGCTCTTTGGCGTCGGGGGGATGTTTTGTCCCGACTGATTTGATGTTTCGCGCGCCCACTGCTTCGTTATCCGTTTTGAGGTGACCCGATGGCTTATTCCTTTACCGAGAAGAAGCGCATCCGCAAGAATTTCGGCAAGCAGGCGACCGTTCTGGATACGCCCTACCTGCTCGCCATTCAGCTCGACTCCTATCGCTCGTTCCTGCAAGCGGACAAGCCGGAAGAGTCGCGCAACCAAGTTGGATTGCACGCTGCATTCAAGAGCGTGTTTCCGATCTCGAGCTACTCGGGGAACGCCTCGCTCGAGTACGTGAGCTACCGTCTCGGGGAGCCCGTATTCGACGTGAAGGAGTGCCAGCTGCGTGGACTCACGTACGCTGCCCCGCTACGTGTGAAAGTGCGCCTCATCGTTCTCGATAAGGAAGCCGCCGGTGCCAAGAAGCCGGTCAAGGACGTACGCGAGCAGGAGGTTTACCTCGGCGAGCTGCCCCTGATGACCGACAACGGCACGTTCATCATCAACGGCACCGAGCGCGTCATCGTTTCCCAGCTGCACCGTTCGCCGGGCGTGTTCTTCGATCACGACCGCGGCAAGACCCATTCGTCCGGCAAGCTGCTGTTCTCCGCGCGCATCATTCCTTACCGCGGCTCGTGGCTCGATTTCGAGTTCGACCCGAAGGACTGCGTGTTCGCGCGTATCGATCGTCGCCGCAAGCTGCCGGTGACCATCATCCTGCGCGCGCTCGGCATGAACGAGACCGAGATCCTGGCCACGTTCTTCGACACCAACACCTTCTTTATCAGCCGCGATGAAGTCGCGCTGCAGTTGGTGCCGCAGCGTCTGCGCGGTGAAACCGCCACCTTCGAGATCCGCATCGGCGATACGGTAGTCGTCGAAGAGGGTCGTCGCATCACGGCGCGTCATGTGCGCCAGCTCGAGGATGCGAAGGTCACTCGCCTGCGCGTTCCGCGTGAGTACTCGTACGGTAAGGTCCTGGCTCACGACGTCGTGAACACCGAGACCGGCGAGATCATTGCCAAGGCGAACGAGGTGCTGACGGCGGCTTCCGTCGAGAAGCTCATCGAAGCCAACATCACCCAGGTCAACACGCTCTATACGAACGACCTGGATCGTGGTGCGTACATGTCGGACACGCTGCGTATCGATCCGACGAAGACCCGCCTCGAGGCGCTCGTCGAAATCTACCGCATGATGCGTCCGGGCGAGCCGCCCACGAAGGACGCCGCGGAAAACCTGTTCGCGAACCTGTTCTTCAACTCCGAGCGCTACGACCTGTCGGCCGTGGGCCGTATGAAGTTCAACCGTCGCGTGGGTCGGAAGGAAATCACCGGCACGGGCATCCTGTACGACTCGAAGTACTTCAGCACCCGCAACGACGAAGGTTCCAAGAAGCTCATCGCGGCGTACGGCGATACTTCGGACATCCTCGATGTTCTGAAGGTGCTCATCGATATCCGTAACGGCAACGGCCAGGTGGACGACATCGATCACCTCGGTAACCGCCGTGTCCGTAGCGTCGGCGAGATGGCGGAGAACGCCTTCCGCGTCGGCCTCGTGCGTGTCGAGCGCGCCGTGAAGGAGCGCCTGACGATCGCGGAGACCGAGCCGCTGATGCCGCAGGAAATGATCAACGCGAAGCCCGTGGCGGCGGCCGTGAAGGAATTCTTCGGCTCCTCGCAGCTTTCGCAGTTCATGGACCAGAACAACCCGCTCTCCGAGGTCACGCACAAGCGTCGTGTCTCGGCACTGGGCCCGGGTGGTTTGACCCGCGAGCGCGCGGGATTCGAAGTCCGCGACGTGCACCCGACCCACTACGGTCGTGTGTGCCCGATCGAGACGCCTGAAGGTCCGAACATTGGTCTCATCAACTCGCTGTCCGTGTACGCGCGTACGAACCAGTACGGCTTCCTCGAGACGCCCTACCGGCGCGTAGAGAACGGCAAGGTGACGAGCCACATTGACTATCTGTCGGCCATCGAGGAAGGCGAGTTCGCGGTCGCGCAGGCGAACACGGTGCTCGGCCCCGACGGCGAAGTCACTGACGAGCTGGTTTCCTGCCGGTTCCAGAATGAGTTCACCCTGATGCCCCGTGAGCGCATCAACTACATGGATGTGAGTCCGAAGCAGATCGTGTCTGTCGCGGCCTCCCTCATCCCGTTCCTCGAGCACGATGACGCGAACCGCGCGCTCATGGGCTCGAACATGCAGCGCCAGGCGGTGCCGACCCTGCGTTCCGAAGTGCCGCTCGTCGGCACGGGTATGGAGCGTCCGGTCGCTATCGACTCGGGAGTTACGGTCGTCGCGAAGCGTGGCGGTCTCGTGGACTCCGTCGATGCGTCCCGCATCGTCGTGCGTGTGAACGATAACGAGACCACGGCTGGTGAGCCTGGTGTCGACATCTACAACCTCACGAAGTACACGCGTTCGAACCAGAACACCTGTATCAACCAGCGTCCGCTGGTGAACGCGGGTGATCGCATCTCGCGTGGCGACGTGCTCGCCGACGGCCCGTCGACCCACCTCGGCGAGCTCGCGCTCGGGCAGAACCTGCTCGTCGCGTTCATGCCGTGGAACGGTTACAACTTCGAGGACTCGATCCTCATCTCCGAGCGCGTCGTGCAGGAAGACCGCTTCACCACGATTCACATCGAGGAGCTCACGTGCGTCGCGCGTGACACGAAGCTCGGACCTGAGGAAATCACGGCGGACATCCCGAACGTGGGTGACGCCGCTCTGGCGAAGCTCGATGAGGCGGGTATCGCGTTCATCGGCGCGGAAGTGAAGGCCGGCGACATCCTCGTGGGTAAGGTCACGCCGAAGGGCGAGACCCAGCTCACCCCGGAAGAGAAGCTGCTGCGCGCGATCTTCGGCGAGAAGGCTTCGGACGTGAAGGACACGAGTCTGCGTGTACCGCCCGGAATGGACGGCACCGTGATCGACGTCCGCGTGTTCACACGCGATGGCGTTGATAAGGACTCGCGTGCCCTGTCGATCGAGAAGGCGGAAGTCGAGCGGGTTCGTAAGGACTTCGCCGACCAGCAGCGCATCCTGGAAGACGATCTCTTCCAGCGCGTGCGTGGCCTGCTCGTGGGGCAGAGCGTCGCGGGCGGACCCAAGAAGCTCAAGGCCGGCACGAAGATCACCGGTGAGTATCTCGATGAGCTGCCGCGCGAGGAGTGGTTCGAGATCCGTCTCGAGGACGAGGAAGCCAACTCGCAGCTCGAGCAGACCTCGGAGCGTCTGAAGCTCCAGCGCAAGGCGTTCGAGAAGCGTCTCGACGACAAGCGAGCCAAGATCACGGCCGGCGACGACCTCGCCCCGGGCGTGCTCAAGATGGTGAAGGTGTACCTCGCGGTGAAGCGCCGCGTGCAGCCTGGCGACAAGATGGCCGGCCGTCACGGTAACAAGGGTGTTATTTCCACGATCGTTCCGGTCGAGGACATGCCCTATGGTGCCGATGGCAACCCGGTCGACATCGTTCTCAACCCGCTGGGCGTGCCTTCGCGCATGAACATCGGCCAGGTGTTGGAAACTCACCTGGGCTGGGCGGCCAAGGGTGTCGGATTGAAGATCGGGCGTATGGTGGAGGCGCAAGCGGCGATGGTCGACCTGCGCGGGTTCATCAAGCGGGTCTACAACGAGACCGGCGGCCAGCACGAGGACATCGACAGTCTGACCGATCCCGAAGTGATGGAGCTGGCGAAAAACCTGTCGAACGGCGTGCCGATGGCGACGCCGGTATTCGACGGTGCGTCCGAGGAGGAAATCAAGAAGATGTTGTCGCTTGCCGACCTCCCGACCAGCGGCCAGACGCATCTGTACGACGGCCGTACCGGCGAGCGCTTCGAGCGCCAGGTGACGGTGGGCTACATGTACATGTTGAAGCTCAACCACCTCGTCGACGACAAGATGCACGCCCGCTCGACCGGACCGTACAGCCTCGTGACCCAGCAGCCGCTGGGCGGCAAGGCGCAGTTCGGTGGTCAGCGCTTCGGTGAGATGGAGGTCTGGGCGCTCGAGGCCTACGGCGCCGCCTACACCTTGCAGGAGATGTTGACCGTCAAGTCCGACGACGTGAACGGCCGTACGAAGATGTACAAGAACATCGTCGACGGCAATCACCAGATGGATGCCGGTATGCCTGAATCCTTCAACGTACTCGTGAAGGAGATCAGGTCCCTGGGCATCAATATGGAACTGGAGCAGGACTAATCTATGAAAGACTTACTCAAGCTCTTCAAACAGCATGCTCCTGTTGAGCATTTTGACTCGATCAAGATCGGTCTTGCCTCGCCGGAGATGATCCGTGCGTGGTCCTACGGCGAAGTGAAGAAGCCGGAGACCATCAACTATCGTACGTTCAAGCCGGAACGCGACGGACTCTTCTGCGCGAAGATCTTCGGACCGGTGAAGGACTACGAGTGTCTTTGCGGTAAGTACAAGCGCCTGAAGCATCGCGGCGTCGTCTGCGAGAAGTGCGGCGTCGAAGTGACGCAGTCGAAAGTGCGCCGTGAGCGCATGGGACACATCGAGCTCGCCAGCCCGACCGCGCACATCTGGTTCCTGAAGTCGCTGCCGTCACGTATCGGCCTCATGCTCGACATGACGTTGCGTGAGATCGAGCGCGTGCTGTACTTCGAGGCCTTCGTGGTCATTGACCCAGGCATGACCCCGATGCAGCGTGGGCAGTTGCTCACGGACGAAATGTACCTCGAGTCCATCGAGGAGCACGGCGATGAGTTCGACGCTCGCATGGGCGCCGAGGCTGTATTCGAGTTGCTGAAGACGATCGATCTCGCCTCCGAAATGACGAAGGTGCGCGAGGAGATGGCGGCGACTTCGTCTGAGACGAAGTTGAAGCGTCTGTCGAAGCGTCTGAAGCTCATCGAGTCGTTCATCGAGTCGGGCAACAAGCCGGAATGGATGGTCATGACCGTCCTGCCGGTGCTGCCGCCCGATCTGCGCCCGCTCGTCCCGTTGGACGGTGGTCGCTTCGCGACGTCGGACCTGAACGATCTGTATCGCCGCGTCATCAACCGTCACAACCGTCTGCGCCGGCTCCTGGAGCTGAACGCGCCTGACATCATCGTGCGCAACGAAAAGCGCATGTTGCAGGAGGCGGTGGACGCCCTGTTGGACAACGGCCGCCGCGGCCGCGCCATCACGGGTACCAACAAGCGCCCCCTGAAGTCCCTCGCGGACATGATCAAGGGCAAGCAGGGCCGGTTCCGCCAGAACCTGCTCGGCAAGCGCGTCGACTACTCTGGCCGTTCGGTCATCGTGGTCGGTCCGCAGCTCCGTCTGCACCAGTGCGGTCTGCCGAAGAAGATGGCGCTCGAGCTCTTCAAGCCCTTCATCTTCCAGAAGCTGCAGCTGCGTGGCGAAGCGTCGACCATCAAGGCGGCGAAGCGTCTCGTCGAGCGTGAAGGACCGGAAGTCTGGGACATCCTCGAAGAGGTGATCCGCGAGCATCCCGTGCTCCTCAACCGCGCACCGACTCTGCACCGTCTGGGCATCCAGGCGTTCGAGCCGCTGCTCGTCGAGGGTAAGGCGATCCAACTGCATCCGTTGGTCTGTACGGCGTTCAACGCCGACTTCGACGGTGACCAGATGGCCGTGCACGTGCCTCTGTCGCTGGAGTCACAGCTCGAAGCCCGCGCCCTGATGATGTCGTCGAACAACATCCTCTCGCCGGCGAACGGTGATCCGATCATCGTCCCGTCGCAGGACGTCGTTCTCGGCCTCTACTACATGACTCGCGAGCGCGTTGGCGCCGTGGGCGAAGGCATGTTCTTCTCCGACGTCGCGGAAGCTCACCGCGCCTACGAGAGCCGTACGGTATCTCTGCAGGCGAAAGTGAAGGTACGCCTTCGTGACGCCATCCGCGGCGAAGGCGGAGTGATCCAGGAGCGTCGGCGTCTCGTGCAGACGACCATCGGTCGCGCGTTGTTGTCGGAGATCCTGCCTCACGGCTTGCCCTTCGACATCATCAACCAGGACATGACGAAGAAGAACATCTCCGCGACCATCAACGCGTGTTACCGCGCGCTGGGTCTGAAAGAGACGGTAGTGTTCGCCGACCAGCTCATGTACACGGGCTTCCAGTACGCCACCCGGTCGGGTATCTCCTTCGGTATCGACGACATCGTCATTCCGGAGCAGAAGACGCGGATCGTCGCGGCTGCCGATACCGAAGTGAAGGAGATCCAGGACCAGTACTCGTCCGGTCTCGTCACCAACGGCGAGCGCTACAACAAGGTCGTCGACATCTGGTCACGTGCAAACGACCAGGTGGCGAAGGTCATGATGGAGAAGCTCGGCTCGGAGGAGGCTGTGGACTCCAAGGGCGCGAAGCAGAAGCAGAAGTCGTTCAACTCGATCTTCATGATGGCTGACTCCGGTGCGCGCGGTTCCGCTGCGCAGATCCGACAGCTCGCCGGTATGCGCGGCCTGATGGCCAAGCCTGACGGCTCGATCATCGAGACCCCGATCACGGCGAACTTCCGTGAAGGTCTGAACGTTCTGCAGTACTTCATCTCGACGCACGGCGCTCGTAAGGGTCTGGCCGACACCGCGTTGAAGACGGCGAACTCGGGTTACCTGACCCGTCGCCTCGTCGACGTGGCGCAGGATCTGGTCGTCACCGAGGTCGATTGCGGTACGTCCCGCGGCTTGTCCATGGCACCGCTCGTCGAGGGTGGTGACGTCGTGGAGCAGCTCGGCGAGCGAGTGCTCGGCCGCGTTATCGCGGAAGACATTTTGAAGCCAGGCACCGACGAAGTGTTGATCTCCAAGGGCACGTTGCTCGATGAGAAGATGGTGCGCCAGCTCGAAGCCGATGGCGTGGACCAGATGATGGTGCGTTCGCCCATCAGCTGTCAGACACGCTATGGCGTCTGCTCGACCTGCTACGGGCGCGATCTCGCCCGCGGCCGTCCGATCAGCATCGGTGAGGCGGTTGGTGTTATCGCGGCGCAGTCGATCGGTGAGCCCGGAACGCAGCTCACGATGCGTACGTTCCACATCGGTGGCGCGGCGTCTCGAGCGGCGGCGGCAAGCAGCGTTGAGGTCCGTAACAAGGGTCTCATCCGCTTCCACCACATCAAGACGGTGCAGCATGAGAAGGGGCACCTGGTGGCGGTGTCCCGCTCGGGCGAAATCGGCGTGGTCGATGATTTCGGCCGTGAGCGCGAGCGCTACAAGATCCCGTACGGCGCCATGATCAACGTGAAAGAAGGTGACATGGTGGCGGCGGGCCAGGTCTGCGCGACCTGGGATCCGCATACCCACCCTGTCGTGACCGAAGTGGCGGGCTTCTTGAAGTTCCAGGACTTCGTCGACGGCATGACGGTGACGTCACAGGTTGACGAGGTGACGGGTCTGTCGAGCACCGTGGTGCTCGATACGAAGCAGCGCGGTGGTAAGGACGTGCGCGCGACCATGAAACTCGTGAACGCGAAGGGAAAAGAAGTGACCTTCGCCAACACCGAGATTCCGGCCGTGTACACGCTGCCTTCCGGCGCGTTGGTGAGCCTCGAGGACGGTGCGAAAGTGTCGGTTGGCGACGTTATCGCGCGCATCCCGCAGGAGTCTTCGAAGACTCGTGACATCACCGGCGGTCTGCCCCGCGTTGCCGACCTGTTCGAAGCTCGTAAGCCGAAGGACCCCGCGATTCTCGCGGAGAAGTCCGGTACGGTGAGCTTCGGTAAGGAGACGAAGGGCAAGCGGCGTCTGATCATCACTGGCGATGACAGTGACAAGTACGAGGAGCTGATTCCGAAGTGGCGCCAGCTCAACGTGTTCGAGGGTGAAACCGTCGAGCGCGGTGAGGTTATTGCGGACGGCGAGCCGAACCCGCATGACATTCTGCGATTGCAGGGTGTGGCGGCGCTGGCGAACTACCTCGTGCGCGAGATCCAGGACGTCTACCGTTTGCAGGGCGTGAAGATCAACGACAAGCACATCGAGGTGATCATCCGTCAGATGCTGCGTAAAACCGAGGTGCAGGCGACGGGCGAGACCACTCTCCTCCGTGGCGAGCAACTTGACCGTGCGCGCGCGTTGGCGATGAACGATGCCGCGGAGAAAGCGGGCAAGGGACCGGCGACATTGCAGCCTGTCCTGCTCGGTATCACCAAGGCGTCGCTGGCGACGGAATCGTTCATCTCCGCAGCGTCGTTCCAGGAGACGACCCGCGTGCTCACGGAAGCCGCGGTACGTGGTCTGAAGGACGATCTGCGCGGCTTGAAGGAGAACGTCATCGTCGGCCGGCTCATCCCGGCGGGCACGGGCTTCGCGGCCCATGCCTCGCGCCGTCGCAAGACCGAAGGTGTCGAGCGCCGGAGCTTCATGGACGTCGGAGGCGGGCTGCCCGATTCCGAGGATTCGAGCGTCGGAGAAGAGTCGGAGAGCGCGGCTAGCTCATAGCGGCTACAGCGCTGCGTAAGTAGCGACGGGCTGGTGAGGCGAGAGCTTCACCAGCCCGTTTTTTTAGTGGCTGCCCTTCGTCAGCCAGACTTTCAACATATCCGGGGAGCCCTGGGCGCGGACGTCGTTGTCGTTGAGGATGTCTTCTGTGGCGGCGACGGCTTCGGCGCGGGGGAAGACGATGCCTTCACCGGCTTCGCCATCGAACTCGAATGTCACGAACTCGTCCTTCAGGTCGCGCAGGACAGCGACGAGGTGGGCGAGGCTGTGGATCTTGGTGCCATTCACAGCGGCGACCACGCATCCTGACGGATTGGAGTATCCCTTCGAGAGCTTGTGAGGGAAAAGAGGCGAGGACACCACCACCAGCTCCTCGCGGTCGGCGTCCGGGGGGTCGCCGATGCGGGTCACGAGCGGGCTGTGAACGAAACCAAACACACTCGCGAGTCCGCCGCGGATGCCGATCGACTGCGTGAATTGCATGGTCGCCTTGCTGAAGACCATCGGCCCGTAGATGAAGTAGGGCGGATATTCGCCGTTCAGACTGGGTACCATCATCGGCCGCGTCGGCGGTGCGGGTACCTGGATCTGCATCGGCTTTCCGGCGCGCACCACGGTCAGCGGTACTTTGCTGTTTACCGTGACGTTCTGAATGAGATAGCGGAAATCAACGCGCAGATTGTTGCCCATCTTGATCATGCCCTCGTCGTCGATCGGCGTGTCAGCAATCCGGGTAATGACATCCCACTCCTTCAACGGATAGGCCGCCGTGGTACCAAAGGGACGATGAACGACCATGCCCTGTACCGAAGGCTCCGCTTTCAGGTACGCACGCAGGGCCGGGTTCTCGAGAGTCTGCAACTCGTCGTAGATCGCCGGCTTGCCGTCGTAGTGACCGTCGGCGATATCCTTGAGGAACAGCTCGATCTCCTCGTTGGGAATGATGTAGCCGATGTTCTGTGCGTTGTTGAGAGTACTGAAGGCGAGGCCGATCATCTTGTCGCCCGCGACCGCGGGGCCGCCGCTGTTGCCCGGGTTGATGGCGGCATCGATCTGGATCCGCAGGCCCGACACCGGAAAGTTGTAGGGCACGAACTCGATGCGCGAGACGATGCCCTTGGTGATGGACAGTGATGTGCCGCCAGTTGGAAATCCGTAGGCCAGCACCGGGTCCTTGATCTGCGGCAGCACGCTCGCGCGCGGCAGGGGCGGCCGGGAGTCGAAGAAGGATTTGTCGTCCACTTTCAGAACGGCGAGATCGATGCCCGGCGCGATCGCCACGACGGTGGCGAAGACCTTGTCACCCGCCTGGTTGCCCTGCACCTGCACCTGGCTCGCGTAGCTCACCACATGAGCATTCGTCAGAATCCGGTGCCCTTCGATGACCACCCCCGATCCGGTGGCTTCCGCGGACCCCTGTTTGGTCCACGGCTTCGAGAGGTCCGGATGCCGGATGGTCGAGAAAACTTTCACGACGGCACTTTCCGCGTCATGGGAAATTGCCGCGGTCGGCTCGGCCGAGGGAGTGGCCGCGACCACCGAGCCCGCATCTTTGCTGGCTTCGCCGGCCGATGGCGGCTCCGCCGCCGCGAAGGTCGTTGAAAGCAGTAACGCGAGCGAACCGCCACAGAAGAGCGAGAACAGTGAGCGTGTCATAAGAATGTTTTACTTGGTTACAATCCGGGCCGAATCCTCCGCGGGATTCTGGCACAGATTGCAACGCCTCTTCCCGGGCGCAGTCCACGCGGTTGTCAGGCGGCGGCCAGCCCCGCAAGCGCGCGAGTCGATGGCCTGGGTTGCACGTCGCCTGCGTCCGACAGGACTGGGCCCCCGCCGGGCGCGTCCTTGCGCCCGGGCGGTCCAGAGTTGAGATCAGCCGATCGGTTCGAGCGCTTTCGCCGGCGCCGACGCTCCATTCACGCCATTGCGGTCACGTATGACACTGGCCAGCAGAACGTCAACCAACGTGCCGCCTCCCAATGCGCCCCCGCCCACCACGATGTCGGGAACGAGCTTCACTCCGGCGTTGGCGAGTGCTTGCGCCACCTGCACCAAGGCGTAGTTGCCGGACTCCATCGAAGCGATCTTCAGCTTGATGACTTCGGCCTCGGCGCCACCGACCGCCTGGGTCTTCGCGGCCTCAGCGTCACCCACGGTGCGGAGCACCGTTGCGTCCGCGTCGGCGTTGATTTTCTTCGCCTGCGACTGTCCCTCCGCGAACTTCACGCTGGCACGCGCGTTGAATTCGGCGATCGCCACCTGCCGTTCGGCATCTACGACCTTGGCCTGTGTCGCCGCGAGCGCGGTTGCCTGTTCGAGCTGTTGTCTCACCTCCTGCGCTAGACGTTGAGTCTCGTACGTAACGCGCTCCTGCTCGGCGATTTTCCGGTCGGTCAGGGTCTTCATGAGCTGATCCGGCGGCACGATGTCACCGATGAGCGTGTCCACCGCGCCCACGTTGTATTCACGTAGCGCCACGGCGATCGCTGCCCGCGCTTCTTCCTGACGGGTCGAACGATGCTTCAGGAAGTCGATGATGTCGGAGCCTTGCGCGGCGTTACGGAAGTAGTTGCCGATAGTGGGCTCCAGCACCTGCGTTACCAGCGCCGACATATCACCGAAGCGCGCAATGACCTTCGGCGCATCGTTGCGCGGGATGTGAATGATCTGCGAGACGTCCAGGTTGAATTTGAAGCCGTCGGCTGAGCGCACCGAGATGGTGGACAGGTTCGCGTCCAGCTTGTGAGCCTCTGTCTTGCCCGTCGCCCAGTTCAGCACGACGTTCGCTGTCGGTACGTTGATGACCTTATGGGTATAGGGGTTGATCGGGTATTTACCCGGATCCAACGGCTCGACCCACACACCTTTCTCTCCTTTGCTCACCAGGTTGCCGTGCCGGAACTGCTCGCCGGTCACGTCCCGACCCTCCTTGCCGACAAAAGCGACGACGACGCCAACGTGTGCGATCGGCACCTCGGTCATGTTGACGAGCTCAACCGTCGCGAAGCGCGGGTTGATGAAGTAGCGGCCGGCCAGCAGCGCCTGCTCCTGCAATCCTTTGCTGCCTTGTTGGTCGATGAAGGCTTGGGGATTCTGGAACATGTTGTGACCCGCGACTGTCGGTCCCGCGATTTCGCCCGTCGCCAGGGCGGCGCCTTCCCGTGTCGTGACGACGCCTACCTTGTTTTCCGAGATATCAACCACGTCGGTCAACTGCACGGAGAACAGCAGCGGGTTGATGCGATAGGTGCCCGGGGCAATGATCGCCATCTGCGGGCCGCGCTCGCCGCCGCCCGACATGAAGGCATGCGGATTCTGGAAGGAATCGCATTCGACATGCCGCGCGATGATGCGTCCGGCGGGCAGGGGCTTGCCGTCGCGAGCCTCCACGACACCGATTTTTCCCGGCGGAATAATCACGGCCTCCGTGATCGTCACCGAGAACAGGAGCGGATTGACCCGATAGGTGCCGGGCGGGATGAGTTGCATCTGCGGCCCACGCTGCCCGTTATTTTCAAGGAAGGCGCGCGCATCCTGGAAGGCGTCACAATCCACCTGGCGAGCGATGATGCGTCCACCCGGCAGCGGCTGGCCGTCGCAAGCCTCGACACAGCCCACCTTCCCTGGCGGCACGGTGAAGAATTCAACACGGTCGACCGTGTACTGCCACGGCCAGAGTCCGACATGGAGGCCCGGCGGCAGGGTATCCGCCTGATAGCCGGCTTCACCGTGCAAGGCGATGATCCGTCCGTCCGGGAGTCGGCGGTGCGCGCCGAGGAGGGCGAACTTCTTTATGACGACGCCAATGCTGTTGTCCGGCACGATCACTACTCCGAACAGCCAGAGAATCCAGCCGTAGCAGAGTACGAGAACGACGACGACCGCGGCTGCGACGAGCAACCGGTGATGGATGATGAAATCCCAAACGACGTCGAGGACGGCGTCCATGGTGGCCTCCAATGAAACTATTGCTTCGTTTTTTCAGCGGGTGCGGCCACCCGCGCAATCACGATGCGCCGGGCCTCGTGAGTGCCCTGTGAGCATTTCGGCGCTACAGGACTGTTGGCACGATTGACGCATGCGTGAATCGATGCGGTCGCGGGGGCCTGCGGGCCTGCTATGAGTGCGGGGATTGATGCAGCGATGAGCCAGGTCTCGCTTGCGGATGCGACGCTTTTGCGTCTGGTGTGAATGACGCGCACTGGCGCACCGGCGTCTCAACAAGTCAACATGAGAGTGTTGTGTTGAGCGTGTGCCGGTCGTGCACCGATACAGTGCGAAAACGGATGTTGAGCGCGTATCTACAGGTGGGCGACCGGGATGAGGTACCGTGTAGCCCGTGGAGCGGATGCGGCGCCCGAGGTGAGCGCTGGCGGTCCCTGTTCGATCCCTCGGGAGTGAGTCTTGCCTGCTACATCGACATTGTTCGCATTCGCGTTGCTCTGCCTCGGACTGGTGCTCACGCCGGGGCCCAACATGATGTATCTCGTGTCGCGCTCGATCTGCCAGGGTCGCCGCGCCGGGTTGGTCTCACTGGGGGGCGTGGGCCTGGGCTTCCTGGTTTACATGCTGGCCGCGGCCTTGGGCATCACGGCCCTGTTGTTCGCGGTTCCGCTCGCCTACGACGGGCTGCGGCTGGCGGGCGCAGCCTATCTCCTGTACCTCGCGTGGCAGGCGCTGAAGCCCGGCGGCCGCTCGCCCTTCCAGGTGCGCGACCTACCCGTGGACAGTAACCGCAGGCTGTTCGCCATGGGTTTTGTCACGAATCTGCTGAACCCCAAGGCGGCCATGCTCTATCTCTCACTATTGCCGCAATTCATCGATCCGGCACGTGGCAATGTGTTGACCCAGTCACTCGTTCTCGGCAGCCTGCAGATCATAATCAGTCTGAGTCTCAACGCCCTGATTGCGACGGCTGCCGGCACCATTGCGGCCTTCCTCGGCTCACGGCCCGTCTGGATGGTCGTCCAGAGGTGGCTGATGGGGACGGTGCTCGCGGGCCTGGGACTGCGGATGGCATTCGAATCGCGTCGGTAAGCGCCCTGGACGTCCCTGGTCGGGCCATCGGCGCTCGGTCTGGGGAGGGTGCGGGCTCATGGCCGGAACGCCGGCGGCGGAAGTCGAGGTCGATGCGGCGCTGATTCAGGCGCTTCTCCAGGAGCAGCACCCCAATCTGGCTCACTTGCCCTGCGTGCCGGTCGAAGCCGGCTGGGACAATGTCATGGTGCGGCTGGGGGATGCCTTTTGCCTGCGTTTCCCGCGACGTGAGGCTGCTGCCGCCCTGGTCGTGCATGAGCAGACCTGGCTACCGGGTCTGGCGGAGAAGCTGCCGCTCCATATTCCCGTACCGCTGTGGACCGGAGTGCCCGGATGCGGTTACCCGTGGAGGTGGAGCATCGTCCCGTGGCTGGCGGGAGAGGCCGCGGATCTGGGTCCGCCGCTCGCCGCCGAAGCTCCGCGGCTGGGCGCGTTTCTCAAAGCGTTGCACACTCCGGCGCCTGCCCAGGCGCCAACGAATCCGGTCCGCGGCGTGCCCCTGCAGAAACGGGCGCCGCAAGTCGAAGAGCGCATGCGCCGGCTCGAAACCCGAACGTCACTGATAACCCCCGCAATGTGGCGCATGTGGCGGGCCGCGCTGTCGGCGGCTGTCGATGTCACGCCGACCTGGATACACGGCGATCTGCATCCGCGTAACGTTCTCGTCGAAGACGGGCTGTTCAGTGGAATCATCGACTGGGGCGACATCGCTACCGGCGACCGTGCTACCGACCTCGCGGCCATCTGGATGTTGTTTGAAGATCCGCAGGCGCGTCGGCTGGCCTTCAGCGCCTACGGCACCGTCTCGCATAACACCTACATGCGGGCGAAGGGTTGGGCGATCGGCTTCGGGGTGACGCTCCTCGATGCGGGTCTCGAGGACGACCCACGCCACGCCGCCATAGGCGAGCAGACACTGCGCCGCGTTGCCGCTGGCTCGTGAGTCACCCCGACCGACCGGTTCGCCGCTCGCCAGTCGTCGCATGAATATAGTTGACTGAGGCAACTATATTGTGGAAACTGCCTTCCATGGGCACTATTTCCGCCACTCAGATCTCCCGGGTCCGGGCCTTCAATCGGGATTACACCCGCCGCATCGGCGTGCTGTCGGAAGGACTGCTCGACAGTCCTTACTCACTGACCCAGGTGCGCGTGATGTACGAGATCGCGCATCGCAGTGGTGTCACGGCGGGCGAGTTGGCCGAGGGGCTCGACCTGGATCGCGGCTACCTGAGCCGGATGCTGAAAGGCTTCGAGACCAAAAAGCTGTTGGTTCGTACGCCGGCACCCGAAGACGGACGCCGGCAGCATCTGCGCATGACCCCGGCCGGAATGCGCGTGTTCGCGCCCCTCGAGAAGCGCTCGCAGGAGCAGGTGCGCGGCATGCTTACTGCGTTGGATGAGGAGCGGCGCCGCGTCTTGTTGGAGGCGATGGATATGATCCAGAACGCGCTGGATAAAGGCCCGAGTGAAAAAAGCCAACCTGAGAAAGGCAACCTTGTCCCGCAACTCATCCTGCGTGGCCACCGCCCCGGCGACATGGGCTGGGTCGTGCAGCGGCACGGCGAGATCTATCACCAGGAGTACGGCTGGAACGAAGAATTCGAGGCGTTGGTCGCCGAGATCACTGCCGAATTCGTACGCAAGCTCGATGTCACGCGCGAGCGTTGTTGGATCGCCGAGCACGACGGACGTCGGGTTGGATGTATTTTCCTGGTAGCCAAGGATGCGACGACCGCGAAACTCCGGCTGCTGCTGGTGGATCCCGATGCGCGCGGCCTCGGGGTTGGTCGGAAACTGGTTGCCGAGTGTGTGCGCTTCGCGCTCGCGGCCGGCTACCTGAAAATCGCTCTTTGGACCCAGGAGACTCTGACAGCGGCGCGTCACCTCTACACCGAGGCGGGCTTCGTGAAGACCGCTCGGGAGCCGCATCGCAGCTTCGGGCACGATCTCATTGGCGAAACCTGGGAACGCGAGCTTCACGGCGCTAAGACCTAGGGCGCCCGTCCCCTGCTGACCGCGTCGAGGTCTCGTTTCACCGCATTGATAGAAGATGTCAGGGTCGCCCTGCTAGAGTCGCGCACCAATCAAAAAGGGGCGCCGAACGATGCGTACTTTGTCTCTTGCCGCGGGAACGCTGCTCGCCGCACTAACCTTCTCCATCACCGCTGCGCAGGCTGCCAGTGGAATACCGAAACCCATTGCTGCCGCGGTAGCGGACACGGCGCGTCCCGATGCGGATCGCGCGCGCGACGTGAATCGTAAGCCGGATGAGAGCGTTGCCTTCTCGGACCTCAAGCCCGGACAGAAGGTCGCCGATCTGCTTCCCGGGTCCGGCTACTTCACCCGTATCTTCAGCGTTGTAGTCGGTCCGAAAGGCCACGTGTTTGCGGTGGCGCCCGCGCCGCGTCCCGACGCCCCCGCGGGTGCACCGGATCGGGCGGCCGCGGTGAAGGCCATTGCTGCCGACCCGCATTACGGCAATGTGAGCGTCGTGCAGGCGGCGTTTGCCACTCTGACCACCCTGGCGCTGCCCGAACAGGTCGACCTGGTGTGGACCTCGGACAACTATCATGACCTCCACAACATCCCGAACGTGGATGTCGCAGCTATCAACAAGGCGATATTCGACGCGCTCAAGCCGGGCGGCACGTACATCGTCCTCGATCACACTGCAGAGAAAGGCTCGGGGTTTCGAGACACCTCGACCCTGCATCGGAGCGACCCGGAAGCGGTGAAGACGGAGGTCGCCGCGGCCGGCTTCAAGTTCGTGGCTCAGAGCGAGGTCCTGCGCAATGCCAACGATCCGCATACGGCGAAGGTGTTCGATGCCGCGGTCCAGGGCAAGACGGATCAGTACATCCTGAAGTTCCGCAAGCCCAAGTAAGCCCAAGCCCGGGTAAGCCCAGGCACGGCAGTCAGGTTTCCAGCGCGCGCCCTCAGTCCGGTGGATTGTGGGCGCGCAGGAAAGCCACTGACGACTGCAACATCTGCAGGCGGGTCTCACTGCGCGACAGCCAGTGGTCCTCGTTCTTGAGGACCACCATTTCGACCTCTTTTTTCGCATGCTTCATCGCGTCGAGCATGGCGGTGCTCTGGTCGAATGAAACGACACTGTCGTCGCGGCCGTGAATCAGGAGCACCGGCACCTTGATCGCATCCACGTGTTTGATCGGGGAGAACTGCTGTAACAGCGGATCCGACGGGCCGGTCACTCCCATGTATCGATTCCAGAAGCGCAGCGAGCTGGCGGTGTTGTATTCATCCACGCCTTGCAACATCCGTTTGAGGTCGGAAATTCCGGCCACGGAGACGGCGCACCGGTAGACACCCGGATCGAGCGTCACACCGGCCAGTGCGGCGTAGCCACCGTAGCTGGCACCCACGATGCAGACGCGAGCCGGATCGACCGTCCCCTCCTTAACGAGATAACGAACCCCGTCGGACAGATCGGTCTGCATTTTGCGACCCCATTCGCCGAAGCCCGCCTCGAGCAGTTTCTCGGTGACGATCGAGCCACGATAGTTGGGTTGCAGGACGAGGTATCCCTGCGCGGCCATGGCTTGTGCCCACCAGCCGAACTCAGCCGAGTCCCGGGCCGCGGGACCGCCGTGCGGAAACACGATGAGTGGCAGGTTTTTGGGCGGCTTGCCACGGGGGAAGGTGAGATAGGCTGGAATCTGCAACCCGTCGGCCGCCGGATAGGTCAGTGGCTTGGTTTCCAGCGGCACGCCCACTCCGCTATACACCTCGCCGATCGGCGTCCCCCTATGTGTGCTCATGTCCATCAGCACGTACATGTAGCCGTGAATCGGCCCGTTGACCTTCACGACGACTTTCGCGAAGTCCGCGGAGGCGGAGACGAATTCCAACTGCTCGTCGGAAAAGCCGTCCACGATCGAGCTCCAGACAGCCCGGATGCGGGGATCGAAGAAGACGTAGTGCCGGGAGTCGTCGAGGTGTACTCCGCCGATCATGCGATGGGTCAGTCGATCTTCGATCGGCGCCCCCAGGGAGTCGCGCTCCGCCATCGAAGGTCCGAACGAGCCGTCCTGCAGTGACAGCAGGCGCCAGACCGCACCGCCGTCCTCGTGGGTCTGCACGAGCAACGTGCCGGGCTGCGGACCAAAACCCAACAGCTCCGGAATATCGATGGGCTCGTGTCCCGAGGCGATTTCCTGCAGCCGTCCGTCGCGGCGCTCCAACATCCGCCAGCGCTGCTGCTTCTGGTCGTAGTCTTCCTCGGCCGCGATCTCGCCTTTTTCATCCACCAGCCACTCTTGCGTCTGCTCCGATCCCTGGCGCATCAGCCGCTGGCGACCAGTGGCGAGATCGACCCGAAACAGGGCGGGTAGCGTCTCGTCGGCCAGATAGATCCCCGGCACGAACAAGATGGTATGGCCATCCAGGCGCCGGACCATAACGTCGTCATAGAGGGCGTTCATGATCCGGACATCCTCCGTCTTGTCGGGATCGGGATAGGAGCTCATCTTCTGCTTGTCGACGTCCCAGACGTGCAGCAGATACCACTCGTGTCTTCTGCCGATGAGGCCCATGGGTAGTGCGGTTTCGGACGTGACGATCATCAGGTGATCGTCGTCCGCCCATTCGAGCGAGCGCAGCTTCGTGCTCCCGATGCGCAACCCCTTGCCCAACACTTTGTGTTCGGAGACAGAGATCACCACCAGCATTCGGTCGTCCGCGACGGGGCGAATCATGGCGAGCCGCGAGCCGTCGGGCGAAAGCGCGACATCCTCCACGCTCGGTAGCTTCCCGTACACCTCCAGGGGTGCCGTCCGGCCCTGGGGGGCGACAAATGCCGCGGCCAACGCTAAGACGGCGACGGCCGGTCCGGCGAACTTCTTCTTATGTAACACCCGCACATCCCTGCAAAGCTCTGGCTTGCTCGGGATGTTAGCTGGCGTTTTTGCGAAACACGAGCACAAAACGGTCGGTCTTGCCCAAACCCGGCGATGTGTAAGACACCAGGGTGCGCTCATCCTGCGGCCGGCGCAGCAGGTCGCTCTTGGCAATGAGCTTGAAACCGCGCTTTTCGAAATCGCGCACGGTATAAGCCTCGTCGATGCGGTGGAGAGTCCCGGCATCGGCGCTGCCCGTGCCGGCCTTCGCGGAGTGATCCTCGAGCAACACGACGCCTCCGGGTTTCAACACGCGGGTGAGTTGATCGAGCACGACGGCAGCATCCATCTTTGGCCAGACCGCCTTCGGGTCGGTGTCGATCCAGTAGAAATCGTGATAGACCTTGATCAGCAGCAGTGCATCGAGCG
>JAQGOE010000261.1 GCA_028293725.1 Gammaproteobacteria bacterium | reverse complement strand
TCGGTGTTGCATGAGGCGTGTCATTACATTTGTATGGCGCCGGAGAGGCGGGCGGGGCTTGATCGGGATGCGGGTGGGGATGATCTGGAGGAGTCGGCGGTTTGCTATCTGCAGGTGGTGCTGGCGGATGAGTTGCGGGGGGTGGGGAGGCGGAGGGTGTGTGCTGATATGGATGCTTGGGGGTATAGCTTTAGGTTAGGGAGCACGCAGGCTTGGTTTGAGGGGGATGCTGGCGACGCCCGGCAGTGGTTGCGGGAGCAGGGGGTGATTGACGCTGGCGATCGACCGACGGGGCGTGCCAGGGGCTGAGTCGGGGTTCAAAGCGCTGCGTTCCGGGGCGCTTCATGACGATTGTCACTCTCAAGTGCTGACGGTCGCGACTGTTTTCCTTTCGTCTCCGGCTCTAGCCTGTGTGCCATACAGGAGGGGTGAGCATGCATCCAGGAAATTCGGCCGCGGCGGCGTTGAGCGATGTCGTGAAGCGGTTTGGGGCGAGTGTGGCGCTCGACGGCGTTTCGCTAAACATCGAGGGGGGCCAGGTTTGGATTTACCTGGCGGCAAAGTTGGTGACCGCCATGGTGTTCGCGGCCGTCGTGTCGATTCTGTTGATGTTTCTTGGTGCCACTGTTGGCAAGGTGGTGCTCGAGCTGGCGCAGTGGACGGGTTTGTTCATTCTGGCGGCGCTCGGGGTGATTCCGTTTAGCGGGCTGGCTCAGTATGCGGTCGGCTAAGGGGGTGCGAGGCGCTGTTCTTCGCGGTCGCCCGCCGCGTGTTGCGGAAGGTGCGCTAGACTGCCTCCTCTGCAGTGAGCCGGGACTATGAATTCATACGAAACGAAGGCTCGAGATCCGGAATCGGAGATCCTCTACGAGATGCCGGGGTGGGTGCACTACATCTGGCTCATCTACCTCGGCTTTCTGTTTACGCCGTTGCTGGCGGCCGGACATGACTGGCGTTGGCTATGGCCAACGTTGCTCACGATCCCGGTCTTTCTTGTCCTGTATGTCCGCATCATTGGCGCGTTTCGACGTGGCGATCCGCGCAATCTTCCGCCACGTGCGTCCGCATTGCCGGAGGTGTTGGCCATCGCGGTGATGGGTTACGCCCTCGCGCTCGTCAACGACAGCGCCAACACCTATCTGATCTTTTGCGTGGCGGTGATGCCGTACACGATAGCCGGGTTTCGGCGCCTGGTCTTCGCGATGGCGCTGCTACTCTGCATTTACGCGCTCGAGTCGTGGCTGCTCGGGTTCCGGCCGCTGCTGTTTGGCATCACCACCATCGTCTCGATCGCGGCTGCGTTAAGTAACTACATGATGCTGCGGAATCGCCGCCACAATCTCGCCTTGCGGGCGGCAAGCGAGGAAGTCCACAGAATGGCGCGAGTGGCGGAGCGCGAGCGCATCAGTCGCGACCTGCACGACCTGTTGGGGCACACCCTGTCGCTGATAGCGATCAAGAGTGAGCTTGCGGCGAAGCTGTTGGATCGTGACAGAGCTGCGGCCTCCCGTGAGGTTGTCGACGTGATGAACATCGCGCGCGAGGCTTTGAAGCAGGTCCGAACAGCCGTGATCGGCATTAGAGCGGCCGCTCTCGAAGGAGAGCTGGCGTCGGCGCGGGCGTTGTTAGAGACGGCAAATGTCAGACTCACCTACGAGAGTGATGGGGCGGTTTTGCCTGCCGATGTCGAAAGCACTCTCGCCATGATCGTGCGCGAGGCCGTGACGAACATCCAGCGGCATGCGGGCGCCAGACATGCGCAGATTGAGGTTTTGTTGGATGAAAAGGGTGCTGGGCGCGCCATCGACGGCGAGCGCGGTGTTGTGCTCCGCGTGAGAGATGATGGTTGCGGTGGGATTGCCGAACACGGAAATGGGCTCGCCGGGATTCGCGAGCGGGTGCGGTCGCTCGGCGGGACGCTCGAGCTGGATTCACCCCCGGGCAAGGGGACTGTACTGAAGGTACGCGTTCCGCTGGCGCCACCGGCCTCGGTTGCTGCGTCGGGGGCTTCGACGTCAGGGGGCTCTAGCCCGGGCTCGACCCCCAGTGCGACCCCGAGCGTGAGTTCGACCTCCATGGCGCGCCCGACCTCAAGCCCGGCGCCGTCCCCGACGCCGAGCGCAGTACGTACATGATCACCGTCCTGCTGGCCGAGGATCAGGGCATGGTGCGGGGGGCGCTCTCTGCGCTGCTGAATCTCGAGGAGGACATCGAGGTCGTGGGATCGTGCGGGGATGGGGCGAGTGCGTGGACCGAGGCGCAGCGCCTGCGGCCTGACGTCATTGTCTCGGATATCGAGATGCCGGGAATGACCGGGCTGGAGCTGGCCATGAAGGTGCAAGAGCATGCGTTGCCAAGCAAGCTGGTGATCGTGACGACCTTCGCAAGGCCAGGCTATCTGCGCCGTGCGCTGGATGCGGGTGTCGTGGGATACCTGCTGAAGGACTCCCCGGCGGATGAACTCGCGGCCGCGGTGCGGAAAGTCCACGGCGGCGGGCGGGTAATCGACCCCCAGCTCGCCCTCGAAGCGTGGACGGAATCAGATCCGCTCAACGAGCGCGAGCGCCAGATCCTGCGCCTGGCCGGGGAAGGCCTGTCGTCGGCCGATATTGCGGCGCAGTTAAGTCTCTCGCATGGCACGGTGCGCAATTACCTGTCCGAAGCAATCGGCAAGCTGCACGCTGGCAATAGGGTCGAGGCGTACCGCCTCGCGCGGCAGAAGGGGTGGCTTTAAGCCGGAGCTGGGTTTGATCGCCGCCCGCCGGAAGCGCCACAGACGGGCCCGCACCGCCGCGCACCCCATCGCGCGTAGCCGCTCGACTGTGGACGGCCCGCACATGGGCGCGCACTTACGCTTTTCGAACCGCGTCATCCCCCTGTCACATTATCGCAATACGCTCCCACGGCTCAGAAAAACACAACAGTCATGCGGAGTTGAAGAGCATGTTGGCCAGTATTGGTGTCGATCTGCCTACCGCGATTCTCCTGGTTCTGGCCCTCGGTCTCGCACTCGGATTCGAATTCGTCAACGGGTTCCACGACACCGCCAACGCGGTGGCGACCGTGATCTATACGAACTCGCTGAAGCCGGCCTACGCTGTCGTGTGGTCGGGCTGTTGGAATCTCATCGGAGTACTGACATCCTCCGGCGCCGTGGCGTTCGGAATCGTGGCACTGCTGCCGGTTGAGCTCGTGATCAACGTGGGGTCCGGTGCGGGGTTTGCGATGGTCTTTTCGCTACTCCTATCCGCCATCATCTGGAACCTGGGTACGTGGTACCTCGGTCTGCCTGCCTCGAGCTCGCACACTCTCATCGGCTCCATTGTCGGCGTCGGTCTGATGAATTCCATCATGAGCCCCGACAGCGCCTTCGGAGATGGGATCAACTGGGGCAAGGTGCAGGACACCGTCAAAGCTCTCGTACTCTCGCCGCTGATCGGCTTCGTGGTGGCGGGACTGCTCGTGTTGATCGCGAAAAAGCTGCTCCGCAATCCGGCGCTGTTCACGGCCCCGAAAGACAAGGCTCCTCCCCCGACCTGGATTCGCGGGCTGCTCATTCTGACTTGCACGGGCGTGAGCTTCGCGCACGGCTCGAACGACGGTCAGAAGGGCATGGGCCTCATCGTTCTCATTCTCGTGGGCATCGTTCCGGCGACCTTCTCGCTGGACATGAACACCAGCGCGCAGACGATCGCGCAAATCCATGCGGACTCGATTACGTTCGAGCAGCAATGGCAGAAGTCCGGCCCCGCCGCGCCCGGCGCAGACATCGTGGCAGCGCGTAAGGTTCTGACCGGCTATCTGCGTAAGGATCCGGTATCGCCGGCGACGGTCGCCGCACTGGGCACCGTGAACCATGTCATCGCCGATGTCACGGGCCGCATTACGGACCTGAGCACCATCCCCGCCGATCAGCGTCGCGAGCTGCGCCTAAACGTATACGTGGTGTCGGAGTCGCTGGCCAAGATGGCCAAGAGCAAGAAGTTGCCGGAGCAGTTTGATGCCAAGTCGGCCGCCGACTATCAGAAGCTGTTGAAGGGACTGACGATGTTCATTCCGACCTGGGTGAAGATTGCCGTCGCGCTGGCGCTAGGCCTCGGGACCATGGTGGGTTGGAAGCGTATTGTGGTGACGGTCGGCGAAAAGATCGGCAAAGCGCATCTGACCTACGGTCAGGGCGCGGCGGCGGAGATCGTGGCCTTCGGCACGATCGAGGCTGCTGACATTCTCGGTCTGCCGGTGAGCACGACGCATATCCTCTCGTCCGGTATTGCTGGAACGATGGTGGCGAACAAGTCAGGAATTCAGGGCGACACGGTGAGAAACATCATTCTCGCGTGGGTGCTGACACTGCCGGTGTGCGTAATCCTCGGAGCGGCGTTGTTCGGCGCAGGCCTGTTGTTCGTACTGCGCGTGTTAGGCGTGCATTGAGAGAGTAGGTGGTTGCCCGGCGGCCTGCGCATCCCGCAGCCGCCGTGCCCCTCGCTCAGCGCGACTTGGCGAAGCGATCCGTCGCGCTAATCAACTCGTGCGTGTTTCCTGCCTCGAAGGCCGCGTGGCCGGCGTCGGGTACGATGCGCAGTTCGGCCTCAGGCCACGCGCGGTGCAAGTCCCAAGCACTCTTCATAGGGCAAACCAC
>JAQGOE010000240.1 GCA_028293725.1 Gammaproteobacteria bacterium | reverse complement strand
ACGGATGCACCGTCATACAGGAGCAGGAGTTGTTGTCCGAGTTGCTCAGGATTGGCGGCGGTGGCCTCGCGGGCGAGACTCGTGAACAGGCCGAGCATGAATGCACGCGACCGATCGCTGGCGACTTTCACCTTCTCGCTCGCACTGTCGTCGGCTCTGGCGCGCATGAAAGCGCAGCCTTTGTAACCCGGTTGCGAGGACAGCTCGCCGAGCAGCTCAAATATGCTGAGTATCTTTTTCTGCGGTGTGTCGTATCGCGAGATCCGCTCATTGATACGAGCCTGCCGCGCAGTGCTGCGCGACTCGAGATAGCTACGGATCAGTTCGTCCTTACTGCCAAAACAGTCGTACAGCGATGCCTTGGCAACATCGGCGCGCTCGATGATCCGGTCAATCCCTACCGTATTGATGCTGTTCTCGTAGAACAGCTCATCCGCGGCGGCAAGCAGGCGCTCACGGGCGGTCCCGCGCGGCACAGACGACGGCTTAGTCGCATTCATGGGCTTGACTCTACCAGACAGGTCTGTATGCTTCAAGCCGAACAGACTGGTCTGTCTGCCCTGGAGACACTTTTGAACCACGCTTCCCTCGTAGCCGCACAAGAGCGGACCACGAATGCTCGCCAGCTCTCACCGGCGGCGTCATTCTTTCTTCTCGCATCTATTACGGTCTCGTTCCTGGCCGGATCCATCGCGCCCTCCCCCCTGTATCCGATCTACATGGCCGAGTGGGGACTCTCGCCGGCCGTCGTGACGGTCATTTTCGGGGTCTACGCGGTTGCGGTCCTGCTCGCGCTGCTGATTGCCGGGCGCCTGTCGGATCACCTCGGCCGTCGGCCGGTGCTACTCGTCGCAACCGTCGCGCAGGTTTTTGCGATGGCTCTGTTCGCGACCGCCACGAGCGTGACCGGACTGTTGGTTGCACGCGTCGTACAGGGACTCACGACGGGCGCGGCGATCGGCGCCGTAGGGGCCGCGATGATCGACCTGGACAAGTCGCGCGGAACGGTCGCGAATGCCGTGGCACCACCGTTTGGCACCGCGCTCGGGGGAATATTGGCGGGCGTTCTGGTTCAATACCTGCCCTTCCCGACAGTGCTGGTTTACGGCGTGTTAGGTGTGATTTTCCTCCTGCAGGGCCTCGGAGTCGCCCTCATGCCGGAGTCCATTTCGCCGCGTGCAGGCGTCATCTCCTCGCTAAAGCCGCAATTCAACTTGCCACGCGCGTCGCGCGAGCGGCTGTTGCTGGCGGTGCCCGTGCTGGTGGCAGTCTGGGCCCTGGCGGGATTTTATGGCGCCCTCGGCCCCATGCTCATTCGCGGGATGACGGGGTCCAATTCTCCACTGCTCGGCGGCCTGGCTCTGTTTGTTCTCGCCGCCAGCGCTGGCGTATCAGTTCTTCTTCTGCAGCGTCGGGAGCCGCGTGAGATGATGACATTCGGTGCAGCCTCCCTACTTATCGGCGCTGCAATCGCTGCGGTCTCACTCGTCAACAGCTCGATTATCTCGTTCTTCCTGGCCACGGCGGTTGCCGGAATCGGATTCGGCGCCGGGTTTCAAGGCGCGATCCGCACGGTAGTGCCTTTCGCCGCAGCCCATGAGCGAGCGGGCGTTCTATCGATCATTTTTGTCATCAGCTACATTTCCATGGGCTTGCCGGCGGTGATCGCCGGTTGGATGATTGCGCGCGATGGCAACATCCTCGGCACGGCGCAGATCTTTTGTGCCGTCGTCATGGCGCTAGCCGTTACTGCGCTCTTCCCGAGCGTGCTGCGCGCACTCACGAAGCGCCAGAATCAACGAGCCCGAGCTCTATGAAACACCTTCGCCACATCGGATACGATGGCCGCATGAAGAAGATCGTCATGCTTTCCCTGCCCCCCGCTCATGGTGTCGATGTCATGGGGCCGTTGGAAGTATTTGGCCTTGCCAGCCGGATGCTCGAGGAGGAATCAGGCCGGCCGGGATACGAGACCGAGCTGGTGACGAATTCCGCCGACCTGGTCATTCCAACGAGTTCCGGCATCAGAATCAACGCGCATAAGCACTACGAGCAGGTGACCGGGAAGGTCGACACACTCTTCATTGCCGCCGGCGCGGGCACCCGCGAGCCTGCCGATCCGGCGCTGTTGGCTTGGCTGCGCGAGATGGCAGGGCAAACACGCAGAGTCTGCTCTGTCTGTACTGGGGCCTTTCTTCTTGCGAACGCGGGTTTGTTGAACGGCAGGCGCGCCACGACTCATTGGAGGTACGTTGAGAGTTTCGCGCGGCAGTATCCCGGTGTGTCATGGGACCCCAATCCTATCTGGGTGCAGGATGGCAACATCTATACCTCCGCGGGAATTTCCGCCGGCATGGATCTCGCCCTGGCGCTCATCGAGGAAGACCATGGCAACGCACTGGCGCTCGCCGTCGCGCGGCGCATGGTCATCTTTCTGCGCCGGCCCGGTAGCCAGGCGCAATTCAGTGTCGCGCTCGCGTCGCGGGGAGCCGAGCGCAAAGGTCTGCAGGAGTTGCAAGTCTGGATCGCGGAGAATCTCGCGAAAACTCTCTCGATAGAGGTTCTTGCGCAGCGCATGGCCATGAGCCCGCGTAACTTCGTGCGTGTGTTTTCTCGGGAGCTCGGCAACACGCCGGCGCGCTATGTCGAGCAGGTACGGGTCGAAGCCGCCCGAACACAACTCGCATCGACGGGCGACAGCATGGACGCGATCGCGGGCCGCTGCGGCTTTTCCAGTGCGGAGCTGCTGCGCCGCTGCTTCCTGCGCCATTTCAAGATCGCGCCGAGTCAATATCGCAAGCACCTTCGCCCGCCCGCCGCGGCACAGGTAGCTCGGCCGGGCGTGCCGGGCATGGTTGGCATCTCGCTTTAGATTTGCGCCCTACCGCCATCGACAAATAGCTCAATTCCTGTGACAAAACTGGAGTCATCGGATGCCAGAAACAGGGCGGCCTTGGCAATTTCATCGGCTTCCCCCACGCGTCCCATCGGAATAGTGGACACAATCCGCGCAATGATCTCTGAAGGTTGCAAATCC
Organism: Gammaproteobacteria bacterium; assembly: GCA_028293725.1. Next base: position 9,851 of record JAQGOE010000240.1, on the reverse strand, counting down.
ATGATTGGGGTTTTGACGGGCCCAGGACTCACGACGTTGGAGCGGATGCGACGGTCCTTCAACTCGGAGGTCCAGGTTCGCACAAAAGAACGGACGGCGGCCTTGGACGCTGCGTAGACACCAAAGGCGGGAGTGCCTTTGACTCCGGCGACGGAGCCCGTGAGAATGATAGACGCGCCATCATTCAACAGCGGCAACGCCTTTTGTACCGTGAACAGCGTCCCCCTTACATTGATGTTGAAAGTTTGATCGAAATATTCCTCCGTGATGCTGCCCAGGGGAACAAATGCACCGACACCGGCGTTGGCGAACAGGACATCGATTCGCCCCCTCTTGTTGACGCTCTCATACAGCCGATCCAGGTCGGCCGGTTTGGCCACGTCTCCCTGAACACCCGTCACATTGCTATCGATCGCCTGCACGGCCTCGTCGAGCTCCTTTTGGCGACGGCCGGTGATGAAGACATAGGCGCCCTCTTTGACGAAGAGCTTCGCGCTCGCCAAGCCGATCCCCGTCGTGCCACCGGTGATGACCGCCACTTTACCTTGTAGCTTTCCCATGACGTTACTCACGTTGATGATCGAACGAATTGACAACTCTACTGTTCTTCATCGGACTCTCCTCTCCAATCTGGTCTCTGGTCCAGCCTCCACCCGTGGCGCGCACCAGGGCGACGGCCGCGTTGAGTTGCAATACGCGCGCGGATATGGCGTCGCGCTCCTCTTGTAGAGCCGCCGTGTGAGTCGTAGTCACCTCCACATAGTCCGCGACACCCGCGTCATAGCGCTTGTCCGAATGATTCGCCGCGCTCTCCGCCGACTTCGAAGCCGCTTCGTCGGCGGCCACCTCATCGGCGAGGTGATGTAGAGCTGCGAGGTTGTCCTCGACTTCCTGATAGGCGGTGAGCGTGGTCTTGCGGTAATTCGCGACCGCTTCGTCATAGCTCGCGCGTGCCTGTTGGTTCGCCGCCGAGCGTGCGCCGAAATCGAGCAGCGGGACCGTCGCGGAAGGGCCGAGAGACCACATGCGGCTCGGCGCCTTGAACCACTGCGACGAATAGATACTTTGGAAGCCAGCCTCACCCGTCAGTGTGAAAATGGGGAACCACGCAGCGCGCGCAACACCGATCTGCGCATTCGCCGCGGCCACCAAACGCTCCGCACGCGCCACATCGGGACGACGTTGCAGCAGCACCGAAGGCAAACTACTGTCGATCGCGGGAACGGAGCTGGCCAGTTGCGCCGGCTCGAGTCCGAACGTCGAAGGCATCACACCGAGCAGCACGGCGATCGCATGTTCGAGCTGTGCGCGGTCGCGGCGCACCGAGGCGAGCTGCGCCCGGGCGTTCTGTCGCTGCGTGTCGGCTTGGTCCACGTCCGTGGCAGCCGAGACTCCTTCCTGGTAACGGTTCTTCGTAAGCTCGTAGGCGCGGTCGTAGACCTTGATGGTGTCCTCGAGCAGCCAGATAGTCGTGTCATCGCCGCGCAGATTGAAGTAATCACTTGCCAGCTCTGCCTGCAAACTCAGAGCGACGGCGGCGGCATCGGCTTCGCTGCTCTGCGCCTGCGCGCGCGCGGCGGCAGCCGCATTGCGCAGCCGCCCGAACAAGTCGATTTCCCAGTTCAGATTCAGCGAGGCCAGGAAGTCATTTGACGTGGCTGGCACGTTGCCCCTGAGGTTTTCCAGAGGCGCGGTGGCGGAGCTGCGCGCTCGTGTTGCGGAGGCGCCCAGGCCAAGTGTCGGAAATTTGTTGGAGGTGTCCTGGCGCGCGACGGCGCGCGCTTCCTCGAAGCGCGCCACCGCCGCGTGCAGATCGGGGTTGGCTGCGTTCAACTGCTTTTCCAGCTCGTTGAGTTTCGGATCGCCGAACACCCCCCACCAGGGGCCGCGTTGTTGGGTGTCGGCGGGCAGGGCAGGCGCCCAATCCCCGCGGGGGACGTCACCGCTGCCGCGGCTCCAGTCGCCGGCTTCCTTGTAGCTGGTGACCTCCGCGGTCACGGGCGTCTGGTACTTGGGAGCGAGTGAGCATGCGCCCAACAAGCTCGCGACCAGGCCCACGGAACTCGCGGTAAGGGACTTTCTGTTCACGACTTTGCAACCCGCTCGGGCTTCGCAGGTCCTGCCGCCACCCGCACGGTGACGCCGTCAGTCAGCGAATCCGGCGGTGACAAGATGACGTTGTCATTCGCGTCGAGGCCGTGAACGATCTCGATATCGGAGCCGTAGTCCTGGCCCACTTCCACGGGCTTCAACACGACATGGTTGTTCGCGTCCACGGTACCGACGTGGAGGCCGTCGCCGCGGAACAGCAGCACGTTCGCAGGGAGCTTGTAGGACACACCGCCCGCTTCTGGGGGCAGTTTGAAATGCACCTCCGCGTACGCGCCGGGCAGAAGCTCTCCGTTCTTGTTGTCGATGACGAGCTGCGCGAGCAGCGTGCGTGTGGAGGCATCGATGGCGCTCGAGGTGCTGTCGAGTGTCGCGACATAGGTTTTGCCGGGGCGGTCGGGGAACAGCAAATCGGCCTTCAGGCCCGCCCTCATGACCGCCGCATAGGTTTGCGGCACGTTCACGTACAGACGCAGGCGGTGCATGTCAGCGACCCGGAATAGCGCTGGGCCGGTATTCTCACCTGCGGCGATGAGCCGGCCGATGTCGGTGTTTCTCGCAGTGACGACTCCGTCGAAGGGCGCGACGACTTTCTCGAATCCGGATAGCTCGCGCAGCCGCTGCACATTCGCGCGGGCGGCCTGCATCTGCGCATCGCCCGAAGCAGCCGATGCGATCTTCTCGTCGGCTTCCTGTTTCGACACGGAGTCGGTGGCACGCAGATTGCGCCACCGCTCGGCCGTGAGGTCAGCGATCTTCCGGTTGGCTTCGGCCGTCGCGAGATCCGCTTGCGCCTGGCGCAGCTGGGAGTCGACTTCCGGCGACTCGATCTCGGCGAGCAGCTGCCCTGCCTTCACCGGAGTGCCGATGTCCACCAGCCAGCGCTGCAGATAGCCGCTGGTGCGCGCATAGATCGGCGCCTCGTAGTTGGCCTGGATGTTGCCCGGGAGAATCAGCTCGCCGAGCTCCGATTGCGCCGCCGGCTTGGCGGTCGCAACCGTGATGATCGCCGACGCCTCCGTGGACTCCTTGACCTTCGCCAAGCTGTGATGCGCGGAAAGTCCCGTCCACGCGAGTGCGATGACTGCCGCGACGCCCAGTACGGCACTCACCCGGCCCAGCCGCCGCGCGCCATTCTTCGTGTCGGCATGCGCCAAGGCCGTCCTGGCTTCCAATTCTGTCGAACGTATCAGTTGGTCCATGGTCGTCGTCCCAAGTTTTCTGTCTGCCGTCGGAAGTGGGTTGTGGGCCAATCAGGTCGCCGTACCCGGAGTGAGGTCTGTCTTGAATTTCGCGCCCCGACCATGAATCGCTGCAAACAGGGTCGGCACGAACACCAGCGTCGCAACAGTCGCGAACAGCAGGCCGCCGATGACCGCTCGACCCAGGGGCGCATTCTGCTCACCGCCATCGCCCAGGCCGAGCGACATCGGCAACATACCGATGATCATCGCGAGCGCTGTCATCAACACGGGCCGGAAGCGGGTAAAGCCGGCGTCGTGCGCGGCCTGCAGGGGCGTAGCACCCTGGCTCAGCCGGTCACGCGCGAAGCTCACGACCAGAATACTGTTCGCGGTGGCGACACCCATGCACATGATGGCGCCGGTCAGCGCGGGCACGCTCAGCGTCGTACCCGTCATCAACAACATCCAGGCGATGCCGGCTACCGCGGCCGGGAGCGCCGTGACGATGATGAGGGCATCGGTCCAGGACTGGAAGTTGATGACAATCAGCAGGTATACGAGAACGATCGCACCAATGAAACCGATGGCCAGTCCGGTATAGGACGCCGTCATGGTCTGCACCTGGCCGCGCACCGTGATGTGCGTTGCCTTGGGCAGCTTGCCGTCCCATTTCGCGATCGCCGCGTTGATATCCTTCTCGATCGCGCCGAGATCGCGGTCCTGCGCTGCGCCGTAGATATCGATGATCGGCTGCGCGTCACGGTGCACGACGACCGCGGGAGCGAAGCCGCGAGTGATGCTGGCGAGACCTCCAAGGATCTGCTGCTGGCCGGCCGTGGTTATCGGCAGATTCTGCAGATCCTGGAGCGAAGTCATGCGGTACTGCGGCGCCTGCGCGACGAGTGGGTACTGCAATCCCGTGGCTGGGTTCAGCCAGAACGCCGGTGCGATCTGCACGCTTCCTGACAGAGTCAGGAGCAGGTTGTTGGAGACGTCATGCTGACTGATGCCGAGCTGCTGCGCGCGGTCGCGGTCAGTCGTAACACGCAGCTCGGGCTGATTGAACACCTCCCCGAGGCGCAGGTCGACGAGTCCCGGCACGTGACGCAGGGAGGCGACCAGAGCGTTGGCGATATCGTGATTCTGCGGGCTCGAGCCCGAGATCTGGATGTCGATGGGCGCGGGGGCTCCGAAATTCAGAATCTGGCTCACGATATCCGCCGGCAGAAACCCGAACACGGTGCCGGGAAACTCCTGCGGCAGGCGCAGACGCAACTTACGGAGGTAGCCTGGAGTGGGCCCGTGGTCCGGCTTGAGCGAGACGAGAATGTCGGCGTCGCTGCTGCCGAAGGTGCCGGAGTTGCCGTAGGTCATGTTGATGCTCGAGACCGGCAGGCCGATGTTGTCCACCATGCTCTCGATCTCGCTCTTGGGGATTACCTCGCGCATGGCCGCCTCGATGTGATCCACGAGTGCTGCCGTGTCCTCCACACGCAGACCCGTCTGCCCGCGGATGTGCAGCTTGATCTGCCCCGCGTCGACATCGGGGAAGAAGTTTCTGCCAAGGAAGGGATAAATCAGCGTCGAGGCGAGGGCGGCCCCGAGGAACACCGCCATGAAGGCACTGCGATGTTCGAGCACGGTCGTGAGAAAGGCCTGATAGCTATCGCGAACGTTCTCGAAGCGAGCCTCGAAACCGCGCTGGAAACGCCGTAGGAAGTTTGGATTCGGCGCTGCCGAGTGCTCCTCGGCCGCGGTACGCAACCAGTACTTCGCGAGAGTCGGCACCAACGTACGTGAGAGGACGTAGGAAGTCAGCATCGCGAACACGACCGCTTCGGCCAGAGGGACGAACAGGTAGCGCGCCACGCCTGACAGCAGAAACATCGGGACAAACACGATACAGATCGAGAGAGTAGAAACCAGCGCTGGAATCGTGATCTCGAAGGAACCCTTGAGGATGGCGGGCTCGACATCCTGGCCCCCCTCCAAGTGCCGGTTTATGTTCTCGATGGTCACCGTCGCGTCGTCGACGAGAATGCCGACCGCGAGCGCGAGACCGCCGAGCGTCATGAGATTGATCGTTTCACCGAGCGCGTCGAGGATGATGATAGACGCGATGATGGACAGCGGAATCGAGATGGCGATGATCAGGGTACTGCGCCAGCTACCCAGGAACAGCAGTACCATGAGCGCCGTCAGACAGGCCGCGATCACGGCCTCCATGACCACGCCCTTAACGGCGGCACGGACGAACACGGACTGGTCGCCGGTCGCATTGATTGAAGCGCCGGCAGGCAGCAGCTCGCGCACCCGCGGCAGGCGCGAGTAGATCTCGTTGACGATGTTGAGCGTGGAGGCGGCGCCGGTCTTCTGGATCGTCATCAACACAGCACGCCGGCCATTAACGCGCACGACGTTCGTCTGCGGTGGATGGCCGTCGTGTACGAAGGCGACGTCGCGAATATGTGTGACGTTGCCACCGACTTGCCCTCTGATCGGCAGATCGTTGATTTGCTCGATTTTGAGCGGGCTGGCGTTGAGCCTGACGTTGTATTCAGTATCGCCGATCTTCTGCGTACCGGCCGGCACGATCAGGTTCTGGTTAGTGATTGCGTTGTTCACGTCGTTCGCGGTGAGCCCCTGCGCGCGCAGGGCGTCGGGCTTCAGGTCGATCTGGATCTGCCGGGCCGCTCCACCGTAGGGATAAGGAATAGCGGCGCCGTAGACGGTCGCGATCTGTGTGCGTACGACCTGGTTGCCGAAGTCGAACAGCTGTGACTCGGTGAGCGTGTTGCTCGACATGGCGAGCTGGATGATGGGCACGGTGGCGGCGTTGTACTTGAGAATTAGGGGCGGCTGGACGCCCGGCGGCATGAGCCTCAAGGAGAGCTGCCCGAACGCCGTGACCTGCGCCATTGCAAGATTGATGTCCACTCCCGGCTGGAAGAAGAGCTTGATGACAGCCATCCCGGGGTAGCTCTGTGACTCGACGTGTTCGATGTCGTTGACGATCGTCGTCGCGTAGCGCTCGATCTGTGCCGTGATGCGGCCGGCCATCTCATCGGGCGGCATGCCGGCGTACTGGAACGTAACCGCAATGACCGGAATCTTGATGTCGGGAAAGATGTCCGTCGGCATCCCGGGACGCAGCGGCGTGCCCATGATCGTCAGAGCGCCGATTAACGGCAGCAACAGCGCGAGAACAAGAAAGGTATAGGGGCGCCGCAGCGCAACTTCGACAATCCACATATCCGAGACCTCTGATCTGGAATGCGCGGGCGCGGCGCTACTCAGGCGAGCCCGCCGCTGGCACAAGGGCAATGCGGCCTTCTCACGGAAGGAATCATAACTATCGGATGCCTGGCCCGAATGACAAGTAACCCACGATTCTCGCCACATCGACAAACAACATGGCCACCGGCCCGGCGCGCCGCTCTCTCTGCGGAGGGATTGACAGCCGGCATTGTTTGCGGAAAATAGCTGCACGAGCAGTAAGTGCTGGAGCGCCGATTTCCTGATGTTGGATGTGGAGCCCCAATGGACACTCTGCTGAGCATGAAGGTCTTCCGACAGGTCGTCGAGTCAGGCAGTTTTGTTGGGGCTGCCGCGCGTTTGAGTCTCTCCACGGCGATGACCAGCAAGCGCCTCATGCTCCTCGAGAAGCATCTGGGAACCCGCCTGCTCAATCGCAGCACCCACAGCCTGAGCCTTACCGAGTCCGGCAAGCTTTTCTTCGAGCGATGTAAGGTCATTCTCGAAGAGGTGGAGGATGCGGAATTGGCGGTCGGATCGGTGAGCGGCGTGCCGCGCGGTACACTGCGAGTGACCGCTCCGTCCTGGGCCGCGTCGCGGCAGGTGGTGGATCTTGTCGCTACGTACCGGCAACGCTATCCGGAAGTCGTAGTCGACCTCTCATTCGAAGATCGGTTCGTGGACCTCATCGAGGAAGGCTACGATCTCGCGATACGCGCCACGTCAGACCCGCCCCCGGCAGGGTTGATTGCCCGTCCTCTGCGACCCATGCCTTTCGTCATCGCGGCTTCCAGGAGTTATTTGAAGCGTTACGGTGTTCCACAATCTCCCCAGGATCTCGCCCAACACGACAGCTTAATGGTCGGCAATGGGCAGTCCTGGCACCTCACAGGCCCACACGGCAGCCTTGAAATCCCGGCCCGAGTCGTGCTTCGCTTTGGATCGATGAGTGTCGCGGTTGCACATGCCGTTTGCGCCGGTGTCGGTCTAGCGCCACTACCGCGCACGCTGTTTGAAGATCCCATGTTCAAAGAGGCGCTGTGCCCCGTACTTACGAAGTATCCGCTCAGGCACCCCCATCTGTATGCGATCTACGTGAGTCGCAAACACCTACCGCTCAAGATACGCACCTTCGTCGATCAATTGATCGAATTTACCCGCATCCCGCGTCCGTGGGATGACCCCGTCACCGACGACCCGAAGGGCTCCATCAAGGCAGTGCCGGGCCTTTCCCTGGCGGCCTGCGAATAATCTCGCCGGCCGCCATACAGTCAGCGTTACCGATCCTCCGGATTCATGGCTTGCGTCTCACGGCAACAGGCCCGTGATCATCACAATGGTTCCCATGTGGATGATGCAGGTGGCCGCCGACCAGGTAGTCAAAGTGATTGCCGTGGGGAACGAGCTCATGTGCGCACCCTGGGCCATGTACATGAGTCTTGTCGTGTCCGCCGCACTCGTGACTTAAGGTACATCGCTCTGGATTCGTCGCGTTCACTTCAAGAACGTGTTCGTCAACGTGGTCGAGGTCTGAGTGCTGTAAGTGGCCATCATGCAGATAGTCTGTATGGTCGGCGTGAATGATGGCCACGTGGCCGCAAGCGAATCCGTGCTGATGGATGTACTCCTGGTGCTTGGTGTGGATACTCATCGCGATCCTCCTCGTTGCGCAGGAATTGAATTCGACCCAGCTCGCTTAGCCCACAGGGCACGGCTTGACCTCCCAAATCCGGGCTGCGTAGTCTGCAATCGTGCGATCGCTCGAGAACTTCCCGGAAGCCGCGATATTCAATATGGCAGTGAGCGCCCATTCATCCGGCTTGGCATATAACTCGCGCACCCGCTCGTCCGCCTCGAGATAGGACTTCAAGTCGGCCAGGTGCATGTAGTAATCACCGTGTGCCAACAGCGTGTCGAATAGAGGCATGAAGAGCCCGGGCTCGCCGCGGCTGAAATGACCTGAGCGCAGCAAATCCAATGAAGCGCGGGTCTCCGGTTCGTGATCATAGTGCCATCGCGGGTCGTACCATCCGCGACTGCCAGCTACCTGATCCGCCGTGAGTCCGAAAAAGAAGAAGTTCCTCTCGCCCGCCTCCTGCGCCATTTCGATGGTTGCCCCATCGCGCGTTCCGAGCGTCAATGCGCCGTTCATCATGAATTTCATATTGCTGGTGCCACTGGCTTCGTAGCCGGCGGTGGAGATCTGGTTCGAGACGTCACCAGCTGGAATGAGCCTCTCTGCGAGTGAAACAGCGTAGTCGGGCAGGAACACAACCTTGAGCCGGCCACGGATCGCCGGATCCCCGTCGATGGTCGCCGCCAGGCTGTGTATGAACTTGATGATGAGCTTTGCAAGCCGGTAGGCTGGCGCCGCCTTGCCGGCGAAGAAGAATGTCCGCGGTACCATCTCGAGATTCGGGTTCTCTCGCAGCCTGTTGTAGAGCACCACGATCCGCAATGCATTCAGAAGTTGCCGCTTGTATTCGTGGATGCGCTTGATCTGGCAATCGAACATCGTGTCCGGGTCCACCGTCAGGTCGAAGGTCGAATGGAGCCAGGCGGCACACCGCGATTTGGCCTCGCGCTTGGCGCTTCTGAAGAAGTCGCGGAAATCCTCATCATCGGCCAACAGTCTGAGTCTGCCCAATTCCTCGAGATCCATTACCCAGGAGTCGCCGATGGCGTCCGTGATCAACTGGGCAAGGGGCGGATTCGCCAGCAGCAACCAGCGCCGAGGCGTGACGCCATTCGTCTTGTTGCTGAAGCGCTCGGGAAACATTTCAGCCAGGTCCTTGACCGTCGTTGTACGCAGCAACTGCGAGTGAATCGCGGCGACACCGTTGGTACTGTGTGAACCGACGATGGCAAGGTTGGCCATGCGAACGTGCTTGTCGGGACCTTCCTCAATCAGGCTCACGCGCTGAGCGCGTCCGTCGTCCCCTGGGAAGCGCATCCGGACCGAATCGAGCCAGTGCCGGTTGATTTCAAAGATTATTTGCAGGTGACGGGGCAACAGCGCTTCGAACCACGCGAGCGGCCACTTTTCGAGGGCTTCTGGCAACAGCGTGTGGTTGGTGTATGCCAAGGTTCTGCGGGTGAGATCCCATGCCTGCTCCCATTCGAGCTGGGCCTCATCGAGCAGAATTCGCATCAACTCCGGCACCGCCATGGCCGGATGCGTGTCGTTCATCTGGATCGCGGCTTTTTCCGGAAGCGCGCTCCAATCGGAGTTGTTACGACGAAAGCGCCGGATGAGGTCGGCCAGCGAACAGGCCACCAGAAAATACTCCTGCACAAAGCGCA
>JAQGOE010000188.1 GCA_028293725.1 Gammaproteobacteria bacterium | reverse complement strand
AGGGAGGCAGCTCGCACCAGCTCTGGCTCCGGCACCCGACATCGTCGCTGCCGCTGCTGCCTTCCGGCCCTGACGGGATTCACGACTAGTCGTCGCGGAGAAGCCGATGCGAGCCACCATAGACGGGCCCGCGACGGGTAGTAGCACGGCAATATGGGGTGGGCGCGACGCAGCCGTCCGGCACCGCCCCCGCCATGCGGGTCGCGATCCTACCATACCGGCGAGTACCCGATTTTAGGACTTCTCGCCCGCTGCCCGCGCCGCGTAGGTGCCGCGCAAGCACCGCCCAGGTGCGGCAGCCGACACCACCCGGGGGCGCCGCCACCACCGTCCCGCTAACCCGATTCGAGCCACTGTGCCGTTTCACTTCTCGAGCTTCTCAGTATCGGAATCCTCATGAAACACACGGTCTGTTTCGCGGCACTCGCCGCCCTCGCGACGAGTTGCAATGCGCTGGCGGTCGGCGGCATCGCCGAAGTTACAATCATCGATCGCAGCACCGGAGTTGCACTGACTCCACATCTGTATCGCGGCGAGTATTGGGTGGCCGGGAAACCGGGCGCCACTTACGCAATCGAAATCCGCAACCACCTCGACCAACGCCTGCTAGCCGTTACAGCAGTCGACGGCGTCAACGTCATCTCCGGCGCGACCGCCGCTTGGGGTCAAACAGGTTATGTCTTCAATCCCGGCCAGGAGTACCGAATCACAGGCTGGCGCAAGAGCGACACGGAAGTAGCCGCCTTCACGTTCACCGCTTCGCCGAATTCCTACGCTGCGCGCACGGGGCGGCCGGAGAATGTTGGTATCATCGGGGTGGCACTGTTTCGTGAACGCCAGCCGCAGGAGGTTTACATACCCCCTGCTCCGCAGGTTGTCGCACCCAGTCCCTCGCCGGTTGGCACGCCGACTACACCGCCGCTTGCCACGCTCACCCCACCGCCGCCTGCCGACGCGCCGGCAAGCGTGCCGCGGCCGGATTTTTCAACACGCCTACCAGACTCCCTGGCACGCGAGGATTATTCCGGGGGGCGCGCCACGCAAGCTCCGAAATCGGCCTCCAAGTCGGCCGAACCCGCCGTGACACCCAAACTCGGTACCGGCCATGGCGAGCGCGAGTACTCCTACGTAACCAACACCGAGTTCGACCGTATGCAGATTCAACCCAACGAGGTCATCCGCATTCGTTATGACAGTCTCGACAACCTCATCGCCATGGGGATCGTCGAGCCGTTCCGCCCCGCGGTACCGGCGGCCAACCCGTTTCCGGCCTCTGCCCAACAGCAGTACGTCCCCGATCCGCCGGCAGGCGGCGCCGGGGAGCTGCTGTAGCCTAAAGTCTGGGGCCGACTGATCCCGGCACCACGATGGTGCGGGGATCCTAAATGATTCTTTAGGTACGGGAGGTCATGCGGATCCGTTATGACCAACATCCCGATGCGATGGTCTCCTCGCGGCAACACTCCGCAAATATGTGCCGGATCCGACAGTAGCAAGCGGCGCGGAACTGCGATAATGCAGTCCATGAGCTACACGGACGATAGTGACGGGTCCCTTGTTGCGCGCCATGCACGTGGCGACTCCGAGGCATTCGAGCTGCTCTACCGGCGACACGAGATGCGCACCTGGCGTTTTCTCGAGCGGAATGTGGGTAACCGCGCGTCCGCCGACGAGCTGCTGCAGGAAGTTTGGTTCGACGTCTCCAACGACGCCTCACGCTTCGAGCCCAAAACGCGATTCGCCGCGTGGTTGTTCGCAATTGCGTACAAGCGACTGATCGACTCCACTGAAATTAACCCTGACCCCGGTGCCGCTCCAGCGGCAGCGCGGGATCAAGTAGCCGCCCTAACACGAGCCATCGGGCAATTACCGCGCGATCACCGCGAAGCACTTCTATTGCAGATAGAAGGTGAGCTGAGCGTAGAGGAGATCGCGTCGATCACCAACAGCAGCCAAGAGACGATTAAAACCCGTCTGCGACTTGCACGGACGAAGCTGCGCGAATTACTTAACGAGTAAGTTTATGAGCGAAGCCCCCACCAGCCAGGACCAACCCGACGTCGCGGACGACAGCTATCGACGTGCGTCAGCCGCCGATAGCAGCAAGCCGAGCGAGTTCGCCCGCCGAAAGTTACTCGCTCACGCCGCGCAAGTAGCCGCGGAACGAGCCGTCAAGCAAGGCGCCAGCGATAGCGCACCCAGATTCAACGCCCCGGAGTCACCGGCGAATAAAACACGGTCGCGACTTATTGTCATGGGGATCGTGGCGGCCGCGGCGGTTGCCGGAGTCCTGATCGTGCCGCCCCTTCTCGCACCTCCACCAAAACCCTTGACCGCGCCGGCGCCCGTCGAGGATGCCGCTCCGCCGCCGATGGCGCGATCAGCCGCGCCGAGCGCAGACGCGGATGAACCGAGACGGTCGCCTGACGTGCCGGCCGCAGCCTCAGCCGCCCCGCAGTCATCCGCGCGACAGACCTCGGAAGCTCCTTCACCCGCGGCGGACTCCGCAACGACGCGCTCGTCCGAGCCGTCGCCCGCGCCAACATCGGCCTCGGCGCCGCAAGCGACCGCGCCACCGACCCGCGCCCTTGCGTCTAACTCCGCCGCCGCCGCTAGGGCCCACCCGCAAACACCGCCGCCCGCGCCCCACGACGGACGGCAATCGACGACATCCGCGCAGAACACGAACGGTCCCGGCGGCAACGCCGGCGTGGATGCGCGGAGCACTTCCTCTGCCGATTCGGCGGCTCCCGCCCAGAACGCTCAGCCGCGCAACGACATGCGAGTCGCGTCATCGGGAGCGATGACCCCGGCAGCGACAACAGCTTCGCCGACGCCAGTGGCTCCGGCCGCGGCTGCCACAACGGTGGCGCCAACTCAGACGACAGCAGCAGCGCTCACCCCAACACCGGCACCACAACCAGCGGCAGCGGCCGTAGCAAAGCCGGTGGCTGTGTCGACCGGGACCGTCTCTCCTGACCAGTTGTGGCGAGCAGCCGAATCCGGCGACACGCAGGCAGTCCGAGCAGCGCTCGATTCACAAGTCGACGTCAATGCGCGCGACTCCGAAGGCAACACTGCCCTGATGATTGCAACGCGACACGGCCGCACCAAAGCGGTACTGGCCCTGTTGGCACACGGCGCCGACCCGAATTTGCCGGATACGAAGGGCTTTACGCCTCTGCGCATCGCCAGCTCCACCGGTAACTCCACAATTATCGGTGCATTGCAGAAGGCCGGCGGTCGCTTCCACAACTAGCGCCGGACTCCAGGCAAACTGTTTGCCATGCCCTCAGGGATGGGGGCATGTCGACGTCCGAGCCCGGGAAGCAGGCGGCGATCCTTACCAGTGGCCGCTACTCCGCCGGGGCGAGCGCCAACGTGTCCCGCTGCGAGACCGCAGCACGAAGCGCAGCGTCGATTTCAGTACCTTTGGCTTTCCTCAAACTCGCGCAGAGCCTGATAGTCTCGCGAGCCTGCGCAAGCTCCAATTGCCCGCCACCCAACTCCAGAAGCTTGGGGCGGATGAATACCTCGGCTCGATCCGCATCGGCAGTCGAACAGTAGTTCTCAAACAGGGAGGGCAGCAGAAACGGCCGGGCGAACGCCGGCAAGGTTTCCATGATGCGTTGGAAGTTCAGTTCGACGAATTGGAGGACGGACTCCCGCGCACCACGCTCCCCGGCGAGAGACATCAGAATCCGCAGACTCTCCTGAGTCTGGATGCCAGGTGACCAGGCGATATCCAGTGCTGCCCGGGCATCCGCGCTGGTGTCCGCCGATCCTATCGCTCCCACGATCTGCTCTCGCAGCAGTGGATCGGTCGATCGGAGCAACGTGTCTTTCAATTCGCCAATGATGAGCGACCCGCGCTCCTGCATGGCGACCTTGAGTGCCGTTCCCCGGAAAGAGGGGTCAAGAGCCCGTCGGTCGCCGCGCAGATACGCGACCGCGGCGGCGAGGAGCTGCGCCCGTACTCGAGAGTCGCGGCCTTCCAGCGCCACGATAGGCACGAGCGTCTGCCGGAGCGACTGCGCACGCACCGACTCGTGGGAATGGGCACCCCAACTCGGATCCAACCCCAGCGCGGCCAACTTGGGCGCATAGATCTCGCTCATCAAAGCGCGATAGCCGACGATCTCATCATCCGTCAGCTCTGTGTCGGCTAGATGCTTCAGACGAGCACCGAGCGCAGTGGCTGCCAAACTGTTCGGGTTTCGACTCAACGACCGGGCACCCTCGAGAATACGATCGAAGCCAACGGCGCCCGCCGCGAAATCCGCCCAGAGACTGTCGGCTACAGTCAGGGCGGCGCGCGCAGACAGCTCCGGGGCAACAGCAATGATGCCACTCCAACCAGCCCCGTCCATGTGGAAGCGAAAATACCCTGAGCCCTCGGCATCAGGCACGAGAGCCGCATCTCCCTCGGGCCGGGGCACACGACTCGTGGATGTTTCGAGCAGCGAGCAATCCCGGTGAGCGCCTCGAGTGAGGCAAACCGGAATCCGCCAGGTCTGCGCCGGAGCGGCTTCAATTCCCAAAGGCCGATAGCGAGCCTGAGTCAGCACAACCTCCCGACCGCGCTCCTCCACCGTCACCACCGGCACTCCTGTCTGGTCGGTAAAGGACTGCAGCGCGGGCGCCACTCTCGAATCGCCCGCCGCTTGGCTCAAAGAGCGGAAAAAGTCATCCGCGTTTGCAGTCCGGAGCCGGTATGAGCTCAGATATCGCCTGACACCTTCGCCAAACGTCCGCGCTCCGAGATAACTCTCGAACATCGAGAGCACCTGTGCGCCCTTCTCGTAGGTGATGGAATCGAACGCGCTGGTGATCTCGCTGTTGTCGGTGATCGGCTGGCGGATGGATCGGCCCTGCCCCAACGCATCCGCGTCCATCGCCGAGAACACATCCTCCAATGCGCTGGCGGCGATGCCCAGGTCAGGACGCCATTGATCCGCCACCTTTCGGCCCAACCATTGCGCAAAGCTCTCGCTCAGCCACACGTCGGTCCACCAGGCCGGTGTTACCAGGTCGCCGAACCATTGGTGCGCCATCTCGTGGGTGTTGACTTCCGCGAATCCGCGCAGCTGGCTGGCGGGAGAGTCTGCATCGAGCAGCAGAAAAACATCGTTGACAATGATGAGCCCGGCGTTCTCCATCGCGCCTCCCATGGTGGGAGAGGCCAGGAAGTCGAGCTTTTCGTAGGGATAAGCGACACCAACATACTGCTCCAGCAGGCCCAGAATTTTCGGCGTTTCCGCGGCAGCGACAGCCATGCGCGGCAGTTGCCCTTTCGCGGCGATGATGCGCATCGGGACTGCCCACGAGCGGACCGCATTCGGTGGCGCCGTCGTACTCCTGACATCGAATGGGCCGACGCCGAGAGCTACCAGGTAAGTAGGCAGCGGCGGGGTCGGAGCAAAACGATGGATTCGCAGTCCCGCCCTGTCGACAACCCGAGTCTCCACTGCGTTGGAAAACACCCGCGCCGTACCCGGTGCGCGCACCGTGATCTGGAACGGAGTCTTGAATCGAGGCTCGTCGAAACCCGGAAACACACGCCGCGCCGAAGTCGGCTCGAGTTGCGTCCAGGCGTACCAATCGTCGGCCACCTTCGTGTGAAACAGACCGTCCGCGGACGTGCCGATCCCGGCGCTGTATTCGAAGCTCAAGGTCAGGGGACCTGCGGGAAGCTCAAGGGGAAACTCCAGTCGCGCGACACCGGACGAGCCTGTTTCCGTATAACGTACATCGAAGGTCTTGTTGCCCACGCTGACGCGTGCTCGGCTGACTTTGAGGTCCTGCCCATGGATGAAGATGCTTCGAGCCGCGGTCGTCAACTCAGCTTGGATTTCAACATGACCGCGGAAACGGGTCGACGCGGGATCGACAGTCAGATCGAGCAGGTACCGTTTCGGCTCCACTGTGCCCGGCAAAGGGCCGAGCGGCGGTGGCGCTTCCTGTGCGTGCAACGGACAGCTCCCAACCAGGAACGCTGCAAACGCGATCACAACAGCCAACCAACAGCGGCGCGGCCTGGAGGGGTTCACTTCTTTTTGCCTCGACTCCGTGAGTTGGCTCGACCGCCGCCGGGCGCCTCCAGGCGTTCCGTCCACTCTCCCAAAGCCTCCAGCGCCTCGCGTTCGCTCAGCTCGCCCGCCAGAGACTTCACTTCGGGAGGCACCCATTCTGGAAATGCCACGTCATGCGTAACATGCCGTCCGGAGGCGGTGTGCTCCTCGTGCACCTGCGCGATCTGCCGCGGCTCGAATCGATGCGCGACCCGCACCACGGCCGGCCAGAGTCGCCGGTGAACGAACGTGATTTTTCCGTCCACGAGACGGCACACCAGAATATCCGGTGAGTCACTCAAGCTGCGCAGAACGCGGAAAATCTCGCGGCCCTTCGGGTGACTCCACCAACTGCCTTTGACCGGCCCACCGGCCACCGCCTCACTGACGTTGGGAACCGGCCCTTTGGCGGCCGAGAGAACCACGCCGTGTTTGCGAACGAATGCGATTGCTTCGTCAGCGGTCATCCGGCTCAAGCGTCATAGAGTGGAAGGAATGCTTCGCGGAATCGCCACATTTCCTCATCGGTGCCCAACGTGACGCGCAACATTCGGTTGAGGGGCGGGAACGGGCGACCTACCGCGACCTTATGTCGCAGCAGATCCGCGCGATAAGCCGAGGCCTCGCGCTCGAGATGGATCATCACGAAATTGGCATGCGACTCCGTAAATTTGATCTTGTTACTGTGCAACCACTGGCACAGTTCTGCGCGGCTGCGACTCATCGCGGCGCGGCGGGCGGGAATCAAGGTCGCTTTCTCGCCCAGGGCTGCCGTGGCCGCGCGCAGGCCGAGAATCGGGACCACATTATCCCGGAAGGGACTCATCGCGTTCACCAGCTCTTCCTTGGCGCAGCCGAACCCGACACGCATGCCGGCCATCCCATAGATTTTCGAGAACGTACGGGTCACTATAACATTGCGGGATTCGCGCACATACCGGATCGCACTCTCGGCCGCCCCCGGTTCGGTAAAGTCGAGATAAGCCTCATCGACGACTAACGTCGTGTTAGGGGGAAGATTGGTCGCCAGCCAATGGATGTCGCCGTTGGGGCTGAGCGTTCCCGTGGGGTTGTTCGGGTTGCAGAGATAGATCATGCCGCCGCCCGCTGCAGCAGCTTTCTCCGCTAGAACGTGGACCGGAAAGCCGTAGTCCGGCAACAGGGGCACCTCGATGACGGGTCGGCCGAGGCTACGCGCCATCGCGATCGGGACCTCGTAAGTGGGCACGCCGGTAATCATCGGCCGCGTCGCCGAAGTAAAGGCGCACAGCGCGGCGTCAATAATCTCGCCCGACCCGACACCAAACAGCACCTCGGTGGGCTTGATACCCTCGCTGGCAGCGAGCGCCTGCGAGAACGCACCGAACTCTTCGAAGTGATACCGGCCGCTCGCCCGGGCACCGGAGGTGATCGCCTCAACCGCCGATTGCGGCGGTCCCGCCGGATTTTCGTTGGCATCCAGGCGCACCATGTCGACCGGGTCCAGCCCCAGAATGACGGCCGGCTCCACGGCACGCGCCACGCGGGTGGCAGCGAGACCGAGCGGTACGGCAGCGGGAAGAACCCCGAGCAATTGGGTCAGCTTTCGGCGGTTGAGCAGCATGCGCTTATGGCTCCTGCCCGTCAGGGTCACCGCCCAACGCGGCGACATGGGGCGAGGTGAGCGATTCCAGAAAGTACACCAGATCCTGCTTCTGCTGCGGCGTCAGGTTGAGCTGGCGCAGGGCCGGATCGAGGTTGGAGTTGGCTCCGCCGCCCTTGTCGTAGAAATCGACAACCTCCGCCAGGGTCGCCTTGCTACCATCGTGAAAATAAGGAGCGGTCAACGCCACGTTGCGCAGCGACGGCGTACGAAATCGTCCCCAATCCTCGCGTGCACCGGTAACGGTGTAGCGGCCAGGGTCGGGGTTCCCCTTGGCGGCGTCCACACCCAGATTGTGAAACTTGCTGTCGGTGAAAACGGCGTAATTGAGGGCAAAAGGATGCAGCCCCTCAGTCATGACCAAGTGGCACGCGTCACACTTGGCGTCGAGGAATACCTGGAAACCGCGCTGCGCGGCCGGCGACATCGCGCTTTTGTCATGTTTAAAGGTGTAGCGGTCGAACGGCGAGTCGGCCGCGACCAACGTGCGCTGATACGCGGCGATCGCTTTCGACATGTTGGCCGCAGTGACATCCTCGCGGAACACCTGCTGAAAAAGCTCGTTATAGCCCTGTTGACGCAATTTCAGGGCGGCCTGCTCTTCCGGCAGACCTAACTCCGTCGGTGAGGCGAACGGTAGCGCCACCTGGTCTTCCAGGCTCGGGCTGCGACCGTCCCACATGAACGATTCGGCGAATGCCACATTGAGCACCGTAGTGCTGTTTCGCTCGCCCTGCCGTCCCTTGACTCCCACCGATACGGCGTGCGGATCGGCATAGCCATAATGGGGATCGTGGCAGGTTGCACAGGAGATGGAATTGTCGGCGGAAAGACGCTTATCGAAGAACAGCTTCCGACCGAGCGCGACTTTGTCCGCGGTCCTCGGATTGTCGGGCGGGTCGACAACGGCAGGAATGCCAAGGGACGGGATCGCCGCGGTCTGCGCCGGCAGCGGCGGCGCGTACACCGCCACCGCTGCCAACATGAGACCCACCGCAAACGACCCGTTTTTCATGGAGTTTGACTGCTGCGACGACCGCTACGCGACCGGCGACGGATAGGGATCGCCTACTGTTCCGGATACCAGATGACTCGCCGCGCAGGCCGCCATGACCCACGTTTTGCTGGAGACCAACGCCACATTCATGAGCGGCCGGGACGACGACCGCGAGCGACTCGCGGCCGACGGCGCGCCCTTCGCGAACGTATAGACGCCTCGACCGGGACTGTGCTTGGTCTTGCCGTTGATGGTGTAGTTCAGATCGAAGTTGAAGGAGACCGCTGCCGCGGAGCCCCAGATCCTCACTTGCGGATCCATCGACTGGATCATGTTCACCCTGGAGGTTTTGTAGAAGTCCGCGAAATGCTGTTTGATGTCCGCATCCCCGGTGATGAAATACGGGCTGTAGTCGCCGATCAGGAAAACCCCGGTGGGGTTCGCCATTTGCAGCAACTGCGTCGCATTCCCGGACAGCCACGCGTTATTGATCTGTTGCACCTCCTTGTAGAGGAGATCGTTTTCCCCACCGCCCGCATCCTGGTTGCCACCGGTCGCCGTGGAAGGCCCGAGAGCGCGTAACGGATAGATCCCCCACTGCTGCATCGTGAGCGCCGTACCCAAGGCACCGTAGCTGCCGGCATTCAGGTTGGGCACCGTGGTTTCCATCGCGATCACCGGCGGATCCGGTCCGAGCAACACCACGCTGGAGGACTTTCCCGTGTGCTCGACGGTCTGTCCATCCACCGAATGTCCCGCCTCGTAGTTGGAGATCACGATCGCGGCATTGCCCGTGGACAACACTTGCGGCTGGCGGTAATAGAAGTACAGCAGCTTGCGTGTTTGCGCGACCTTGGACTTGCTGTCCACCACCGCTGCCCGACCCAGACTCGGTGCCAGCAACGCGGGCTCCACGACCAGCGCATCCGAGTGGTAGGACTGACGTAACTGTTCGAATTCGCCCGACGCCTCGAGGCGTCGGGCATTGGCGAGGGCACCGAGTGCCCTGGTACCTGGGTCTTCAGTGTCACCCTGAGCGGTGGCGCTCATGCTTCCCAGCGTGCCAGCCGCACCTGCGGCGGCGGCGGCACTCACTATGAATGTTCTGCGACGCATGGCTGTCTCCCTTTAGTTCAGATTGTCGCTTTTGGCGAGCGTCTGCGGGGTTTCACCAGCCGCTGCGGCTGCCCCTGCTCCGTCGTTTCGAGCCACCGTGTCCGGGATCCGCGACGCCGGGAGGTCGAAGCGCCGTACGATTCCCGCGTTGTTAGCCACGGTGAGAACCGCGTTAACTTCAACACCGGGAGCGAAGGGGCCAAGGAGACCTTCGAACCATGTCTTGTCGTAGAAGTTGCCCCGGGTGTATGCCATGACACGCGACGAGAAGGTCGTGCCGTGATCGAGAGAATAGGCAACCTGCACCCCGCTGGCCTCCTTGATGCCGCAAATCGGATCGAAGGCAGCGACATTCACCGCGATGCCGCCGTCAGGTCGCACTACGACCTGGGGCTGATCCACTTGCGGGGGCTGGCTGGTCGCCACGAGGTACCATTCATCCTGATCGATGGTGGAAGTGACTGCCCCACCGGTCTTGGCCAGCCCCGCCTGCAGGTCGATGTATTGCCCGTCCGCGACCTGTTTTGGCGTCTTGACCGTGACGTAACCGGTAAACACCTCGTGAGGCGCGAGCATCACCTTGCTACCCGCCTGCGGCTCGGCCGACATCGTCCAACCAGTCGGAACCGTCGTGTGATCGATATAGACCGCGCCGCTGACCGCCGCGTCAGTCGGATTCGCCAGGCGGTAACGGTACGTGGTGGTGGTCGAGGGTAATGCGCGATCGTCGACGTTGAAGGATTTGGTCGCGACGTTATCCAACGGATTGAGATCCTCACCGTCGGTGTCCACCGTCGCCCGCAGCTTGTACCGCTGGTTGAGGCGATCCAACTGGTCGAACATGATGTTCATCATGCGGAAACCCTTGGTCTGCACCACCGTACCCTGCTCGCCCCCATCGGCGCGCGCCGGAACGGTCACGGGAAACGGCTTCGTGGTTAGCAATTGACGGCCTTCGTCGTCGCAGATCTCCAGCCTGACGTTGCCATGCCCTGGCTGGTCGCCGAGGTTGCGCACCAACACCTCGACTTCGAGAACACGCTCGGTATTACGCCACGCCACCAGGATGTTGGGCCGATGGCTGTCCGGACCGCGACCGACCCCGAGATCCACCCCGTGCTTAGGTTGCGCCGCGTTCTCTGCCGCCGCCAGGCCCGCTCCCGAGGCCAAGGCAATCGCCATGAAAACTAAGAATACATAGCGTCTCATACGTCACTCCCTGGTGTTGTATTCCAGATTACCTGATGATCTGACATCGAGTTGTCGGTGTTTGTTTTCCCCAGTGCCTGATGCGAACCTGCCGGCGTGGAAACGTTAGCGGCTCTCGAGCGAGATATAGCGCTGAAAATCGCGTTCCGGCAACGGCCCGGGACAAATACTCATTTACGGATTTCCGCACTGTGGGGACCGATTTTCTCGGGCGGCCGCTCTGCGGCAACATATCCCTCCACGGCCTCCACCAGGAATTCCGTCATGGTGAGATTGCGCTGGAGCGCATGCAGCTTGAACCACCGGCGGAATTTGAACGAGACCTTGAAACTCAACGCCACGCTATCGCGTCCACTGCCCAGGTGACGGTCCAGCCGCAGCGTCAGCGGCTCGCTTCCTTCTGTCATGATTACTCCCTTCACCGTGCCTGACCGCACGAGTTATTTGTTATGACTCGAACCTCATGACAACTGAAGCCAGCGGCCGGTTTATCTCACACCCGGCCGTGGTGCACGAATTCGGTGCACGACGCCCCCGGTTGCAGCAACAAACTCCAACGTCTGCACCC